>CAZCFM010000026.1:5935-34728 GCA_964497855.1 uncultured Verrucomicrobiota bacterium | reverse complement strand
GGGCGGGGATGATTTTTTGCAGGGACTGATGGATGACTTTCGCAGTTGTTTTGGGACAAAGCGGAAGAAAGCGGGCAAAAAGATCCAAGGCGGCTGGGAAGGGCTGCGGACATTGCGGCAGACGAAGTAAAGGGAGGCCACGAACATCCACTCCTGCGTGAAAACAGAACAGGATTGTGTTCGTGGTTTCGTTAAAGGGGAATTGGCTTTTCCGAAGATCGGAAGTCTGAATCGTGCGGGTTTCCGATGATCGGAAACGGGAGAGGAGAACTGGTGCGGGTCGGCGAATGAAGATCGAAGGGTGAGATTTTCGTGTGTGGTGTGATATTGGCAGAGGCAGTTAACTCAGTTTTTATGCGCAACCGAAAGGGTTTCCGTGGATGAGACGCGAGAATAGGGAGGCGGTCTTCCCGGATGGGCGGTGCTAGACTTGAGTTGGAGTTGAGGTTGGTAGTTTAACGCCTGCGACAAGGGCTGAACGATCCATGGTCATGCTTATATTGTAACTGTTGCAATAATACCGAAGTCCCCTTTGGATCGGACCAACCTCCTTATGCAACGTCCACACCACTTCGGGGTGCACCCACCCCGCAGCTATACCGTTTGGATTATGTTGCGTTTTTTCGGAAGGTGGCGCACAATAGGTATATCTTGGTTTCGTTGGTACTTCCTATGCCTCCTCCGCAATTGCCCAAACGTCAATGGACCCGTTCCCATGCCGCACACCTGATGTGCCGCGCTGGATTTGGCGGAACACCCGCCCAGATCACTGCTCTTTCGGCGTTGTCTCCGGAGGATGCCGTCGATTCCGTCCTCGCCTATCCGCCCGATGCCGCCCGCGCCCAGGTCCCGGCCTGGTTTCGCGAAGAGGGGGCGGATACACGTTTTCCCAACGGCATGGATCCCGCCGCGTTGAAGAATCTCAGCGAAGAGGAACGCCAGAAACTCCGCAACGAAGACAACCGCCTCCAGCGCGAGCGTTTGCAGGAAGCTCAGGCCTGGTGGCTGGAACGCATGGCCGACAGCCAACATCCGTTGGAGGAGAAATTGACGCTCTTCTGGCACGGCCATTTTGCCACTTCGCTGGAAAAAGTGCGTGGGGCCTATCCGCTGCTGACACAGAATCTGACCTTCCGCGAGAAGGGGATCGGCCCCTTTGCCGAACTCGTCGAGGCTGTTGCCAAAGACCCCGCCATGCTCGTGTACCTCGACAACGCCCGCTCCAATGCCCGCAGTCCCAACGAAAATTTTGCCCGTGAACTCATGGAACTTTTCACCCTCGGCGAGGGCCACTACAGCGAAGACGACATTCGCAACTCCGCCCGCGCCTTCACCGGGTGGTCCCTCGACGCCGCCACCTGGAACTTCCGCGAAAGGCCTTTCATGCACGACAAGGGCCACAAACGGTTTTTTGGTCAAAATGGACGGTTCGATGGCCGCGACATCATCCAAATTCTTCTTCAGAAACCCCGCGCCGCTGATTTTCTTGCCGACAAACTCTGGCGTTTTTTCGCCTCCGATCCCGCCGATGAAAAAGCCGTGGCTTCCATTGCCTCCGTTCTGCGCGAAACCTCTTTCGATATCAAATCCGCCTTGCGGGCCCTTTTTCTGCATCCCGAGTTCTACAGTCCCGCCTGCGTCCGCACCCAGATCAAAGGACCTGTCGTTTTCTCCATTCATCTCTTGCGCGTGCTCGAAGGCAAACGTCCCCCCGGCGAACGAATCGCCCGCGCCTGCCGTCAACTGGGCCAAACCCTGTTCGCGCCGCCGTCGGTCAAAGGCTGGGATGGAGGCCCCGCCTGGATCACCGCCTCCACGCTCGCTTTGCGCTATCAGTTTGCCGAAGAACATCTCAAGATGCGGGGGTCCTTCGATCCGAAACACATCCTTCCGGATCGCAGCATCACCCGCGTGCAGGCGCGGGAACAACTCTTTGACCGCTTTTACAACGACCCTCTTCGTCCTGCGGAACAAAAAAGCATGGACGACATCCTCGCCGCCCAGGCCCCGCCCTCCGACTGGAGTCCCGACATCCTTCGGGACATCCTCATCCGCATCGTGCAACAACCCCAGTTTCAACTGATATGAACACGAACCAAACCTTCATGACACGTCGGCGCTTCCTGCGCACGGGCCTGATCGGCGGGGCGCTGGCCACCACGCTGCCTTCCTTCCTCGACCAGACCCTGCGCCGTCTCGATGCCGCCGAACTCGCCACCGGTCTCCAGCGGCCACACGGCAAAGATGCGCCCATCCTCATTCTCCTTCAGCTCGCGGGCGGAAACGACGGACTCAACACCGTCATTCCCCTCCAGAACGACCACTACCGCCGTGCGAGGCCCCGTTTGGGACAGGTGGAACTAAACGCCCTCAAGCTCAACGCGGATATCGGACTCCACGAATCCCTCGCCGGACTCAAAGCCCTGCATGACGACGGACTGCTCGCCATCCTCAACGGCGTTGGCTATCCCAACCCCAACCGCAGCCATTTCCGCTCCACCGAAATCTGGCACACCGGCCGTCCCGAAGATGTCAAAAACCTGGAAGGGTGGGTGGGACGTTATTTTGACAACGCCTGCAAAGGGATGCCGCCCGAAACCGGGATCAGTCTCACCGACATGCCTCCGCAGACGTTCCAGGGAAATTCCTCCCTCGGAATCACCTTCCGCGACCCCAAACAGTTCAGTTTCGACGATGATATCGAGGTTATGTCCGGAGGTTCCATCGGCCCCGGCACCGGCCGCGCGCGTCCGGGCGAAAACAACGCGCTGAATTTTTTGGAGCGCACCCATCTCGATGCCGTTGTGTCGAGTGGGACTCTGCACGAGACCCTCAAAAAGTCACAAGCCCCCGCCGGATTTCCGCGCAGCCGACTGGCCAACGATCTATCGCTGATTGCCCGCCTCATTGCCGGCGGCATGTCCACCCGGGTCTATTATCTGTCGCAGGGCGGTTTTGACACCCATGCCAATCAGGCCGGGGCTCACGCCCGCCTGCTGAGCGAACTGGGCGATTCCCTCAAAGCCTTTTGGGTCGAAATGAAGCGCCAGGGCAACCAGGACCGTGTCAGCATGATTGTCTTCAGTGAATTTGGACGCCGGGTGCAGGAAAACGGCAGCCAGGGCACCGATCACGGCGCCGCCGCCCCTCTGTTTGTTCTCGGCGGAAAGATCAAAGCCGGTGTTCACGGCCCCATGCCCAGTCTCGACCCCAACGATCTTGATCGCGGGGACCTCCAACACCATACCGACTTCCGACAGGTCTACGCCACTCTTCTCGAAAAACACCTGCGTGCCAATCCGGTGCCCATTCTCGGCAAATCCTGGGAAAAACTTCCCATCCTGTAATGCCGTTCCCCGCGCTGGACAAAGCCGTCCGGGCTCTACCGTTCCGGGATGAGGGTCACGGAGAGAAGGGTGAGGGGCTGGTTGTTGTGGGTGAGGACTTCGATGTTCCAGGGGTTGTTGCTGTTGTGGGTCCAGTGGAGAACGCTGGGCTGTCCTGGGCGCAGGGGGGCGGAGGTGCCGGGGCGGTCTTTGAGCCGAAAAACGCCGATGTCGCTGTCGGCCGGGGCCTCGCTGTGAAAACGGAGTTCGGCGCGGTAGCGGCCGCGTCGGAGGGGGAGGTTGGGGCCGTGAAAAACAATGCCAGCGGGATCGCGGCCCGGCAGGAACTGGACGGATCCGGTTTCGGGGTCGCTCTGTCCGCTGCGGAAAAAGGCGAGGGCCGGAAGGGTCACGGGGACCTCAGGGTTGGGGTTCCACTGGGCTGTCGTGAGATGAAGGACGTCCAGATCGATGCTGCCTTCGACGCCGCTGGCGCGGAAACGCAGGGCCTGGAGGGGACCGTTGCGGGCGGGGAGTTCGAAGCCAACCCAGGTCCAGCCTGCGTCCCCCAGTTCGAGGTCGCGGGACCAGGTTTCGTCGCCGTACAGAAGATCGATGTCGCAGGTTCCGGGTCCGCGGGCGCGGAGCCAGAGCATTTCGTTGCCGGTGAGGGCGAGGTTGAGGGTGAGGATTTCGCTGCGGGTGTTGGCGCTGAGGCGCTGGTATTGTCCGTTGTAGGAGAGGGGATCGGTTTGGGGTTCGGCGTTTCCCATGCCGAATTCGAGGTTCCAGAAGCGTGTGGAGGCGAAGGCGGGCGGGGCTGTCGCGTCGGGCGTGGTTTCGGAGGTCTGGGGGCGGATGGCGAAGGCCCAGACGGGTCCGTCGCGGCCGAGGAGGCTGAGACGGGGATGTCTTTGCAGGGCCAGCAGGCAGCGTCCGGAGGCAAAGGGGCCGGCCTCCTCCGGAAAGGCGTTTTCGTGGAAGAGAATGCGTTCGATGCCGCGCTGCAGGAGGTCGTTGAGCTGGGTGTCGCTCAGGGATCCTTGGTTAAAGGACTGGAAACGTTCGTAGACCTCGCTCACGTAGCGCGTGTCGGCGCTGACGCGGTAGCCATTGACGAGGCGGAGATGTTCGTTTTTGGCGTGGGCGACGTAGATGCTGCTCCAGGGGGAGTCTCCGCGCCAGAGGGGCAGGGCGATGGCGTGGGGGCGTTCGAGGTCGTCGGCGGCAGCTTGATAGGCGAGGTTGCGGCGTTCGAGCAGGCAGATGCGGGGGTGGAGGTGGCGCAGGAGGAGGGGCCCGAGCAAGAGGAGGGCGGCGATGCCGAAGGATGCGGAGAGTTTTGAAGGGAGTACGGAAAAGCCGAGGGCGGTGGCGAGGGCGATGAAGGAGGGGAGCAGGAGGAGGACGATGGCGGGCTCGCGGAGGAAGGCGAGGGGGGGCAGGTGGCGAACAATCTCTTGCCAGAAGGAGACGCCCCAGGGATTGTTTGGACCGCTGGCGAAAATCGTGCAGGCACCCGCCAACACAAGAATCCAGATGAGGACTGCGAAATGGGCGCGGTCTTTGGCTTTTCCCTTCCAGGACATGCGGAAAATCAGCAGGGCAAGGAGGATGCCGACGAGAAGCAGAAGTCCGTCGCCGATATACGTTTCACGGAGTCCCCCGCGTACTGCCGGATCAAAACTATGGCTCCACGGGGCGCTGAAACGGGCGATTTCGCTGAAGGCAAAGCCGTTTTCGGCTTCGGTTCCCTGGAAGGAGAGGCGATGGGCCCGCAGGGGGAGGAAGGAAAGGGCGAGACCGGGCAGGAGGGGCCAGCCGCTGCGGAGATAGAGCCACCAGTCCTTTGGGGACGTTTTTTGGCTGGCGCGGGCGGCGAAGAGGTTGGGTAGAAGCCAGAGGGGGAGCAGCAGCAACGCAAAAAAGAGGAGATGCACGTTCAGCAATCCGGCGAAGAAAACGGAGGCGCCGGCGAGCAGGGCGCCCCAGCGTTTTTTGTCGCGCAGCCAGACATCGAGGCCGAGGAGGAGCAGCGGAATCCACATCTGCGCGAGAGCGGCGGGGCTTCCTTTCAGGACGTTGTGCCAGTAGATGGGCAGGCAATGTCCGAGCAGGGCGGCGCTCCAGATCAGGATGGGGCGATGGCCGCTCCAGCGTTTCAACCAGAGAACGGTGGCCCCGAGGGAGACGGCAAGGGCGACCCAAAACGTGAGGTTCCAACCCAGCGCCTCAAGGCGGAGCAGGCTGCCGAGACCGAAAATTAGATGGAACGGAAACGAGAAGGGACGGGAAACGGGTTGTGCGTTTTCGCCACCGGGGTTGAATTCGTAGGGGTTGTCGCCCCAGGATGTGGGTCCGAACAGGGTGTCGTTGGCCAGCCAGGACTGGTAGACAAGCTGGAGGTGATCGCCCGGAATCATGCGCTGGGGCGCGGCGCGTTCCGGGTTCAGCGGGGCGGCCGGAATTCCCTGAAACACGTGGAGCGGGAGGGGCCATGCAACCACGGACCAGAGCAGCGTTGCGAGGAGAAGGGAACATCCGCCAAAAAGGAGTCTGCGTTTCATTCCGCCCGGGTGCGAAGGGCGATTTCGAGAGGTTTGCGGAATTCACGCGCCTGATTGAACCAGCCACTGCCGGGAAATTCTGTTTCGATCAAGTCGTAGATGACGAGGGCTTCCTGGGGGCGTCCGAGTTTTTCGAGCGTGCGGGCGCGGCCGAAGAGGGCCTGCGGATAGAAGAGGGAGCTGTCGTCATGGGTCAGGAAGATCGCCAAGGCTTCCTCGTGTTTGCCGCCGGCTTCGAGGGACAACACGCGTCCCCAGGCGGCGGCATCGGCCATGCGGTGTTTGGGATAGATTTTGCCGAATTCTTCGTAGAGAGCCAGGGCGGCGCTGAATTCGCCTTTGTTGAAGCGGAGTTCGCCGGCGCGGAGCAGGGCGAGGGGGGCTTCGGGCTCGCCGGGCCAGGCGCGGGCGACCTGTTCGAAGGCTTCGGCGTCGGCTGCCTCGGTGAAGGCCTGGAACACTTCGGTGCGAACACGCGTCGAACGGCTTTCCGACCAGAGCCAAAAGGAGGCGGCCAGAAGGATCAGCAACGAAGCAGGTGCCATCCAAACCAGTTGTTTGCGGAGGTTGAGGGCTGGGGTGGCGGTTTCGGTGGAGGGGGCGGAAGAGGGTGCGATTTCGGTGGACATGGGTTTCCAGAGGGGGATTGGGATGGAACGGACGTTTCTTTTATCTCAGAAAACAGGTCAGCGGCAAGCCCCAAGTTGTGCCATCCTCATTCTACCCACGGCCATTTCATTTGGATGAAGCTTACCCCGGCCTGCATTAGCAGATCACCCAAGGCTTGACATCTTTGTGCATTTTGACAGGGTGGAGCTGTCATGAAAACACAAAAATCCGCTCCCGAGTCCCCCCAAAGCGGCTCCATCCTTTCGGAAAGCCGCTCCCGTGTCGTCGTCCACAGTTATAGCTCCCCGGAACAGAACCGCGAGTTTGATCGCCTTCTGGAAAAACATCACTACCTGGGAGCCTGCCCGCCCGTGGGGGACTTCCTGCGCCAGTGGGTGTTCCTCGACGGGGAACTGGTGGCCCTGTTGGCGTGGGGGGCGTGCTGTTATCATCTCAAGGCGCGCGACGAGTATATCGGATGGGACCCCCGTCGGGCGACCGAACGACTGAAGTGGGTGGTGCAAAATCGCCGATATGCCCTGCTCACCGCAAAGGGCGAGGCTCCGAATCTTGCCTCGCAGGTGCTCGGCGCGGTTGTCCGGGCCTTGCCGAAGCAGTGGGAGGAACGTTTTGGGTATGCGCCCCTGGCTGCGGAGAGCTTCTCGGAGATTGAAGCCCATGAGGGTACAGCCTACAAGGCCGCAGGCTGGATTCACTTGGGCGACACGATGGGATTCGCCCGGACCCGCTCCGAGTTTTTCTGTCCTCACGGCCGACCGAAAAAGGTGTGGTTCAAACCCTTTTCGGCCACCGCCCTGGAGCGCCTGCGCGCGCCAGTGGGGGACTCCGAGCCCGGAGCGGACACCAATGCGCACGGCGTTCTGCCCCTCAGGAAGAAGCATCGGGAAAGTCTTCACGATTCCTTCCGTGGCTTCCCGGACCCGCGTGCCCGCAACCGAAGCTATCCCCTCTCGGCGATGCTCAGTCTGGTCGTGATGGCCATGCTCGCGGGGAGGCGCGACGTGGTGAGCATCGTCCGCTTTGGCAAGAGTCTGACCCCGCAGCAACGCAAAGAGCTGGGAATGCCGCGCAAAGGGGAGGGTCTTTTCCGAAAAGTGCCTGGATATCGAGCCCTGCGCAACCTGTTGGAGAAGATCGATCCTGATCTGCTCGCCACGCACATCAACACCTGGCTGGCCACGCAACGCGACGGGCTGCCTCCCGCGATGGCACTGGATGGCAAAATGGTCCGCGACATTGGCGGGGTGGTCAGCCTTGTGGACGCCTCAGACGGTATTCCGATCAGCATGGCCCCCATGCGGCACAAGGAGGAGGGACCTGATGGCGAGGCGACCTGCGCACGAAAGGCCATCGCCGAGGTGGGAGACCTGCAGGGAAGCAGCATCTCGACCGACGCGGGCAACACCAGCATCGAAACCTCCACACAAATCCTCGACCAGGGAGGGGAAATCCTGTTGCAGATCAAGGGAAACCAGCCGAAACTCCTCGAGCAGGCGCAACGGCGCACCTCCTCTGCCCCCTTTTTTCTCTCGGCGTAGAAAAAGGCCATGGCCGGGTGACCCAACGCAAAATCCGCGGCGTGGAGGTCACCCCCGAATCTGCCGGTTTCCCCGGCGCGGAACTCTTGGTGGAGCTGTGCAGCCAAACGGATGATTCCGAGTGGGAATCCCGCTTCTTCGTCACAAGTCGAGGGGATTTGTTGGAGGATAAAAGGAGCCTTGGAACCTACATCCGCCAACATTGGAGCGTGGAAAACAAAACCCACCACCCCAAAGACGGCACACTGCGCGAGGACGGCATCCGCTGCCGGAACCCAAGGCTCCTGGTCCATCTCATCCTACTCCGAAACCTGGTGCTCTTCTACCACAAGCGCAGCACCGGTTCCAAAACGTGGCTCCCAGAGTGGATCGAGAAAAACCAGGCTGACACTCGACGGTGTTTAGAGTTGGTCATTCACAATCGGTCGGTCAAATGAAATGGCCCTGCACTGGCAGCACCACCGGCAGCATCCTCAAGACCGGTGCCGGCACCTTGGAACTCACCGCCGCCAACACCTTTACCGGCGGAGTCACCATCGATGGCGGCACGGTCAAACTCGGCCGCATCCAGGCCGCCGCCCAGTCCGGCCTCACCGCCACCTTCACCAACAGCGGCATCGAGGCCGATCTTCTCACCTTCACCTCCCCGATCACCGGCAGCATGGTGGTGGGGCAGGCGGTGACGGGGACCGGAGTTGCCACAGGACGGATTATCGCAGGCATCCTGAACGACTATCAGGTGATGCTCAATGGCACGGGCGGCACCGATCATTCCGTGGCCACCAACATAGCCCTCGGCGCGGTGGACCGCATTGGTTCTTTGGCCAGCGCGGTCACGGTGAACGACACTGGTACCCTTCTTCTCGCCACGGGCACCTCGGTGAACAACACCGTGACCGTCAACACGGGCGGCATCCTTGCCGGCACCGGCACCATCGGCGGCGCCACCGGTATCACCGGCTCCCTGCGCCCCGGACACAGCATCGGGACCCTCAACATTACCAGCACTGTGACCTGGAATTCCTCCGCAGTGGTGGACGACGCCTGGGTCTTCGAACTCGGCGCCGCGGGCGCGGACATGGCCAACTTCGGCACCAGTGACCTGCTCAACATCAGCTCCGGTAATTTCCTTCAAGGAACGACTGGCGAATCCTGGGCCTTCGACTTCGCCAACACCGGCAGCGCGGGCTGGTACAAACTTGTCGATTGGACCAGCACCACGGACTTCGAGGCCTCCGACTTCAGCGCCACCAATTTGGCCGGCGGTCTGAGCGGCTCCTTCGTGGTGGACGGCGGCACCAGTGCTCTCTACCTCAATGTGATCCCCGAACCCGGCACCCTGGCGCTGGTCGGCATCGCGCTGGGCAGCCTGCTGCTGTTCCGCAAGCGCCGCTGAACGTAATCCTCATTCCGCAATCTAAAATCCCAAATTCTTTCTGTGGGGCACCCGTCGGTCGCGAGGCCGGCGGGTGTTTTTTTGAAAAATGATCTCAATCGACTTCCCCGCTTTCCCAAGCTCCGCTCCTTGTTTTCTTTCCCCATTCCCAGTTCCCTTCACATTCCAACCCCGCACGAGACCCTGATGAACCTCATATCCCGCTTCGCCTTCAAACGCGGAGAGTTGCTTTTTCTCAGGTAGCGCGGTGGGCGTCCGCAGACCTGGGCAAGCAGGATTCAGGCGAGGGGGGATCGGCCTTCGGTGTCGCCGGGCCATTTGTCGTGTTCCGTGGCGCGCGGGTAGACGTTTTGGGGGATGCTGTTGTTTCGATTCCGGCCGCTTTGCCCCGGATACGGAAGCTGCGGGTTCCAAGCGGGGGCAGAGATGTGCTGGGGGCCTTGTTCCAGGGGGTCTCGTCGAGTCGCACTTCCTCCACCGTGCAGCCGGGCGGGGGCGTCATCGCGAAGGTCTGCGGGCCTGGGTGTGGATTCTGCAAACGCAACAGCATGCCGTCGCCGTCGCTGGCGGGTTTGCAGGCGCTGAGGAGGACATCGCCCCGCACGCACACGGTTGGAAAGGACATCGGCACGGTCACCGGTGCCTGCACACAGGTGGCATCCGGCTGACCCGAGAAGGGTTGCGCCCTCCAGAGCAAGGATTCTCCGTACAGGCGCTCCTCCTCCGCCGGGGCGTAGGGCCGAAGGCAGAGCCTTTGGCGGCAGGAGCGTCCGAGGAATCGGGCTTCGGGCACGAAGGTGTGCGGACCGGCATGGATGCCGGGACGCGTGGCGCCCTGATGCGGGTTGCAGAGCCAGGAGACGCTCCGCAGCACGGTGATGGCGATGCGGCTGCCCGCGCTGTCGCGCACGATTTCGTAGTTGCGGGGGAAATCGCTGAAGACGGCGACGCTCTCTGCGGCCACCAGGGAGTCCATGGGGTGCTCGGGGAAAATGCGCGGCGCTGTGTCGCCCGTCGGTTGTTCGCCGGCGGGACGGCGCACGGTGTGAAACGCCAGACCGGCCAGGCTGGATGCGGGGTGTGACGGCAGGGCGACATTCCAGCGCAGGCGATGGTCGGCGGCGTGGTTCGTGAAGGAAAGGCATACGTCCAGTTCAGCGGCGTCCGGTGCCAGCAAGAGGCGTTGCTCAAACGGAATGCGCACAGCCTCCGGAGAGGGCGTCCGCGTGGCGCTGTCGACCGACGCGGGGAGTTCGAAACTGCCGCTCAGCTTCAGCTCGGAAGCGCCGCCGCTGTGCTGGACGATCTGTATCTCCAGGCCAAGCGGTGTGAGTTCCCGCTCCGCTTCGCCGGGAATGTCGCTGAAATCGTAGCTGTCGCCAATGTCGGACTGCGAGGTGAAAAATCCCTGCCGGGCGTGCAGGATGCCGGTGGATTTGTCGAGGAGGTCGAAACTCCCATCCTCGCGCGGAGTGATGCGGAGCTGTGGGTTCTCGAGGACAAGGGACGAGGTGTGGACGGGGGCCTCCATCGCCTCCACGAAAAAGCGTTTCCAGACCATGGAGGGCAATTCCGCGAAAAGTTCGAGTTCCACAAACAGGCGCGGGTGCTCGGTGCTTTGACCGCGACGGATTTCGACGAAGGGAACTTCCCGCCCCGCTTCATCGACGATGCGGAAATGCGGGGGCAGGGCGATGTCGCCCCAGCTTCGCTGGCCTTCGAAGTCGAGGCGGACGCGGGAGGCGTGGCGGCGCGTGCGGGGTTGGAAGTTCACGAGCACGAACTGCGGGCGCGGGTCTGCGGGATCGGCCCCGCCGAAGACGTCCGCGAGTCGCTGGTAGGCGCGGCGTCGGAGTGCATCCGCGCAGTGGAACGCCTGCTCCATGTCGGATTCGTTGCGCCGGTGCACGGCATCCACCGAGCAGCCGCAGATGTCGTCGTGCGGGTGGGTGGCGAGCAGGGTTTTCCAGGCGTGAGTCAGAGCGGCGAAGGCGGGATCGTCCCGGCCCAGCAGGCGGGCGAAGGCGATGGCGGGCTCGACCTGATGAACGAGGAGTTGTTCGATGGCCGCGTTGGTTTGCTTGAGGTGGATGCGGGTGGAGACGGTGCCTCCGAGCACACTGCCCGCGCCGGAGCCGTGGAACTCCTGGTGGCGGCACTCGGGCCAGTCGGAGGGGTCTGTTTCCGCAAGCGCATCGGCCATGGCATCGAGGGTGGAAAAGTGGAACGCATACCCGCCCTCCGCGGAGGCAAGGTGTTGGGCCTCGCCCTGTTTTTCCCAGGGGATTTGATGATCCACGCCGGCCATCAGCAGGACGACCGGATGCGCGGGCGTGTCCCACTTCGCGGCGGCAGTGCGCAGGGCCTCCGCATAGCGGGGCAGCGTCACCTCGCCACGCCCGGGATCCAGGCCCATGCGCAGGGCCGCCGAGGCATAGCCTTCGCGCAGACGGATGGCGGTGATGCGCGATCCGTCGGGGCCGATCCAGTGAAACCAGCGTGTGTCGGACGGGATCTGCGGTTCGATGCCCTGGATGTTCTGCATGTCCACGAGGCCAGGCACCTGGCCGGCCACGCCGCGCATGAAGGAGAAGGCTTTGAAGCCGAAGCCCTCCGCCACCATGGGGAGGCAAGGCGTGATGCCAAAGGTGTCGGGCATGTGGAGCACCTCGGAGCGTCCGCCACCGAAGGCCTCGCAGCACTCCCGCCCGATCAGCAGGTTGCGGATGAGGGCTTCCCCGCCGGTGCAATACACGTCCGAGAGGCAATACATGGGCCCGATTTTGATGCGGCCCTGCCGCGCACAGTCCCGCAGATAGGCTGCGTCCCCGGGGCAGATCGCGAGGTAGTCCTCCAACATCAGCACTTGCCCGTCGAACTGGAAGCGGTAGTCCGGATCGGCGCGGAGGTCGCGCAGGACCGCTTTCACACATTCCACCAGCTTCAAGCGAAACCGCTCAAAGGGCCAATACCAGGCGCGGTCCCAGTGGGTGTGGGCGATCACATGGACGGATTTTTGATGCTTCGGGAGTGAGGGACTGCCGGCGAGGGAATGGGTTTTCATAATTTTTGAAGAGTGGTGGATGTTTCCGCTGTGGGTGAAGTCGAGGTGACCGAACTGGGTCCACATGTGTCTTCAATCTATTGGCGCGCTTTCCGGCAAAAGGCGCTTTCACCCGCCGTCGTCTCCGCCACCCAGACGCCGGGAATGTTGTCGAGGGTCACCGGACCGGGGAGGGCGATCTCGATGCGGCGGGCGTTCAGGGTGCCGGCGTTGAGGACGAGGCGGGTGCCTGCGGGACTGCGGAAGAGGGTTCCGTACGCGCCGGGCAGCAGGACGCACCAGCGGCCGTAGGGCAGGGGACGCCGCGGCGCAATGCGCAGGGTTTCGCCGTCGTGGCTCAGCCCGAGGAAGGCGTTGGGAATGGCCAGCGCGGACATGGAGCGGAAGTAGTGGCCGCCGAATTCCTGATGGTCGAAATAAATGCCCCACGTGCGGTGGCGTTCATCAACGTTGCGCACAATCTCCCAGGCGTTTTCGGTCATGCCGTGGTAGAGCAACTGCGCCGCGAAATTCAGCTCCACGCCCGTCCAGCAGGTGTTGGCCTGGTCCACCCAGGTGTCTTTGTCGATGTCGTGGAGGAAGGCGTCGCCGGGCCACTGGCAGTTCCGCAGGCCCTGTTCCGGCTTGTAGTTCATCTCCAGAATGCTGCGGAGCGCCGCGCGGATTTTGTCTTCGTCGCCCAGGGCCGGCAGACCGAGCTGATGCGCCGCGCCCTCGCCCACGAGCTGGTCGGTCATGCAGCCGTCCAGACCGCCGGGGTCTTTGGCCTGCGCATCGGCGTAGAGCTTGAAATAGCGCCCGTTCCAGGTGCTTTGCTCCAGTGTCGCGCAGCCGCAGGCGAAATACGGCGTGTACTCCGTCACGAAAGCGCTGTCGCCCAGTTGTTCGGCGACCTTGAGGGCGAGGGCGACGGCGGCCAGCCACTGCGAGACCACGAAGGGGGCCACACCGTACATGGGGAAGTTGTCGTAGGAGCACATGATTCCCGCCATGTCGGGCAGGTGGTCGCCATTGGGGTCGCGCTCGCGCAGCACATAAGCCAGGGCCGCCTTGGCGTTCGGCCACACGGAGGCCAGATAGGCGCGGTCGCCGGACCAGAGCCCCGTGCGCAGGGCCTGGAACACGAACTGCGCGGGCATGTCGAGGCGGTGTCCATTGGCCTCGCCCTCGGGGATTTCGAAACTGTTGCAGGCCACGGAGTGGATCACAATCCCGTTGTCGCGCTGGAAGCGACGCCAGGTGTCGATGGTCATGCGGTCCAGCTCGGGAAAGAGCAGGCTGGTGGCGATCTGGCCGTACATGGCGACGTCGGTGGTGGCGATGCCGGCATAGGGCTTGGTGTGGCTCAGGCCCTCCAGCACGCCGTACATGCCGGTCTGGGTCAGCCAGGTGGAGGTGCGAAAGGTGTTGAGATGCGAATTGACCTGATCGAGCACGAAGGCGGGCAGATCGCTGTCGAAAAAGCAGCGGTGGAAGGCTTCGGTTTCGGCGAGCAGACGATCATAGTTCCGGTGGGCGTAGCGGGCGACGGCCTCGGCGGAGTCGAAGTCCAGCGCGTAGCGGTGGCCTTCGAAGCGGTCGTGGCCGCAGGGATCGTCCATGTTGTAGTTGGGATCGTTCTTGGAGGGACGTCCGTAGAGATTGGGGAAGTGCCAGCTCAGGGAGAAGCGGTGGGAGAAGCGGTCGCCGCGCGCCTCCAGGCGGGCGGGATGTCCAAGGGTCACAAAGCAGCGCGGATCGGCCTTCTTTTTGCCGGTGGCCTTGTCGGTGTTGTTGCGCCCGTCCGTGTCGTCGACCTCCGGCAGGGGGAACTCGCGCAGGAGGCGTTCGTAGTAGGGATGGTGGTGTTCCCAGCCCATGTAGGCGGTGGAGGCGGCGCCGGCGGAGGCCAGACACATGGTTCCCGTGGTCGCGGCTTTGGGATCGAGCTGATCGTTTTCGATGACCACGGCGGAGAAGTCCCCGTCCCGCACGCGGCGGTTTTTATAGATGCGTCCGGGCTGATCGTAGCCCACCGCGTTGCGCAGGGTGGCGAGAATTTGCACATCGACGGGACGCGCGGCGGTGGATTCGATGTCGAAATCGAAACAGGCCAGCGGCAGATTGGAGTCCTTCACATTGCCCGGAATCAAGGGCGACCAGGCGCGGAGCCGCACCCGCAGTGGAAGGCCGTCCTGTTCGAAATCCAGTTCCGCGAAAGGGACCGAGGCGCGGTAGTGAATCACATCCACTCCGCTGACCCACGGGAACATGTACTGGAACTCGTGGCGCTCGATCGCGGCGGCATCGTGCCCGTCCTCGATCTGCAGGAGAACCAGGCGCTGATTTTCGTGTTCGGGCTTCACCCAGAGCATGAAAAACAGCGACTGCTTTTCGTTGTAGGGGTAACGCGCTCCGCTGAAGAGAGGCCAGTTGTTGAAAATTTCCCAGTGGGCAAAACCGCCATCCTGACGGATTTCAAACCAGCCGGTGCCGATTCCTCCCAGCGCCAAACCGGTTCGCGGCAACTGGGAACGATGCATGGAGGTGGAGTAGGACATGGCGTACCTCTATGCTTTGGAAAACCAAACGCAAAACAAGGATCATGCAAACTGTTGCCCTCCTTTTCCCGGATGTTCAAAAAGCGTGAAAAGGTATTTTACATCCGTTTATCCTTGGCGGCGGCGGGAATCTACGGTTGCATAGCAATCCGTTGTCCTATCAAACAAATCCTGAAACCAATCGGAACATGTATGAAAACCCTGGCTCCACGCATCCATAAGCAAATTCTTCTCGCCGCGTTCAGTTGTGCGGTGGCGCTGCCCACCTGGGCGCAGGAGATGTTCCCCACGCCCCTCAAGCAAACGACCCTGTTCGGGATCTCGGCGCTCACTGGCTATCGTTTTGGCGGCGAGGTGGAGGACTCCAACACGAAGGAGACATACAGTTTTGAGGGGGCATCGTCCTTCGGGATCGTCCTGGATTATGCACCGCTGAACGCCAGTGGGCGGTTTGAACTGCTGTGGAGTCATCAGGAGAGCAGCATTGATTTCAAGGGCAGCAGCGGCCTCGGCAACGTGGACCTGACGATTGATGTCATCCAGGTGGGGGGCATCTCCGAATTCGGGTCCGAACGCAAGCGCTCCTACGTCTCAGCGCACATTGGGGCCACGCACTTTTCCACCGATGATTTCGGGAACGATACCAAGTTGAGCCTTGGCATCGGGGCGGGGGTGAAGGCGTTTCTGACGAAGACCGTATTTTTGCGCGCCGATGTCCGCGGTTACTGCACGGTGGTGGAGTCCGAGGCCAGTTACTTCTATCGAAACGGCAACTCTGTGGCGACCTTCAGCGGCTCCACGCTCTGGCAGGGCGAAGCCAGCCTGGGCATTGGAATCACGTTCTAAGCCTGTATTTTTTTACACCGTGACGCTGCGGTGGGCCTGGAGGTGGTGTACCACGGACATCAGGCCGACCCAGGTGAAGCCGACGCTGTAGATCAGCAGGAAGGGGACGACCCACAAGCGGCCCTCCTGGAAGTATTCCACGGTGGTGGCCATGCAGTAGGCGCCGAGGAGGATTTCCAGGATCGCCAGCTTCGGCATGCGGAACTGGTAGTTGACTTTGGATTTCTGGCTGGCGTCACCGCTTTTCGGCGTGCGCACAAAGGCGCTTTTGCGTCCGCGCAGGGCCTCGTACACGGCCTGGCTGTTGGAGATGGCGATACCCACGCCCAGGACGCTGAGCACGGGCAGCAGCGCCAGACGCCGCCAGGGGCGGTGGTGCAGTCCGCACTGGGAGACGGCGTACATGACGGTGGGGGCCATGGTGGCCGCGATCAGCATGATCAGGCCCAGCGTAATCTGGTAGGAGTAGTAGGCGTA
This sequence comes from uncultured Verrucomicrobiota bacterium, assembly GCA_964497855.1. GTDB lineage: Bacteria > Verrucomicrobiota > Kiritimatiellia > SS1-B-03-39 > UBA6053 > CAYLNG01. Next base: position 18,344 of record CAZCFM010000026.1, on the reverse strand, counting down.
CCAGGTGAATTTGAGCACGGGCAAGGCCATCAGCGAGAGCCAGAGCATGATGGGGTGAACCATGTAGTGGGTCATGTGCAGGAAGGACTGCAGCTTGGTGAACAGGGGAAGGTCGGAGGCGAGAACCGCGGGCAGAAGTTTCTTGGCGGTCTCGATGGAGCCCTTGGCCCAGCGGAACTGCTGGGATTTGAAGGCGTTGATGTCGCCGGGAATTTCGGCGGGAACGACCACGTCCACGAGGAAGTAGGGTTTCCACTTGTTGAGCTGGGCGCGGTAGGAGAGGTCGAGGTCCTCGGTCAGGGTGTCGTGTTCCCAGCCTCCCGCGTCTTCGATGGCCTGACGGCGCCACATGCCGGCGGTGCCGTTGAAATTCATGATCAAGTCGTTCCAGGCGCGGGCGGTCTGTTCCACGGTGAAATGGCCGTCGATGCCGATGCCCTGGGTGCGGGTAAGGATGTTTTCGTTTTCGTTCAGGTGGCCCCAGCGGGCCTGGACCATGCCGACATCTTCCTTCATGAGCATCACTTCGATCATGCGGCGGAGAAAATGAGCCGGGGGAACAAAATCAGCGTCGAAAATGGCCACAAAGGGGTCGTTGTTGGCGGACATGCCGGCGTCGAGAGCCCCGGCTTTGTAGCCAATGCGGTTGGCGCGGCGGAAAACATCGACCCGGACGCCGCCGGCGCGCAGCTCTTCGGCGATGCGGTCGATCAGTTCGCGGGTGGCGTCGGTCGAATCGTCCAGCACCTGAAGGGTGTGCAGGTGACGGGGGTAATCCATGGCGGCGCAGGCCCTCATGCAGCGTTCGATCACGTTGAATTCGTTGTAGACGGGGATTTGCGTGGTGACCCGTGGAAGATCGGCGTCGGTGTAGCGGAGGGCAAAATCCGTGCGCAGGGTTTCGATTTCCCGGCGCATCTGCCTGCGGCGGCGCACGGAGAAGGCGATCAGGATGTAGAGATTGATGGCAAAGGCCATCATCCATCCGGCGGGGATGACGTAGGACCAGATCAGGACCTGCTGCAACCAAAAGGGGAAATGTTCGTTCATGCGCGGGGCTCTTTACCCGGTTTTGCGGGGAATAGCCAATAAAATGTGAAAGACCTCAATTTTAACCTGTCCCCCAGGCGTTGATTTGCTAGGAAACCCCTTCTATGAGGGCCTTTTACCTGGTTCCGCTGTTGTTGCTGATGGGGGCTTGCGCCCATCGTCCTCATTTTGCCCTGCCGAGACGTGCTCCGGACCGGGTGCAGCGCATGGAAATCACGGGATATTGCGAATGCGGGAGTTGTTGTGGATGGAAACGCAGTTGGTGGCGGCTGGGTCAACCCGTGATCGCGTCGGGTCCCAACAAAGGCAAGCCCAAGGCGGTGGGCATCACCGCTTCCGGCACGCGGGCGCAACGGGGCACGGTCGCGGCGGACACCCGCCTCTACCCCTTTGGCACCATCGTGCGGGTGCCCGGCTACGGCTGGGGAAGGGTGGAGGACAGGGGAGGGGACATCAAAGGTCAAAAGCTGGACCTGTTTTTCGATTCGCACGGAGAAGCCCTGGAGTGGGGGCGTCAACGACTGCCGGTCGAGGTGTGGTTGCCGGAATAGTCACACAGGACGGAGCCAGCGTTTGGGGCGCGCTCTGTGCAGTTGGCCAGCATGAAGTGTTGATTCGGTTGTGAACCGATCTGAATGCGGAAGTACACCTTCCGGTGGGTTTCGTTTCGGCAAGCGTTCAAGGAGTGTTTTCCAAAAAGGATTGTCGGGCTCAATTCGATGGCCGGCCTGTGCAATGTGTCGCAAGGGAGTTTGTATGCGTTCCATATCTGCGATTCTTAAAATTGACTCAGGGTTGTTTTCTCCTCCGATCAGCTGCGCAGCAACCCGGATGAACGTGGGATTGTAGAGGGCTTCATTGGAAAGCAACGCCGCCGCGATCTCAAGGTTGCTGATGAGGGCTGGACCCGGATCCTGAATGGGGGGGCCTGGTTGCAGATAGTGACGACAGCCTCTGTGTATGGCCAGTTGCACCAGGTGGGCTTCCGTTGGGAAGCCAAAGCGCCGAAGTTTCCTCCGCACGGGGGACAGGATCCGGGTTTCGTGAAGCATGTCGCCGAGAACGTTCATTTAAGCACCTTCTCAACGAACCATTCCTGGTTTTTAAAAAACGCTTCCTGAATTTCGGGTATGTCTGGCACTACCGCGCTTGTGAAAAAAGATTTCCACTCGATGTCTTGGGACACATATTGATGTAAGTTCAGAATGTCTTCCCGGTCCTGTGGATCAACGCGCATCATTTTTGTGAGGATGAGGTCTTCCGTGGACGGGCGATGCACTGTCAGATTTTTCAGACCCTCCATGACGATAGGCACACAGCGTGTTCTCCACTCCTTGGAGAGGATGACCTGTTCCTCCAAAAAAACATGTGTGAGGTAAAGCCCTTCAGATTCAAGGGCGCTGTTGGTTTGTTCTAGTGCTTTCCAGAAATCAAGGTTCTGATCAAAGGCCGCCACCGAGAGATTCGGGATAATGACATCTACATCCATGGTTGCGGCCCAATCCCCACCGTCTAGAAATGCGAGTGAAAGCGCAGCGCGTCCATACAGGATCAGTTCCACAGGATTCTGTAGATTTTTGTCCAGCTCCAGCAGAATTTTTTCCGGATTTGTCATGGAGGGGTCTCAGCCCAGGCGGTCGCGGAATTCGCGATAACCGAAGGTGCGGGTGATGCGCAGGCCTCCGTTTTCGGGGTCCCAGAGGGCGATGGAGGGGTGGGCGACGCCGTTGAAGTGGCTGGTTTTGACCATGCTGTAGATGGCCATGTCGCTGAAGACGAGGCGGTCGCCGCGGCGGAGGGGCTGGTCGAAACTGTAGTCGCCGATGCGGTCGCCGGCGAGGCAGGTGACGCCGCCGATTTTGTAGCTGTGGGCTTTTTCGGCGGGGAGGCCGGAGCCGAGGATGTAGGGGCGGTAGGGCATTTCCAGGACGTCGGGCATGTGGGCGGTGGCGGAAACGTCGAGGATGGCGTGGGTGTGTCCCTGGCTGTGAAAGACGTCGAGCACCTCGGAGACGAGCCATCCGGCGTGGAGGGCGCAGGCTTCGCCGGGTTCGAGGAGGATGTCGAGTCCGTAGGTGTCGCGGAGGCGGCGGAGGTTGCGGACGAGGCGGTCGATGTCGTAGCCGGGGCGGGTGATGTGGTGGCCGCCGCCGAGGTTGAGCCATTTCATGCGGGGGAGGAGTTTCCCGAAGTTGGCTTCGATGTGGGCGAGGGTGCGTTCGAGGGTGTCGCTGCCCTGTTCGCAGAGGGTGTGGGAGTGGAGGCCGGTGATGCCGTCAAGGTCGGCGCCGGCGAGGTCGTCGGCGGTCATGCCGAAGCGCGAGCCGGGGATGCAGGGATTGTAGAGTTCGACCTCGACCTCGGAATACTGGGGATTGATGCGGAGGCCGCAGGCGACGTCGGGACGGGCACGACAGAGGTCGCGGAAGTAGTGCCACTGGCTGAGACTGTTGAAGCTGATGTGGGTGGCAAGGTCCTGAATCTGCGGAAATTCGGCGTCGGTGTAGGCCACGGAATAGACGTGGACTTCGCCGCCGAATTCGAGGCTGGCGAGCAGGGCTTCGTTGAGGGAGCTGGCGGTGGTTCCGGCGAGGAAGGGCTTGAGCACCGGGAAGGCCGGGTGCATGGCAAAGCCCTTGAGCGCGAGGATGATTTTGGCGCCCGAGGCCTCTTGAACCTGTTTCAGGATGCGCCCGTTTCGGCGCAGGCCTTCGGCGTCGACCACAAAGCAGGCCGAGGGAAGGTCGCGGGGGTCGAAGGGCAGGGAAGCGGGCGGGGTCATGCGGGGATCAGGGAGCGGGGACGGGAGTCGGCTCGATGCGCTCTTCCTGCTTGAGGGGCTCGATGCTGACGATTTCGTTGGCGGGGATGGTCAGGAAAATCCCTTCGCGCGTTTCTAGTTCAACATCGCCATTGATGTGGCGGCGGACGAGCACGCCGGTTTTGACGTTGTCCTGCGCGGCCCCGGTTTTGACGATGGTGTTGGGGATAAAGAGGCGGCGCAGGGTTTCGTCGAGGGCGGTCACCTGGTCCTTGGTGATGACGATTCGTTTGGTCTCGAAGCTGTAGCCCTGGCGGACGAGCTGGAGGGTGTGGGTGCCCTGCGAGAGCATGTCGATTTGCAGCGGCTGGGACACGACGTCGGTTTCGCGGTCGCGGGGCTGGGTGGTGCCCAAAAATTCGCCGTTGATGTTCACGCGAACACCGGCGGGGCGGGTCACGATCTGGAGGATGCCGCTGTTGCGTTCGAGGCGGAATTCCTCGACGACACTGGCACCGCGGGCGACATTGACCGTGCGGGTCTCCTCGGCATGGCCGCGGATTTCGGCGCGGAGGTTGTAGGCCCCCGGCGCGATGGTAGGCAGATTGACGGGGGCTTCGCCTTTGAATTCGCCGTTGATGTAGATGCGGGCGGCGTTGGGAATGGACACCACGCTCAGGCTGCCGGGCATGGGGTTGAGGGTGGCGGTGACCTGGGCGGTGTCGCCGGGGCTGACCAGCACGCTGGAACGGTAGGGCTCAAAGCCGGGCATTTGCAGCACGAGGTCGCGCTGGCCTTCGGGCACACGGGGCAGGGAGATGGGCGTGACGCCTTCGTTGCGTCCGTCCACAAACACGCTGGCCCCGATGGGCGTGGAGTCGACCACGAGACGTCCGGAGGTGGAACTCATATCGACCGTCAGACGCTGGGGAATGCGGTCCTCGACGCTGAATTCGACTTCCTTGTCGCGGAACCCGGAGAGCACGAGTTTGGCGCGGTGGGTGCCGAGTCGGATGGTGTGCAGGGCCAGCGGGGTGTTGCCGGCGAAGACGTCGCCAATGGTCACGGCGGCGCCGGGCGGGGTGGAATCGATCAGGACCAGGCCCTGAATGGGGCGGAGATTGACTTCGATGGGCACGCGTCCGCCGCTGTTGAGGGAGACGCCGCGGTGTTCGGTTTCAAATCCGTCGCGTCGGATGACCACGAGCAGTTCGCCGGCGGGGACGCCCGCGCGTTGCAGCGGGGTGGTGCCGAGGACTTTGCCGTTGACCTCGACGATGGAACCTTCGGGAACGGAGGAGACGAAGAGTTCGCCGCTGGGAACGGAGGGCTTGGAGCAGGCGGAGAGCAGCAGGAGGCCGAGGAGGGCGAGAGGGAAAAAGAGTCGCGTTTTCATTATTTCAACTCCTGCTCAATCCGGAGGAGATTGCTGTAGGCTTGGCGGTAGAGCTGGTGGTTCTTGTCGGGGAAGGTGGCGAGAATCCGGCGGAAAAAGACGGCGGCCTGGGTTTTATCGCCCATCTGGCTGGAGCGGTTGGCTTCAAACACCAGCGCATCAACCTGTTTGGAGAGTTCGCGCAGCCATTCCTGGCGGAACTGGACGGCGTCGCGGTAGTATTCCGGCTTGGGTTCGATGGACTGGAGCAGCCATTCGATTTCCTTGAGCTGCTGGGTGGCGTCCCAGAGATTGCTGTCCTTGACTTCGCGTTCGCGGTAGAATTTCTGAGCGTTTTCCCAGGCGATCGCGGCTCTGCTGCGGCGCTCGGCGGCGGGAAGGCGGGTAAAGGCAAGCCCGAGTTTGTCATCGGCAAAGGCCTCGATGGTTTCGCGGACGGTTTTGAAGGCGTCGGGTTCGAGCTGGTTGGCGATGCGGACCTGTTTGGGATCGCGTCCGTAGACCAGCGTGATGCTGGCGCTTTCGTGGCGACCGACAGGAAGGCCTTCATAGCTGTCACGAAGCGTGTAGAAGATGTCCTGATGGTTCAGGAGCTGCTCGCGGAACTGTTTGAGCGACTCCGGATCGATCTGGATGTCGGGACTCATGTTGGTTTCTTCGTTCAGGTCGGTGATCCAGGCCTTGAGTTTGCCGTCTTCGGCGAGTTCGATGGCGAAGCGGAAAATGTTGCCATTGCCGGACTGGACTTTCTCGTAGTAGACGCGGAGGCTGTTGTCGGGGGCCTGCACGCGGGGGGGGGGCTTGTTGGTGATCAGGAGGATGACAACACCGACGCCGAAGACCACGAGCATGGTGACGAGGGTCACGAGCAGCAGGGGCATGTTGTTTCGTTTTTCGTGGCCGCCGCTGTCGGAGCCGGAGTCGTTGCTGTCACGGCGTCCGAGCCCGAGGTCGATGCCGGTTTCGAGAACGGAAGGGGTGTGTGTCGGGGCTTTGGGCAGCTCGTCGGGAAGGGCGATGGGGGCGGGGGGCGCTTCGGGCAGATCGGGTTGGAAGACGATGGGGGCCGGGGCCGGGAGGGAGGCGGCGGCGGGGGCGGCGGGGCCGATGGTGAGTCCGTCGTTGACGACGCGGAGCAGGGATTCGCCGATGAGGAGTTTGTCGCCGTAGCGCAGGGCCTGGTCGCTGACGGGTTTGTTGTTGACGAGGGTTTCGTTGGTGCTGCCGAGATCCATGATGTGCAGGAAGCCTTCGCGGAAATAGACGCGGCACTGGAAGCGGGACATGGCGGCGTCGGCGAGACAGATGTCGTTTTCGGTGGCGCGGCCGATCCGGGCGCCGTCGGCGGGGACCAGGATTTCGCGCCCGCGTTCGGGGCCTTCTTCGACGATGAAATGGGGCGGTTGTGGATTCATGGGTTAAAAACCGGATTGGAGCATTTGCAGGAAGATGGGACCGAGGAGGACGAGAAAGACGCAGGGGAAGATAAAACAAACGAGCGGAAAGAGCAACTTCACGGGCGCTTCATTGGCAAGTTTTTCCGCGCGTTGGAAACGGCGCTGGCGCATTTGTTCGGCCTGGATGCGGAGGACGGTGCCGATGCCCACGCCGAGTTCGTCGGCCTGAATGAGAGCGGAGACAACGGAGGCGAGGTCGGGCTGCTGCACGCGTTCGGACATGTCGCGCAGGGACTCCTTGCGGGTGCGTCCGACCTGCATTTCGCGGATCGCGCGGATAAATTCCTCGCTCAGGGCGTCCATGCGGCGGCGTTCGACGAGGCGGCGGATGGAGGTCATGAAGTCGAGGCCGGCTTCGACGGAGAGGGTGAGCAGGTCGAGGACGAAGGGCAGGCCGCGTTCGATTTGGCGGTGGCGGAAGCGGATGGTTTGTTTGAGCCAGGTGCTGGGGCGGAGGAAGAGGTAGAGGGCGATGCAGAGAAAGAGCAGGGGCTGGCGGCTGCGGAAGCCATCGCCCAGCGGGGCGGGAATGCGGGCGGTGAGCAGGCTGATGACGAGGATCAGCAGAGGCGTGAGGCAGAGGGGAACCAGCAGGCGGAGGGCGAGGAAATCCGTGGCGGAAAGCACGGTGTCGTAGCCTGCGGAGGTGAGTTTGCGCTCGGTTTCAGCGCGGAGGGACGCGTACTGGGGCTTGCGGAAGCGGGTGACGTTGGCGGTAAAGGGCAGCAGAACCTGAAAACTCAGCGGGAGCTTGCGGATTTGTTGTTGGCCGTCGGCCAGCGTGGCGTAGCGGATTTCGCGGACGCGCATGCCGATGTAGCCGCCCATGAGGAGGCCGGCCAGCACCCAGATGACCAGCGCGAACATGCCGAGCGGGCCCAGGGGAGGAACAAGGTTGGCGAGGAAATCGGTGGTGTGCATGGGGTTCAGACTTCGATGTTCACGATTTTGCGGATGACGAGGAAGCCAATGGTCAGCAGGATGACGACGAGGATCAGGATGCCGATGCCCATGACGGAGGTGACGAAGTTGGCCATCATGGCCGGGTCGAGCATCGTCAGGGCCCCCATCAGGAAGAGGGGAATCAGACCCACCACGATGCCCTGAAGACGGCCCATGGCGGTCATGGACTTGATGCGGCCCTCGATGCGCATGCGTTCGCGGATGGTGGCGGAGATGATGTCGAACACTTCGGTCAGGTTGCCGCCGGTCTGGCGGGCGATTTCCACGGCGCGAATCATCAGGGTCAGGTCGTCGCTGCCGACGCGTTCTTCGAGATTGCGCAGGGCGTCTTCGAAGCGGACGCCGACGCGGGTCTGCTGCACAAAGACGCCGAATTCCTGGGCGATGGGCTTGCGGCCTTCCTGGACGATGGTTTCGAAGGCCTGCTGGATGCTGAAGCCGGCGCGCAGGGCGTTGCTCATGGTCACAAGGGCCTCGGTGAGCTGGAGGTTGAACTGTTCCAGGCGGCGGGTTTTCAGGATGCGGATCACCACGCCGGGGATCATGCGGATGAGGGCGCCGATGCTGAGGCCGGCGACGGCGCCGCCGAGAAGTCCGGGCGGGGAGGCGAGATCGCCGAAGACCAGGAATCCGGTGACAAAGCCGATGATGGAGGCGGACTGGGAGAGGCCCGCGATGCGGTGCGCGGGAATGAAGAGGAAGAGGTTTTCGAGTTCGCGGGCGGCCTGCTGCGAGTAGGTGTCGCCGACGCCGGACATGGCTTCCCGCAGTCCGGAGAGGAGATGGTAGACCATCAGCATGAAGCAGCCGAAGTAGAGCAGCGGAATCACAAAAACCAGGGTGCCGTTCATCGCGCGAAGGCCTCCGCATGTTGGGGGTCGAACACGGCGGGGTCCAGAATCAGGCCGCGGGCGCGGATTTCGTCGATGAAGGTCGGCACGTTGCCGGTGGGGACGAGGCCGCCTTTGACTTTGCCGTTGGCGTCGACGCCCAGCTGTTTAAATTCGAAGAGGTCGTTGAGGATGATGCGGTCGCCCTCCATGCCGCAGACTTCGGTGAATTTCTGGACGCGGCGGGAGCCGTCCTGGAAGCGGGCGAGCTGGATGATGATGTGAATGGCGGAGCCGATCTGCTCGCGGATGGCGCGCACGGGGAGATCCATACCGGCCATGAGGACCATGGTTTCGAGACGGGAGATGGTGTCGCGCGGAGAGTTGGCGTGAACGGTGGTGAGGGAGCCTTCGTGGCCGGTGTTCATGGCCTGGAGCATGTCCAGAGCTTCGCCGCCGCGGCATTCGCCAACCACAATGCGGTCGGGACGCATGCGCAGGGCGTTGCGCACGAGGTCGCGGATGGTGATCGCGCCGCTGCCTTCGATGTTGGAGGGGCGGGATTCGAGGCGGACGACATGTTCCTGCGGGAGCTGGAGTTCGGCGGCGTCTTCGACGGTGAGGATGCGTTCGTACTCGGGCAGGTAGCTGCTGACGACATTGAGGAAGGTGGTTTTACCGGTGCCGGTGCCACCGGAGATGATGATGTTTTTGCGGACTTTGACGCAGATTTCGGCGAAGAGAGCGGCTCCGCGGCTGATCGCGCCGATTTCGATCAGTTTGTCCACGGTGAAGGGCTTTTTGGCGAATTTACGGATGGTGACGCAGGGGCCGATCAGCGAAAGCGGATGGATGATCGCGTTCACGCGGCTGCCGTCGGGCAGGCGGGCGTCCACGTAGGGACGGCTTTCGTCGATGCGGCGACCGAGGGGGGCGACGATGCGTTCGATGATGGCGAGCACGCTGGCATCGTCCACAAAGGTGGTGTCGGCTTTGTGGAGCCGGCCTGCGCGTTCGATGTAGATGTGGTCGTGTCCGTTGACCATGATTTCGGTGATGGATTCGTCGGCGAGGTAATCTTCGAGAGGGCCGAGTTTGACGGCCTCGTTGTAGATTTCGTCGGCGAGTTTTTGCGGATCGATGGAGGCGGGGAGGCGGCTGCGGACATCGGCGATGATCTGGTCCACGAGTTCGCGGGCGCGGGTTTGAAGGCCCTGTTCGCCGATGTTCTGGGCGGTCATGCGGCGCAGGTCGAGTCGGTCGAGAAGTTCCTTGTGCACCTGGCGCTTGATATCGCGGCGGATGCGCATTTCGGGGGAAAGGCGGTCGGCGCGGCGTTTGTGTGGGGGAATGAAGTCTTCGGCGGGGGCTGCGGCGGGGGCCGCAGTGCTGCTTTTGGGCGCGGGCGGCGGCGGGGGCGGCGGCGCGGCGGGTTTGACGACAGGCGTTTCGACGCGCAGGGCGTAACCGCCCACTTGAAGTTTCTGCCCGCAGCGGAAGACGCGGCGACCGACCACGCGTTCGCCATCGACGTAGGTGCCGGTGTTGCTGTTGAGGTCTTCGAGGGCGAGTTCCTCCGGACGCACGGACAAGACCGCGTGTTTCCAGGAGACCCCGGGGTCCTTAAGGACGATCTTATTGCCCTGGTCCTGCCCAAGCGTGTAGACGCCGAAGGGCAGCTTGAAGCGCTGCTCGGGGCCACTTTGGGCTTGAATCACAAGTTCCAGGGGCAGATCCGCCATATCAGTCGCGCCTCAGGTACTGCGGATTGTTGAGGTCACCGGCGGAACGCACACGTTTCTGGTTGAGGCGGGGTAGTTCCTGCTGGAGCTTGGTGAAATCGATGGGCGGCGATTCGGGATGGACGGTGTTGTCGTTCGGATTGCGCAGGGTCAGCATCAGGCTGCCTTTGGCGTTGATGGCGAAGGCCAGAAGTTCCGCTTCTTCGGGGGACACGGAAATGGTGACGGTGTTGTAGCTGGAACGACGGCTATTGCTGGAGATTTCGAGTTCGGCGCGACCGGTTTCCTGTCCGGTTGCGAGCACGGTGACGTGTTGCAGGACGGTGAAGGTGACCGTCTCCAGCTCGGCGGCGTTGGTGTTGGAGACGAAACTGAAGGTGCCGAGAATATCGACCTTGTCGTTGGGGCGAACGAGGCCGCTTACGGCGGTTTCGGCGGAAACAGGAATCGAAATCGCGCGCATGCCAGTGGTGATGGTGCCGGAAAGGCCGGTGAGTTCGTTCATGCTGCTGCGACCGACATGGATCCAGCTGATGGCCTCGCCGGGCTGGAGGCTGTGACGGAGTGTGGCTCCCATGATGTTGCGGCGCTGATCGGCACGGAACACATTGCTGGGAACGGCGCTTTCAAACTGCTCCTTGACCGTCGTGTTCTGCGTGGTTAGGACCGTTCCCGCAATCAGACTTTCGCGCGCCACGACGATGGAGACTTTGCGGGCCTTGCCGTAGATCTCGTTGAGTTCCGCTTTCAGGTAGAGGTGGGTGAGGACGAAGGCAAGCAGGCCCATGCCCATGGCGATAATCAGAACGGCTTTTTGTTTCATACGAGGGGACTCCGGGGAAATTGTTGCATTGCTCCTACTCGACTCCGAGCGGTTTGTGAAGCCTGAGAACGCGGGTAAATCCATCTTCAGCGCTGGAAGCGGAAATCGCGGCGACGCGGTCCTTGCGGACGAAGAGGCGGAAACCGCCGGTGTTGGCGGGGGAGGCCTGCCATCCCTGGGCCGTCATGGACTGCGAAAGCTGCTCGAGTACGGCGTTGGGTTCGGCGCTGGTGCTGGAGACTTCGAGGGCCAGTTGGTTGCCTTCGTCGAGACTGAAAAAGGTGGGCGTACTCTGGGGAAAAACGGGCAAATCCTTCAATTGGTGGGCTGTGGGGGCTTTCCCGGGCTTGCCAGCCTCGGACACGCGTTGGCGCAGGGCGATCACCCAGAAACCACCTTCGCCGGGGGGGCGGGGTTGCACGAGATAGCGGTGCAGCCAGCCTTTTTCCAACGCCAGCGCCCAGGCCACATTTTCGCCGGGCATCCAGGCCAGGGATTCGCCGTGTTCGCGGCGGAGTTGCTCGCCGATCTGCTCGATGCGGTCCGCCGTTGCGAAAACCCGCATGTCGCCTTTGCCCTCCTGCACCCGCACGGGGGCGGCGTAGGCGCGGGTCCAGCCCTGCGGCAAATCCGCAGGTTGACGCCAGAAGACATCCGCTTGGCCCGGCATTCCCAGCAGCAGTCCTGCCCCCGCCCACAGCCAAGAGGGGAGCTTCATTAATAGAGGTCCCCGGTTCGGGTCATCCATGCGGTCACCTGCAAATCAATAGAATCCCGGTTGAAAAAGAGGCGGCGCACGACGGGAAGCACAGGGATGTTGAGTTCCATGCCGTTGCCATGCACGAGGCCCATGCCCAGAATCATTTGGGTCGGGTCCGTAATGTCGCCCACCGGATTTCCGGCGGCGTGGCGATGGGCCAGAGAGGGCTGCATGTGGGAGGCAAGACGGTCGAAGGCTTCCTGGTCGTTTCCGCCGATGGCAATGTCGTCCTCGGAATAGCTGTAATCGTCGCGGCCGTCGGACATGCGATCAATGTAGCGGGGGAGGGAGAGCCCCGTGGTCGATATGTCGAACATGCTGCGGTTGTGCGCGACGCGGGTGGCATCGACGCGGGCCTGGGTGCGGGCAAGGCCGAGTCGACCCAGTTGGAAGATACCACCGATCACCGCCAGCAGGGCTACGATGCCGATGCAGAATTCGATGATGGCTTGACCGCTTTTGGAGTGCGGAGTGCGGAGTGCGGAGTGCGGAGTGGGGGAGGAAGAGGGCGGAGTGCGGAGTGCGGAGTGGGGGAAGAAGTGCAGAATGGAGCGCTGCAAGCGGGATTTTCTTCCCACTCCGCACTCCGCACTCCGCATTCCGCATTTCTTCATATCAGTGTCCATG
>CAZCFM010000026.1:0-5835 GCA_964497855.1 uncultured Verrucomicrobiota bacterium | reverse complement strand
CCGGCGGTCCAGTTGACGGTGTCGGCGCCGCGGAAATCGGTGTGGCGTTCGGTGACGGCCATGACGGCAATGGCGGCGTCGGCGCCACCGTAGTTGTATTCAGGGCGGATGTCGCCGTCCCAGGGGAAGTTGTCGGGGATGGCGGATTCCCAGGAGCCCCAGGAGCTGCCGTACCAGGCCCAGGTAGCGTCGAAGTCGCTGTAATGGGTGGTGCCGTTGGCGGCGTCGCGGGCCTGGAGGGCGGCGAGGGCGAGGCGGAGGTTTTCGAGGGTGGTGGCCCAGTCCGAGCCGGCGGGCAGGGTGGGAATGCGGTCGCGGACGCGGACGCGCTGGAGGCGGAGGCTGAAGATTTCGGAATTGACGGGCGGGTCGATGCGAATGGGCGGAAGGTCGTCCCAATCGAGCCAGGAATTATAGTTTTGCAGCTCGTCCCAGGCGTTGTAGAAGAACCAGCACCAGCTCTGGCCGGCGATGGCGTCGTAGAAACCGGGGTTCAGTAACAGATGGTTGCTGCTGGAGTAGTTGCGGAAATAACTCCAGCCGGCATTGACGGCGACACCGTGTTCGGCGATGAGGCGGAGCATGTCGGCGTATTCGTCCCAGGCGTTGGCGAAGGGCGGCATGGGGGCGAAGGGTTCCGGGAAAAAGCGGGCGTAGTCGCTTTCCACGAGCGTCACGTGTTCGCGGACCACGGCCTCGAATTCCTCCTGATTGAAGATGCCATTGTTTTTGGCGGCCTGCTGGGAGGTGAGGAATCCGAACATGGGTCCGGTGAAGATGATGCGCTGGCGGAATTCGGCGATGGCGTCGCCTTCGGGCGAGGTGGGGAAGCCAGCGGAGAGGCTGTCGGTGATGGCCAGGGCCTGGGCGAGATTGAGGGAACCGACGAGGTTGAGGCTGATGGCCTGCCAGCGGGCACCGGCGAGGGCGGCGGAGTCGCCGGCGTTGCGGCTGACGGCTTTGACATGCAGGATTTTGTGCACATCAAAGTAAAAGAGGGCGGCGAAGGCGATCATCACCACCACGAGGGCCATGAAGATGAGGGTCTGGCCGGATTTGCGATGGAGGGAGGGATTCATGTTATTCCAGATAGTAGTCCGCGTGGTCGGCGAGGCGGGCCTCTTTGCGGATGCGGATGCTGTCGCCGTCGGAGAAGGCCCGCAGGAAGGGCATGCGCAGGGGGAAGTCCTGCTGCACAACGACCCCGGCGGTGATTCCGGGGGTGCCGGTGTAGACCGGGCCGCTGACGGTGTCCCATTCTTCGTAATCGAGCACCCCGCCGAGGCGTCCATAGTGTTCCGATGCGAGGTAGAGCGGAATGTTGTACTGCTCGATTTCGGAGTACTGGCGGGAGGAGGGGCTGCTGCGGATGGCGGCGTAGTAGGATTGTCCGGCGTTCTGGGTGACCCAGGCCTGCGCGTCGCCGTAGGGAATGCCGCCGGGGAAGGTCATGCGTCCGGCGTTGGCAATGGAGGCGACGCGGTTGACTTTGTAGACCATGAAGCGATTGAAGCCCACGGCGCGGGCGCGGGCGGAGGCATCGGCGCTGTATTGCACGATTTCCGTGGCGGTCAGCATGATGACGTACTGCACGATCCCGAAGAGGATCAGGCAGAGGAGCATCATGATGCCAAACGATTCCAAGATGGCCTGACCGTCCTTTCGATTGGAAAGGGCCGACCTGACCAGCGGGATCCGGGGCATCCGTGTACGGGGTGACCGGTTCATGGCAGAAGGCGAAGTCCTGTCGGGCGACAGGACTCGCCGCGAGGGGGTTGGATTACTGTCCGATGCCCTGCATGATTTCGACCGAGCCGGTCGATGCAGCGCTGCCAGCGTCGCCACCGAGTTCTTCCGTGGCACCGCCCAGCATGCCGCGGATGCGGTCGCTGAACACACCAAACACCGCGATGGCGGCAATGGCGACGATGACGACGATAATGATGTACTCGACCATGGCCTGGCCGCTTTTGTTTTTCTTGGTATTCTGATTTTTCATATGCACCTCCTGCTTCCGACGCGGAAGCGGTTCTATTGGGGTTACGGGTCAAGGCTAAAACGAGTTCAAGCGATTTACAAGTGCTAAATTTCGTTGGGGAAGGTTTTTTTTTCAGGGGTACACGGAGCTGACCAGGTTGAGAATCCTGCCGCCGTGTTCTTTGAAAACGTAGATAAAGAAGCCAAGGGTCACGATCAGACCCAAGGTCATGCTGAGGATCAGGATGTATTCGAGCATGGACTGCCCGGATTTGGAACTAGTGCGAGGGATTTTCATCACAGCTCTACTCTACACCCTTTTCCCGGAACTGCGCAATCTTTATTTTTTCGGAGAAGGATGCAGCCTCGCGCGGATCGAAGTCGGCGGGGCGCTCGGTCAGGGTCTGAGCGAGTCCGGCGGCGAGGGCTTTTTGCGCGGCGGAGATCGGATCGGAAGAACGGAGCCATTCACTGAGGAACACGCCCGCGACGGTATCGCCACCGCCAATGGGATTTACGGGGTCGATGGCGGGAAGCTGGAAAGTCCAGGTCTTGCGGGGAAGGGCCAGCAGGGCCTGCTCGGGACCGTCGGTGATGAAGGCCCCCGCCGCGCCCAGCTGCAACAGCTCCTGAAGGGCCTGCGGGACAAAGGGGCGTCCGGTGCTGGCGAGCAGTTCGCCGCGGTTGATTTTGACCCAGGCTGGTTTCTCCGGAAGGGAGGCGAGCAGTTCAGCGCCCTTGGCGTCGATCAGGCAGGGGCGATGGGCTTCGCGGGCCAGGCGGACGAGCCCGGCGTAGGCCCCGGAGGGGGAGTTGAGGGGGAGGCTGCCGCAGAGCAGGAGTCCGGCGTGGAAGGGCAGGGCGCGTTCGACGGCGGCGTAGAGTTCGCCCCATTCGCCGGGGCTGACGGGCGCGGCGTCCTCCACCAGTTCGCGGATGCGGTGTCCGCCGGCGTCCAGCAGGGTCTGGCAGCAGCGGGATTCGGCGGCGGTTTCGACCCAGACGGCGTCGATGCCTTCGTCGCGCAGCAGCTGTTTCATGCGCTCGCCACTGAGGCCGCCGGCAAACGAAATCAGCGAAGCCGTGCCCCCGTTGCGGAGAATCGCGCGTGCCGCGTTGGTGGCTTTGCCGCCGACGGAGAGCTGGACGTCGTTTGTGCGGACGACGTCGGAGGGTGAATCCCAGGTGGGGAAACGCAGGGAGCGTTGCAGGGCGGGAGTGGGGCCGACACAGAGGAGAGGGAGCATGGGAAGGGAAGAGGGGATAAGGGATACGGAAGAAGGGATAAGGAAGAAGGGAGAAAGGATATGGGATTGTAGTCTAGGATTTTTTGATGGAAGATGACATCTGAAAAAGGATTTTTCGCGTGGGGAGCGTTGTGCTTGCGTTTGGCTCTTTCTTGCATATTCACAGCGCCATGCATTCCCGATCCTACCGTTCCCGACGTCCGCCGCGGCGCCCCGTGCCTAAAGCCCCGCCCGCGCCGGTGTGGGGGGATTATGCCTTGGTGCAGCTCGATGCGGTTCCATTGCGGCAGGCGGCGGTTTTGGCCTGCAAACGTGCGCGGACGACCTTCGAAAAAGCCGAGGCGGAGTTGTTGTATTATGAGAAGAAGGATGTGCCGGCCTTTGAGGCCTGGCATCGGGTCAACTTCGGACCGCAGTTGAAGGAGATTGAAACGCTGGAGCGTGACGTGGAGAAGGTTCGCGAGCGTGTGGAGCGGATGATCCTGTTGCGCATGCACGCCGGGTACAGCGGAAAACAGGCCAAACAGCTCGTGGAGGCTGAAGAGAGGGAAGAGATGGAGGAAGATCACAGCTCCGCTTCGGACGAGGAGGCCCAGCAGGATTTTCAGGAGAGATTCAAAAGGCAGGAGGAGATGTGGAAGGATTTGGTGATATCCTTTGAGGAATTGTTGAACCTCCACAGCGCGTTTATCGAGAGATCGTTGAAGCAGAAGCGTTCAGCGCGGGACATTCGCAAGGCTCTGGAGGTTTTGTTTGTGCAGGAAATGGAGCTGCCCGAAAACGTGGGGATTGCTTTTTTCCGGCGCGAGGATGTGGAGACCCTCTGGGAAAAATACAAGCTGGGTCTGGACGCAGCTCCTGAAGAGGTGAAGAATCCGGCCTCGCCCGAGGCGCGCATCAAACGCCTGATGCGGGAACTGGCTTTTGCCCTGCATCCGGACCAGTGCGGGGTGGCGGACGAACGGCGGCTCGCGCTGTGGCATCAGGTGCAGGAAGCGGTCAAATCCAAAGATCTGGACCGATTGGAGGTGCTGCACGCGCACATGCAGTTGTTGCAAGGAGACCTTGGCCCGGGACTGAGTGTGGGGCGCATTCTCGATCTCACCCAAAATTACC
This sequence comes from uncultured Verrucomicrobiota bacterium, assembly GCA_964497855.1. Taxonomy (GTDB): domain Bacteria; phylum Verrucomicrobiota; class Kiritimatiellia; order SS1-B-03-39; family UBA6053; genus CAYLNG01. The sequence continues at coordinate 1,495 of CAZCFM010000026.1, read as the reverse complement.
GCAAGTCCCGCGAGGCCCTGCGCCGGAAAATCCGGGAGTTGCGCAAAAACAAGGCCTGGGGCTTTTCGTTGGTTCCGGCGACGGACAAAGAGGCGCTGCGCAAAAAAATGGAGGCGGGCTACAAGGCGACGTTGCGAAATCTACGCGAGGATATTTCGAGCGCAGAGGCCTTCTACAAGGAATTGTGCCGCCGCTGAGATCAGCCGGGCCAGGGCATGCGGGCGCTGCGGTCGGGGCGGATGTCCTGCACGAGGGTGACGGGCATTTCGCGGCGTTTGTCGCGCAGGAGGAGGGTTTGGCCGAGGGGCAAGGGGCGTTGGACCTTGATGAAGCCGCAGGCGAGGCCTTTGGGATTGAAGTCGGCGGGGGCGTTGGGAGAGGCGAGGCTGAGGACCTGGCCGTCCACGAGGTCGATGCCCATGTCGGTGGCGCAGGTGAGGACTTCGCCGATGACCTCGCCATCGAGAAGCACCTCGGCATGGGCTTCGACCTTGCGTCCAGCGTCGGCGCGGAAAGCGTAGGTGCAGGGAGCGTCCGTGGCGTCGAGCAGGGCCTGGTCGCCGTGAAAGGGTTTGCTGAAACGACCGTTTTGCATGGGCAACGCGAAGGACCAGGGATGGTTGATGCAGGGCCAGGGGCCGATGTCCTGGTGGCTGAGGGGGAGGACGGCGCCGGCGCGAAGGCTGTCGCGCGCGCCGAGGCCGCAGGGGATCAGGCCGGCTTCGGTGCCGACGCTGAGGAGTTGTTCCCAGAGGGGAACAAAGGCGTCGGGGCGGACGATCAGTTCGAAGCCGAATTCGCCGGTGTAGCCTGTGCGGGAAACCATGACGCCATAGCCGAGGGTGCTTTGCACACCTTCCTGGAGGTGGTCGTAGTGACCCACAAAGCCGAAGTAGGGAATGGGGGTGCTGAGTTTGCGGCTGGGTTTCAGGACGCGGCGGAGGATGCGCAGGGCGGCGGGTCCCTGCAGATCCATTTTGCAGAGTTTACCGCTGAGGTCGCTGACCGCGACGTCGAGACCGCTGCCGAGGGACAACAGGTGGCGGGCTACGGCTGCGCCCATGCCCGCATTGACCACCAGCAGGTAGGTTTCGCGGGCCTCCATCATCACGATTGCGTCGTCGACCACATGGCCCTTGTCGTCGAGGATGAATCCATAGGTGGCGCGGCCGGGTTCGAGCGGAGAGCCTTTGCCGACGCAGTGCTGGAGGTCTTTGGTGAGAGCGGTTTGCAGAAGTTGCAGCGCGCCGGGTCCCTCGATGAGCAGCATGGACATGTGGGAGGTGTCGAAAAGGCCGGCGGTGCGGAGAACGCTGCGGTGTTCCTGGATCGGGCCGGTTTTGTACCACAGGGGCATGTGATAGCCGCCGAAAGCCGCCATGTGTGCGCCATGGGAGAGATGCCAGGAATTCAGGAGGGTGTGTTGAAGTTCGGTCATGCGCGGAAAGTTCCTTCGCGGTGCGGGGAGGTGTTGCGCCCCGCTTTTGCCATTCCA
>CAZCFM010000025.1:6376-34871 GCA_964497855.1 uncultured Verrucomicrobiota bacterium | reverse complement strand
GGTCGAAATCGCGGAAGGGCGCGCGTCCGCACACGTATTGAACGGGTTCGCCCTGGAGCAGGCGCGGGACGGCGGCTTCAAAGGCGCGGAGTTCGTCGGGGCTTGGATCGTCGTGCAGGGGAAGCTGCGTGAGGCCGCAGTTCCGGCGGTCGGCCAGCCACCATTGAAGAAGGGGACAGAGACGTGCGGGCTGCGCGTCGAACAGGTCCTGCCATGTGGAGAGGAAGTGGAGATTCACGGGCGGGGACGGGGCGACAGGAGCGGGCAAAGAGGAAAACACATGCGCGGGTATTGCCCTGTCTTTGGGGATGCTGCAAGAGGAAAGCGGGGCTAAATAGGAGTTGCATCCGTGGAGCCATCTGTAAAAAGGAGGGCATGACGACGTCCCTTCCACGCAAAAAACTGCCCATCGGCATCCAGAACTTTCGCGAAATTCGTGAAGGGAATTACTATTACGTGGACAAAACCCCTTTTGCCTGTCGATTGGGCTCCGAGGGCAAGTATTATTTCCTCTCGCGCCCGCGGCGTTTTGGCAAGAGCCTGCTGATGGACACGATGAAGGAGCTGTTCGAGGGAAACGAGGCTTTGTTCAAGGGCTTGTATGCGGAGAAGCACTGGGACTGGACGAAAAAACATCCGGTCATTCGCATCAGTTTCGGCATGACCGTGACCGGGGATTCGGCGGCGCTCGATGCGAGGATCGCGGAGCAGTTGGAGGACAACGCCTCCCGCCTTGGCGTGGAGCTGGCCCCGAATCCGGATCATGCGTTGCGCCTGGACCGTCTTGTGCGCGCCGCCCACGACGCCTATGGCCAGCGGGCCGTGATTCTGGTGGATGAATACGACAAGCCGATTCTCGACTACATTGAAGACCCCGGGCTGGCCGTACAGATGCGCAACACACTGAGTCTGTTTTACTCGGCGATCAAGGAACTGGATCCGTATCTGGTTTTCGTGTTGCTCACGGGGGTGAGTAAATTTTCGAAAGTGAACCTGTTTTCCAAGCTGAACAATCTGACCGACATTACTCTGGACAAGCCGTACAGCGCGATCTGCGGATATACCGAAGCGGATCTGGACACGGTTTTCGCCGCCGAGCTTGACGGCGTGGACCGTGAAAAAATGCGGCGCTGGTACAACGGCTACAACTGGACGGGCGAGGCGGTGTACAATCCCTTCGACGCCCTGCTGTTTTTCAGATCCCGGGAATACCGGGCGTATTGGTACGAAACCGGCAACCCCTCGTTCCTGCTCAAGGTCCTCCGCCAGCGCCCCAGCTTTCTGCCGGAACTCAGCCGCACGCTGGCCAGCTACGAACTGCTTTCCCAATTCGAGGTGGGCAACCTATCCACCGAGGCCCTGTTTTTCCAGACCGGATATCTCACCATTCGTGAGATTGAAACCTTCGGCGAACACACAGGTTATGTGCTCGGATATCCCAACTTGGAAGTGGAAAGCAGCCTGTTGGCGACTCTCATGCGCGACTGGACCCCTCATGAAGCCCGGGTCTCTCAAACTACGCCCCGCCTGTACCGCCTGCTCGAAGCCAACCATCTCGACGGCATCCGCGAGCTGATGACCGGCTTTTACGCGTCGATCCCGCATCAATGGTACACGAACAACTCCATCGCGGAATACGAGGGCTATTACGCCTCCGTCTTTTACGCCTTCTTCGCCTCCCTCGGACTCGACCTCCGCGTGGAGGAATCCAGCAACGCGGGACGGCTCGACATGGCCGTACGCCTGGGAAACCGCGCCCTGATTTTCGAGTTCAAACTGGTGGCCGATGGACCGGAAGGCAAAGCCCTGCCGCAGATTCTGGAGAAAGGCTACGCCGAACCCTATCGCCGGGCCGGCAACGAGGTCACCTGCATCGGCATCGAATTCAGCAGGTCCAAACGCAACATCGTCGGTTGGGACATGGCGGGTTTCACGGGAGAGGGCTCGAGTGTAGACCGGCCTTGAGGAAGGGGAAGAGGCGTTCGGGTAGGGAGGTGTCGAGACGGTAGAGAATAAAACCGCGGGTCTTGCGCTGGCGGCAGAGTTCGATTTGTTGGAGGAGTTCGACGGGCGAGAGTTCGGCGTTGGTGGTGATAAAGGCAAGACCGGGCAGCAGGCGGGAGGCGACGCCGGGCTGGGCGCGTTGCAGATCGAGCCATCCGGCCACCTGCGCGGGGTTGTCGCTGTAGTTCATGGGGACAATGAGGTCCACCCAGCCTTTTTTCGCCCAGACCGGCCAGTCCTGGCCTTGCGAGGCGGCGCAATCGGGCCAGGCTCCCCAGACGGCAATGCTGAGCACGACGCGGGGGTGGGCGGCTTTGACGGCCTTGGAAATGCGTTCAACCGCGTTGTGGACCTCCTGCTGGCGAAAGCGCTGGTATTCCGCGCGGCGGGGGCCGAGGACATCGGCGGGCCATTTGGCCACGGTTTTTCCGCTGGATTTTTCGAAAGCTTTGCGCGCGGCGGGGCCGTAGTCGGCTTCTTTTCCGGGATAACGCATGTAGTCGAGGTGAATTCCGTCGATGTCGCCGCGTTCGAGGATTTCGAGAATGCAGTTGATTTCAAACTGGACGTTGTCGGGATGGGAGAGCGATAACCAGGGGATTTCCTTGCCGTTGTCGTCGAGCATGAGACGTCCGGCTTTGCGGAAGGCGGCGAGGCGTTCGGGGTCGGGATTGCTGACTTTCCAGGAGATGCGCCAGATGTGGGTTTGCAGGCCGTGTTTGCGGGCGGCGGTGGTGAAGGCCTTGAGCTGGTCGCCGTATTGTTCGAGGGTTTTGGAGGGCGGGAGCCACTTGGAGGGGTAGTGGGCGCGTCCGGCGGTGGACAAGTTGGGGAAGACCGCGTTGAAGCCGGCGGCCTTGAGCTGGCGGCAGGTTTCGTCCCAGCCGCCGGCGTAGAGTCCGGTGCCCTGCTGGTCCCAGATGCCGCGGATTTCAGGGGTCCAGGGCTCACGACTGGCGGCGTAGGCTTTTTGCAGGAGGAGGTCGAGGCTGCGGAGGTCGGCGAGGCCGCCGGCGAGCAATTTTTCGGCCTGTTGGCGCATGTTGCGGGCCGTTCGGCTGGAGGCGGGGAAGGCACCGAAGCGCAGCTGGAAGGCGCGGGGTGAACGGGTTTCGCGGTGGAAGGATTCGGAGGCGGCGAGACTTGCGGGGGAGAGGCTGCGGAGCAGGGCGAGCAGGACTTCGCCCTTGGCGGCTACGTCACCGGAGCGCCAGGCGACGTTGAACCAGGCTCCGTTGCGGTGGAGGATGGCGGCGTTGCGGCCGACGGGCTGTCCGCGGGCGTCGTGCCAAGTGGCAATGACCTTGGCCCCATCGCGGGGGAGGATGTCGCGGAAGCCCCAGGCGTGCTGGTAGACGCGGCGGGGAAAGCGGGGGGTGTCGTTGAAAACTAGTTGGTCGAAACGGCCCACGCTTTGGGAGCTCTGGGCCGGACCGAGTTCCACGCCGAGCAGGCGGGCGAGGCGGGGCGATTCATTTTCGAAAACAATCAGGCGCGCGCCGTCCTTGATGCGTTCCTCGAGGATGCGCAGCTCTGCGTCGCCCAGATTGGGGGCGTAGGGAAGGAGGATGAGGGTCGCATTGCGGATCTCGTCGATGCGGGAGATGGGCACGACGCCGTGGGGGATGCCGAGCTGGCGGAGGATGCGGTCGAGGTGCCACACGGTGACGCGGGAGGTGTAGGTTTCGTTGGCGTTGCGGGCGGCGGATTGACCGTCCACGACCCAAACGCCATCCTGAAAACCGTCCAGGGAAGAGATGCGCACGCGGGCTTGTCCTGCGCTGCGGGGCCAGAAGCTGAGGCGGAGGGTGTCCACCTTGTCCCAGCCTCCGGGCGAGCCCTCCTTGTCGAAAAGGCCGCGTGGGAGCAGAATGTGTTGGGGACCGGCCGCGTGCAGGGTGAAGTTCTGGGTATGCCAGCCGTTGCCGGACTTGAAGGCGAGGGTGGCCTCCAGGATGGTGTCAGGATTCACGACGTCCACGCGGAGGCGGAAACTGCTGTAGCGGGAGAGGTCGAGACGGCGGGGGCTTTCCGCGAGACGTCGTTTGTCGTTGGCAGGGAACGAGAGGTCGAAAAGGGTTCCGTCAGGCAAAGCGCTGGGCCGCACAAATTCATCGCCGCTGCGCCATGCGGCGGGGTCTTCGCGTGTGAAGGCAAGTGGTGTCTGGGCGAGGAGGGTGAGGGGCAACAGGAACAGGCAAACGAGAAAACGCATGTTGGGTTCTTGCCCTGTCCCCAGCACAGGTGCAAGAGGAAAGCGCTTGTTTTCCCGTCTGGAGCCCGGAAAGCAGGAATGGCCAATCCCCTTCGTCTTGCCCCTCCCACACAGATTTTTGCGTCAGGGATTCTCCACCGGATGCAGAAGCATGTACACGTTGGTCAGCAGTTGTTCCGCCGAGTAGGGTTTGGGCAAAAACTCCTGAATGCCGAAGGCGGCGGGATCTTGCTGGATGCCCGGCGGAGTGTGTCCGCTGCAACACAACACCGGCAAGCCCGGATGCAGCTTCCGGATTTCCTTCACGGCATCCAGTCCGTTGAGAATGGGCATATCGATATCCATCACGACAATCTGGAAATGGTCAGGGCTTTCGAGAACCGCATTCACGGCCGCGCGGCCATTGCCCACGGCATGAACCTTGTAGCCAAAACGTTCGAACACATCCTGCGCCAGCGCTCGGATGGGGTCTTCGTCCTCGGCCACGAGAATCCACTCGCCAGAACCGCGCGGCAGTTTGCGCTGCAAGGCATCTTCATTCGATTGGTTTCGCTCGCCAGTGTCGGCCGGCAGGTACACCCGAAACACGGTACCCTCGCCCATTTGACTGTCGAACTGTACGCGCCCTCCGTGTTTGGTGACGATCTGTTGGAGGGTCGCCAATCCGAGTCCCGTGCCTTCTCCGGGAGCCTTGGTCGTAAAAAATGGATCGAAGAGTTTGTCCCAGACCTCGGTCGGAATCCCGGTGCCCGTATCGCGGATTTCGAGCAACACGTGCGGTCCTGAGCTGAGTCCAGGATGCAAGGGGCTGTACGTCGCATCCAGAATACAGTTTTGCAGCGTCGCCGTTAGCCGTCCGCCTGAGGGCATGGCATCGCGCGCATTCATGCACAAGTTGAGCATGACCTGATACATCTGCGTTGGCTCCGCATGAATCCGCCACAAGTCGGATGCCGCACTGAAATGCGACTCGATGTTTCGCGGGAAGGTGCGTTCCACCATCTTCTGCAATTCGCGCAGCGGAAAACGAAGGTCCACTTCCATTTTTTCGCCTTCGCCTCCCCGGGAAAAGGTCAGAATCTGCCGGACCAGCGCGCTGCCGCGTCCGGCGGACGCCATAAGACTGTCCACCAGTTTAAGATTTGGATCTGTGTCCGACATATCCATGCGGATGAGTTCCAGTCCCATCAGAATGGGGGCCAGCACATTGTTCAGATCGTGGGCAATGCCACCGGCCAATGCGCCCAGGCTGTCTGTCCGCTGCGCCCTCAGCACCTGTTTCTCAATTTTCTTTTTTTCCGTGATGTCCTGTTTGACCGCCACGTAGTGTGAAATGTCCCGACCGCTTTCGCGGAAAGGCGTGATGGTCACTTCTTCAATCAGCGGCTCGCCCATTTTGGTTCGATTGATGATTTCCCCATGCCATACATGACCGCTTTGGATCGTTTTCCACATTTTGTCAAAAAAAGCCGGAGGATGATGCTGCGTTCCCACCAGTTCACCCAGATTTTTCCCGAGCGTTTCCGCCGGGGCATAGCCGGTGATGCGATAAAACGATGCATTGGCCCATTCGATACAGCCCCGGGCATCGGTGATGACCAGCATGTTTTCCACCGCCTCCAAGGCGGCAGAGCGAAGATTCAGCATTCGCGCGGATTCGGCAAACTCTGTCACATCCTGCACGCCCCCTTGGATGCGGAGAATGCGCCCCTGATCGTCCTGCACCGCCTCCCCGGTGGAGCGAAGCATCCGCACATCGCCGCGGCTGTTCACGACCCGTGCCTGAAGATCAAAGGACTGTCCCTGTTCGACACAGGCCGCAAACGCGATGGCCAGCGCCTCCTGATCCCCCGGCAAATAGGTGCTGATCATCGAGGCCAGATAGGGGTACTGACGCAGAATCGCGTCCAGTTGTTTTGGAACGGCCACGCGCCCCTTCTGCGGAATTTGTGGCGCGGGCACATCGATGGTCCACGCACCCAAACGTGCCATTTTTCCTGCAATGCGCGAAAGGCTGACCCCTACGTTGACTTGATCCTGCAGGTGCAGCAGGTTCTCCATATCTTCGATGTACGCGACCAGACCGATGATGTGACCGTCGGCATCCTTCAACGGCGAGGCGGAAAGCGCGGCAGGAAAAACCGAGCCATTCAAACGAGCCCGCGGCACTTCCACCCGCCATACAGTTTCCCCCTGCCACACACGTTCGCAGAGCCGCACGAACGCATCTTCCCTCGCAGCGGAAAGCTTTGGCAGTTTACGGCCGATGATTTCCTCCCGGGAAGCGCCGAACACCTGTTCCGCCGCCCGGTTCCAGGCTGTCACATTGCCCTGCCGATCCAGTGAGATCAAGGGTAGGGGGCAGGTGTGGGCCAATATCCGGAGCTTGGATTGTTCCTCGTGACGGAGCTTTTCGCTTTTGAGCAGCGGAGAGGCATCGTGAGCCAGCAACATGCCGACCGGAGGCTGATTTTCCCACAAAATACGCAGGCTCACCTGCATGTGAATCCCTTCACCCGTTTTGTGCTTCAATTGGCAGATTTCGCTGCCGCCCACGCCCCCCTGTTCGGCCTGTCCGGCGGCCTGACGGGCCCGCAAACGCTGCAAATCCCCAGCCTCGATAAAATCCCTGAGCAGCATCTGGCAGAACTCGCGCTCGCTGTAGCCCAGCAGGGCCACGGCGGAGGCGTTCACCGCCAGAATCCGCCCTTTCTCCAGAGAGAAAAAACACAAGGGATGAGGAAGATGTTTAAAGACCAAACCTGTCTGAATTTGCAGCGGTTCACTCATGAAGACAATCGGTGCGATGGGGCTGATGTTCTGGCTTTCTGCTAACGTGTTGTGCGGATTTCGCAAGTCAACATGTCCCGTTTGGGCGGAAATATGATCAAATTTGCACGAAAAAAAGCCCTGCGGGGTGCGCGGGGCTTTGGGGGATGTTCGGTTGGAGCGATCTCAGAGCGCGGCCTGCGCCGCGGCGAGGCGGGCGATCGGCACGCGGTAGGGCGAGCAGCTCACGTAGTCGAGTCCGGCCTTGACGCAGAACTTGACGGAGGCGGGGTCGCCACCGTGTTCGCCGCAGATGCCGCACTTGAGGTTGGGACGGGTGGAGCGTCCTTTTTCGACACCCATGCGGACCAACTGGCCGACACCGTTCTGGTCCAGGGACTGGAAGGGGTCGATTTCGAGGATCTTGTTTTTCAGGTAGTCGGGGAGGAACGCACCCACGTCGTCGCGGCTGTAGCCGAAGGTCATCTGGGTGAGGTCGTTGGTTCCGAAGCTGAAGAACTCGGCGGTCTCGGCGATCGCGTCGGCGGTGAGGGCGGCGCGGGGCACTTCGATCATGGTTCCGACCTTGTAGGACACCTTGACGTTTTTCTTGGTCAGGATTTCTTCGGCGGTGGCGCGGACGATCTTCTCGAGGAAGTCGAGTTCCGCTTTGGTGCCGACGAGGGGGATCATGATTTCGGGTTCGGTCTTGATGCTGTTCTTGGAGAGAACGTTGCAGGCGGCTTCGATGATCGCGCGGGTCTGCATGACGCAGAGTTCGGGATAGGTCACGGAGAGGCGGCAGCCGCGGTGACCGAGCATCGGGTTGGATTCGTGCAGTTCCTTCACGCGGCGCTGGACGAGTTCGAAGGCAACGCCCATGTGCGAGGCCATTTTGGCCTGGTCGGCGTCCGTGTGCGGCAGGAATTCGTGCAGCGGCGGATCGAGCAGGCGGACGGTGACGGGAAGGCCCTTCATGGCTTTGAAGATGCCTTCGAAGTCCTTGCGCTGATGCGGGAGGAGCTTGCGGAGGGCGGCTTCACGGCCTTTGAGGTCTTCGGCGATGATGAACTCGCGGATGTCCCAGATGCGGTCGCCTTCGAAGAACATGTGTTCGGTGCGGCAGAGACCAATGCCTTCTGCGCCGAAGGCGCGGGCAATGATCGCATCCTTTGGCGAGTCGGCGTTGGCGCGGACCTTGATGCCGCGGAACTGGTCGGCCCAGTCGGAAACGACTTTGTACATCTTGTAGATCGCGTGGTTGGCGGCGGCTCTGTTGCCACCGTTGACCGCGGCCACAACCGGGGAGGCCATGGTGGGGATTTCGCCCGCGTAGACTTTACCGGTGGAACCGTTGAGGGAGAGCCAGTCGCCTTCCTTGTAGGTCACGCCGTTGATGCTGATGCTCTTGTTCTTGTAGTCGATCTTGAGCGCGGAGGCGCCGCAGATGCAGCATTTGCCCCAGCCGCGGGCGACGACCGCCGCGTGGGAGGTCATGCCGCCGGTGGAGGTCAGAATGCCCTTCGCCGCCCACATTCCGCCCACGTCTTCGGGGCTGGTTTCGTGACGGACGAGCACCAGGCGCTCTTCGGGATTGGCTTTGATCGCCTCTTCGGCGGCCTTGGCGTCAAACACGATCTTGCCGACCGCCGCGCCGGGACCGGCGGGAAGAGCGACGAGAATCGGGGTCTGTGTGGCTTCCGCTTCGATGTCGAAGATGGGGAAGAGCAACTGTTCGAGGTCGTTGCCGCTGATGGTGAGGAGGGCCTTCTGCGGGGTGAGCAGTTTGGGCAGGGCCTCGCCGGTGTCGACGTCCTTGCCGGTGGCCATTTCCACGGCCCAGCGGATGCCGGCGAGACCGGTGCGCTTGGCGTTGCGGGTCTGGAGCATCCACAGTTTGCCCTGTTCGACGGTGAATTCCACGTCCTGGGGATATTTGTAGTGTTTTTCCAGCTTGCGCATGATGGAGGTCAGCTCTTTGTGCGCACGTTTCCAGATGGCGTTTTCGACAGGCTCATCGGGCATTTCTTCGAGGTTCTTGGGAGTGCGGATGCCGGCGACCACGTCTTCGCCCTGGGCGTTGATGAGGTATTCGCCCATGGGGATGGCCTTGCCGCTTGAGCCGTCGCGGGTGAAGGCGACGCCCGTGCCGGAATCGGAACCGAGGTTGCCGAAGACCATGGAGCAGATGTTGACGGCGGTTCCGAGCAGGCCGGAGATTTTGTTGATCTGGCGATACTTGGAGGCGCGGTCGGAGTTCCAGGAGTTGAACACGGCCTGGATGGAGAGGTTGAGCTGTTCCCAGGGATCCTGCGGGAAGGGCTTCTTCACCTTGTTGCGGTAGACTTTCTTGTACTGTTCGACCAGTTCTTTGAGGTGTTCAGCGGTCAGATCGGTGTCTTCGGCGGCGCCGTATTTTTTCTTGAGGGCTTCGATTTCATGCTCGAAATCCTCGTGGGTCAGGCCGGAGGAGGGGCCCATGACCACGTCGCCGAACATGTCGATGAAACGGCGGTAGCAGTCCCAGGCGGCGCGTTCGTTGCCGGTCTGTTCGATGAAGCCGAGGACGGACTTGTCGGTGAGACCGAGGTTGAGCACGGTGTCCATCATGCCGGGCATGGAGACGGCGGCGCCGGAGCGGACGGAGACGAGAAGGGGGTTGCGGGGATCGCCGAGTTTTTTGCCGATGAGCTTCTCAAGCTTGTTGAGTTTCTCTTTGATCTGGGCTTCGAGGCCGACGGGGTAGCTGCTGTTGTGCGAGCTGTAGTAGGCGCAGGCTTCGGTGGAGACGGTGAAGCCGGGGGGCACCGGAAGATTCGCGTTGGCCATTTCGGCGAGGTTGGCGCCTTTGCCGCCGAGAATCGCTTTGTAGGTGCTGTCGCCTTCGGTGTTTTCTTTGCCGAAGCCGTAGAAGTATACGTACTGTTTCTTTTGCTTGTCAGCCATAACCAGGTTGTCCTTTGGGAGTTGGGGAAAGACCGGAACGAAGCCGGTCCGGCGAAAAAGGGAGGCATTTCCTTATCGGAGCCAGCGGCGCTGTCAAGAAAGGGTTTTACGCCAAAGACATTCCAATGCACGTTGAACACCGTGTTCGCGGATCTGCGCCCGGTCGCCGTTCACCTGGAAGCGGAAAACCTCCAGCCCTGCCGCTGCGGCAATTCCCACAAAAAACAGTCCCACTGGCTTCGTCTCGCTTCCTCCACCCGGTCCGGCGATGCCCGTGACGGACAGTCCCCACTCGACCCCCATTTTTTTTCGCACGCCATCCGCCATCTGCCCGGCAACGGCTTCACTGACCGCTCCGTGTTCCGCAAGAACAGCGGGATCGACCCCCAGTTCGCGAACTTTAATGGCATTGTCATAGGCGACGATGCCGCCGACGACGTAGGCCGAGCTGCCCGGCACATCGGTCAGGCGTTCGGCGATGCCCCCGGCGGTGAACGATTCCGCAGTGGCCACCCGCTCACCCCGCGCGAGCAGACGCTTGCCGACTTCCTGTTCGAGGCTGTCGCCGCTTTCGTTGAGCAAATCCGCAGCAAAGTGTCGGCGGACATCGGTTCGAAGCTTTTCCACTTGTTCAAGGGGACCCGTAAAACGAAGTTCCACGCTGCCGGGTCGCGCACAGTAGGCGCAGTCCACGCCGGGGGCTGGCGCGAAAGAGATGACAGTTTTTTCAACGGCGGATTCGCTGTGCCCGAGGATGCGGAACACGGCCATGACGCGGTCGGCGCGGGCGGTGGCGGACTCCAGCCAGGGCTGAAGCGCGGAGGCCACGAGGGCGTGGAGTTCGCGGGGCGGTCCGGGCAGCAGCCAGAGGTGACGGCTGTTGCTGAGGGTGAGGCGCTGCCCGGGAGCGATGCCGGCGGGATTCAGGTACACGGACGCGCCGTCGATGACCCGCGCCTGGCGCCGTTGCGCTTCGCTGGGAACACGTCCCACCCGCTGGAACCAGGCCTCCAGATGCGCGTCGGCGGAGGCCTCGTGCAGTGTGCGGCGTCCCACCGCATCGGCCACGGCCTCCAGCGTCAGATCATCGTCGGTGGGGCCGAGGCCGCCGGTGACGATGACGAGGTCGCTGCGGGCGATGGCCTCGCTGACAACACTGCGGATGGCGGCGGAGTGGTCGGGAAGGACGGTTTCGCGCAGCAGCGGAATGCCAAAGCCGGTGAGCAGTCGCCCGAGGGTGTGGCCGTGCTGGTTCAAGGTGCGCCCTTGCAGGAGTTCGCTGCCGGTGGCGATGACCTCCGCCCCGCGCAGCAGGATGGGGTCGCCGGGACGGGACTCGTGCAGGCGTTCGATCCAGCCGCCGATGAAGTGTTTTTGCTCGACGGTGATGTTGCTCTCCATGTGGGTGCGCACAAAGGCGATCGCGTCCTCTACGGAGAGGTTGTGCAGGACGGCCACCAGACAGGAGACGACGACGGAACTGCGGCCGACGCCGGCGTGGCAATGAATGGCGATTTTTTCGCCCGCGCGCAGGGCTTTGACCAGCTCCGGAACCAGGCGGTCCATGTTGCCGTGGCCGGGCTGCAGGAAGTCGATCATCGGAAACTGCGTCACCTGCATCGAATGGCGGGCGTAGAGTTTTTTGAGGTCGCGGGAGCAGCGTTTGGCGATTTCGTCGTCGCTGAGCAGGACGACCACGCGCGTGAGTTTTTCGGCCTTGTAGGCGCGGAACACGCGGTCGCGGTCGTAGCGTCCGTAGGGCATGGGGCTGACCCAGAGGGCACCCGGGGCCTCCAGGGGTATCCGCACAAAGCTGGTGCTGGAGTGCGAATAGCGTTTCAGAAACGAGGACATGCGGACCTCAGGGGGCAACGGGCAGCGACTCGACAGGCTGCACGGTTGCGGCCGGGACTGGGGTGGGCGTGGCCTGCTGTTCGGCGGCCATCTGCTGTTTCAGCTTGTCCAGACGACGGTAGAGCAAAACGTCTTTGAAGGTGAGGATGATCATCAGACCGATCAGAAAAACGGCCACCAGATTGGCCATCGCGGTGATGAGGCGTTTTGGAAGTTTGCGGCCGGAGACGATCTCAAAGAGGGCCAGGGTGATGTGGCCGCCGTCGAGGATGATGATGGGAAGGAGGTTGATGATGGCCAGGTTGACGTTGATGAGCGCGGTGAACCAGAGCGCCTGCATTGGATGGATGCGCACCTGCTGATGAATGCTTCCGAGCATCATGACGGGGCCACCGATGCCATTGCCGGCCTCGCCGCGCTCACGGCTGCGCACCAGTCCGCGCAGGGTCCGGAAGAGGACACCACTGAAGTAGCGCATTTGGTTCATGGGTGTCGGATGCACAAATTCTTCCGACAGCTTTTGCCCCATGCGGATGCCGATCAGCCAAACCTTGTCTTCGGAAAGATGCGGCGTGATCTCCAGACGGCGAAGGGTGGTTTCCTCCGGACGGCGCACCTGCACCGTCACAGTTTGACCTGCCGCAGCCTGCACGGCGGCGCGGAAACGGCTGTCGCTGGTGACGGGCTCTCCGTTGATATCCACCAGCACATCGCCTTCGAGCAATCCGGCCTGAGCGGCAGGGGAGGCCGGGATCACTTCCCCGGCAAATACATACTCCACTTTTTCGACTTCCAACACTCCACTCAGCGAAAGGAAACCCAGCGGATTGCGCAGGGTGGCCATGGGCGGAAGTTCCACGCGCCGGCCCTCCCGCTGCACCACCAGATTCACTTCTTTGTTCAGGCTGTTGGCGATGATGAAGTCGGTCCAGAAGTCGACCCGGTCGCCGTTGACGGTCAGCACGCGGTCGCCTTCGCGGAGTCCGGCTTTGTGGGCCACGCTGCTGGGGCTCACCCAGCCCACAATCGGGGCCTCGGGACCGGCGTCGTAGGGTTTTCCCACGAGCCAGACGATGACGCAGATCACAAATGCGGCGAGGATGTTCATCAGAGGACCGGCGACGGCGACGATGATGCGTTTCCAGGGGGCGACCGGGTCCAGGCGACCCTTTTGGGCGTCTTCATTCTCGAAAGCCGACCCGGTGATGTCCATTTGCGGAAGCGCCACATATCCGCCGATGGGCAGAAGGCTGAGTTTGTACTCAACGCCCTTGTACTGCTTTTTCCAGAGGGCGGGGCCCATGCCGATGGAGAAGGCGTCGATGCGCAGCTTGAACCAGAGCGCGGTGAGGAAATGTCCCAGTTCGTGCACAAGCACCGTTCCGCAGAAGAGCAGGGCGACCAGGAGGATGGAGAAAAACAATTCAAGAAGGTAGGAAATCATACAGGTCCTATGGCATTGGAGAAACAAAACATCCAATCATTTGATTCCGTTTTTATAGTTTTTTTATGCGCATTCGCGTCTGCGGTCAGACGTTCTGTCCTTAGAGGGCGGGAAGGCCCTGTTCGATGTCCCTGCGGCGAAACTCCAACGAGGGGGGGAGGCAGAGGGATTCGCCAAGATGTTCGGGGGCTTCGTCCACGGCAAAGCCGGGTTTGTCGGTCGCGACTTCAAACAGGACACCTCCGGGGCAACGGAAATAAATGGAGCGGAAATAGTTTCGGTCCATGACGGAGGAGGGCTTTAGCCCGAGACGGCTGGCGAGGTGGTGAAACTGCATTTGGTGTTCTTCATCGCGGGCTCGAAAGGCGATGTGATGAACAACGCCGTTGCCGGAGCGGGCCCAGGGGGCATCGGGGCACATTTCCAGTTCCAAAAACGACCCGGGACCGGGTTCCGGACTTTGAAAACGAATACGAGCGCTTTCTTGGGCGGAGAGCGTCCAGCCCATGGCTTCCAGCAGCGAGCGGGTGGGACCTTCCTCGCCGACTTGCAAGACCACTGCCTCCAGCGAGATGGGGCCGGGCCTTTCAGTGCTTGTGGCAGGCGGAGATGATGCTGCAGCGGAGACAAGGGCGAGCTGAAGTCCATCCGGATCGGCAAAATGCAGTTCTTCCCGGCCCAGCCAGTGTTGAATTGAACTTGATATCCGCTTCGATTCGAAAAACGACGTCCAGGTGGCGAGAGGGACGGGAGTGGAGAATCGGGTGCGGAGCGTTTGACCCCGGCCCTCTCTGCCGGGGGGAAGTCCAATCCACACAAAAAAAGTCAGGAGAGTTCCAGGGCGACCCGTTTCGTCACCGTAGTAGAGGTGATAACTGGTCGGCATGTCAAAATTGACGGTTTTTTTCACGAGGCGAAGTCCCAGAATGTCGCGGTAAAAGGCGATATTTTGGGATCCGCTTCCGCAGATGGCGGTCACATGGTGAAGACCGGATGTTGGGGGGATGGAGGACATGGTGTAGGCAGAAGAATTTATTTAGATTCCCTAACATATCCGCTGCTGGGAGAAATACAAATACCTAGTGTCGCAAAACGCAAAAGAGCCGCAGGTACACCAGACGCTGCCCTTGGCAATCCAAACTAGTCTTCAATTGTTTTCTTATGCGCCTCCGACGACGGATTGGACGAGGGTTTGGGCCTCTTCCTGGATGCGGGCGAGATGTTCCGGGCTGACAAAACTTTCGGCGTAGATTTTGTAGATGTCTTCGGTGCCAGAAGGGCGGGCGGCGAACCAGCCATTTTGGGTCATCACCTTTAGTCCCCCGATAGCGGCACCGTTGCCGGGGGCGTGGGTGAGGGCGGCGGTGATGGGCTCGCCGGCGAGTTCGCGGGATTTCACATCGGAGGCGCTCAGGGAGGCCAGTTTTTTGCGCTGAGCGGCGCTACCGGGCGCGTCGCTGCGCCCATAGAAAGGCGTTCCGTATTTCGCGGTGAGGTCAAGAAAGCGCTGTCCGGGGTCTTTGCCGGTCACGGCGGTGATTTCGGCGGCGAGCAGGCAGAGGAGGAGTCCGTCTTTGTCGGTGGTCCAGGTGTTGCCATCGTGGCGGAGGAAGGAAGCGCCCGCGCTTTCTTCGCCGCCAAAGCCGCATGTGCCGTTCATCAATCCGGGAACAAACCATTTGAAGCCGACGGGGACTTCGGAGAGTTTGCGTCCGATGCCGGCGGCCACGCGGTCGATGAGCGAGCTGGAGACGAGGGTTTTGCCGACGCAGGCATCGGAGGGCCAGTCGGGACGGTGGGTGAAGAGGTAGTCGATGGCGACGGCGAGATAGTGATTGGGGTTGAGGAGGCCACAGGATCGGGTGACGATGCCGTGGCGGTCGGCGTCGGGGTCGCTGGCGAAGGCGATGTCGAATTCGTCCTTGAGGCCGATCAGGCCGGCCATGGCGAAGGGGCTGCTGCAATCCATGCGGATTTTGCCGTCGTGGTCGATGCGCATGAAGCGGAAGCTGGGGTCGAGGACGGGGTTGACGTTGCGGAGGGAGAGTTTGTAGTGTTCGGCGATGGGGGCCCAGTAGTCGATGGAGGCACCGCCGAGGGGATCGACGCCGAGTTGGAGACCGGAGGCGGCGATGGCGTCCATGTTCAGGACGGAGGCGAGGTCGCGGACGTAGGGCTGGACAAAATCGGTTTCGATGAAATTTTTGTGCTGGCGGGCGCGTTCGAAGGGGATGCGCTGGAGGTCTTCGAGGTCGGTTTCGAGCAGGGCGTTGGCGCGGTTTTGAATCCAGGTGGTTGCGTCGGAGTCAGCGGGGCCTCCGTGGGGGGGATTGTATTTGAGTCCGCCGTCTTCGGGGGGGTTGTGGGAGGGGGTGATAAGGATGCCGTCGGCCTTGTGTTTGTGGACGCGATTCCAGGCGATGATGGCGCGGGAAATGGCGGGGGTCGGGGTGGGACGGCGTCCGCGCTGCACATGGACGGTGACGTTGTTGGCGATGAGGACTTCGACGGTGCTGATCCAGGCGGCTTCGGAAAGAGCGTGGGTGTCCATGCCGAGGAGGAGGGGACCGCTGATGTCTTTGGCCTGGCGGTACTCGCAGACGGCCTGGGCGATGGCGAGAATGTGGTTTTCGTTGAAACGATTGTCGGAAGAGGAGCCCCGGTGTCCGGAGGTGCCAAATGCTACGCGCTGTTCGGGCTGGACCGGGTCCGGTTTGCCGACATAATAGTCGCAGAGCAATCGAGGGATATTCGGGATGCGTTCGGGGGGG
The DNA here is from genome assembly GCA_964497855.1 of uncultured Verrucomicrobiota bacterium. Taxonomy (GTDB): domain Bacteria; phylum Verrucomicrobiota; class Kiritimatiellia; order SS1-B-03-39; family UBA6053; genus CAYLNG01. The sequence goes on along the minus strand of CAZCFM010000025.1, from coordinate 18,868 downwards.
ACGGTTTGACCGGCAAGGGGATGTGGCATAAGGAGACCTCAAGGGGTAGGGGCATTTTCTTATGGTCGCCGCCATTGAATGGCAAGGGCATTTCGGTTAGAGAAATATATTATGGAAATGCCCTTCGCTTTTGCATCCATCGATTTTGAGACCACGGGATCCGTTCCGGGCTGGCCGGTGGAGCCATGGCAGATCGGGGTGGTGCGAGTGGAAAACGGGGAGTGGCGTTGTTGGGAGAGCTGGTTGCAGGTGGGACCGCGTCCGTTTCATCCCCAGGCGCCGGGTCGGCACGCCTCGTTGCGGCAGGAATTGTCGCAGGCCCCCCGTTTGACGGAATGTCTTCCGGAGTTGCGCAGCTTCTGTCTGGGAGTGCCTCTGGTGGGGCACAATGTGGCCACCGAAAAAAAATGCCTGCGCGTGGCCGCGCCCATGGAATCGTTTGGGCCCTGGATTGATACGCTTGTTCTAGCGCGCGCGGCGTGGCCCTCGTTGGCGTCGCATCGTTTGGAGGACGTGTTGCGGGAGTTGGGGCTTCTTGCCGACGTGGAAACGGCAATGCCGGGGCGCGGGCCGCACGATGCCTTGTTTGACGCGATGGGTTCGGCGCGGTTGTTGGAGCATTTGTTGTCAACACCCGCCTGGCGGGACGCGGACCTGGAACTGCTGCTTCATCCGGATGCCGAAGCGTATCGTCTGAAGCGACGAGTTGCTCAGAAGATTCGTTCGGGGACGTAGATCACGTCGCCGGGTTCGACCACGATGTCGCCCGCGTGGTTGCCACGGCTGGCAACGTTGTCGAGGTCGACGCGGATGCGTTCGACGCTTTTGTCTTCGGGTTGAGGGCGGAACACGCGGATGGAGGATCGGTTGGCAAGGTCAGGGGTTCCTCCCGCCAGTTTGAGGGTGGCGCTGACCGTGAGGTTGCGTGTGGGAGGAACGGCGATGGGTCCGGGGGAGTCCACGCGGCCCATGACGGTGACATAGCCCCAGGGGCACAACTGGGGGTTGGTCTGGTCGCCCATGAATTCCACATTGACAAGGGGGGTGCGGTAAAACGCTTGGTAGGCGGTGGTTATGTCTTTTTCGACCTGATCAATGCTTTTGTTGGCAACTTCGATGTTTTGGAGCAAGGGGAGTCCAATTTTGCCGGATTCGGTGATGCGCTGCGTGTCGGTCGCGAATTCAATCTTTCCCTGAACGGTGAGGGAGACGCGGATGGGCATGCCGATGCGGAGAAGGGAACCCGTTCCGGGGGGGATAAAACCGGGAGCGCGGGCTGCCAGGGCCATGGCCGCGATTTCGTCGGCGGCATCCTCTTTTTTGGAGTCGGACTTCTCCGTCGCCCGTTTGCCAGCCTCTTCGACCACCTGGAGCGGAATGCGGATGCGTGCGGGACTGTTGTCCGATTCGGCGGGGATGCCATCTGGGACCTGAGCCCAGATTCCCTGAAGGGGAAGAAGGAGGGCGAAAAGGGATAAACAAAGACGGGGAAGGGAAAAAGTCATGAGGGTACTCCAGAGGGGCGTCGAGAATGGACAGCGCATGGGGCTTGTATGTTCATTTTCGACCGATGTTACAGGAAATCGATGATCCCGCGCCAATCGTCCACGACGATATAGCGGCAGGGTTTTTCGTCACCGATGCTTTCGATCAGTTCGTTGTGAAAAGCGTTTTGCAGGGCTTCGCGGAGGCCCTGGTTGTTGAGCTGCAGCTCACCGGAGGCCTGTTTTTGGGCGAGGCTGCGGAGGAGTTCGCCGAGAGTGGCGCCTTCGCGGGGAATGCTGGCCTCCAACAGTTCCATGAAGGAGGACGGGGGTGGGTTCGCTTCTTCGTCGATTTGATCGACGTCGAAATCCTCTTCGCGGGGGGCGGGTTCGTCCTGTTCCACTTCTTCTTCGATGGGAGAGGGAATCGCATCGATTTCCTCAACGTCGTCCGCAGTGCTGTCGTCGGCGTCATCGCCCTCATCACTGTCGGAGTCATCCTCGATCATATCGACGGCATCGAGCAGGGGATCGACGCCTTCGATATCGGCGGGGGCTTCTTCATCGCCGATGACATCGTCGTTTTCGTCCCGGTCGTTGTCGTCCAACTCGTTTTCGTCCTCACTGGGAAGGGCTTCGCCGGGAAGAAGGACATGGCTGAGGTTGCCGCGTTCCACGAGTTGAATGAGGCCGCGGGCGGCGGCATCAACGATGAAATCCTTGAATTTCCGCATGGGGCGGCCGTCTTTGTCCTTCATGCGGGTTTCGTCGAAGCGGCGGATGCGTTTGCGCATGCGTTGTTTGAGAGAGGTGAGCAGCACGCGGTGACCGCCCTGGCGGCCTTTGGTGACCTCGTCCACCAGAACCTCATAGGCATCCGGAGCGGGAGTTTCGCTACGGGCTTCGCGCGGTTCACGGGCTTCGCGCGGCTCGCGGGTTTCACGGGCCTCGCGCGGCTCGCGGGCTTCGCGGGAGGCTTCCAGACGGGAGGTTCCGCGTCCAGACCAGAGACCGATATCATCGACGGCGAAGCGAACGGATTCGAGCTTTGCGCGGTCGGGGCCGCAGAGGATGACGCCGAAACCGGCGTTTTGCAGGAAGGTGGCGGCACTGAAGAGGCGGTCGGTGTTGGCCCCGGCGAGCATAATTTGTGCAATGTGGGGGAACGCGTAGATAAATTCGTGGAGGCGGGCCATGAGACCGCCGACGAGGGCGGAGGCGGCGTCCGGAGCCGAAGGAAGGATCGTGATGCGGGCACCGGCGAGGTGCAGGCCGTTCAGGGCGCGGTCGGGGAGGGGGGCGTCGGCCAGAATCTCGAGGTGCACAACGCGGTCGCCTTCGGGGGCGAGGGCGCGGAGACTGCGAAGGTCGCCGGGCAGTTGTCCGCTGGCGCGGAGTTCATCGGAGGAAACAACAATAAAAATGGCAGTGTCACTCATAGGGAAATCACTTTTGGAAAAAAAATCGGTGAAGGGTGAAGGCGGATGGGAGGGGGATGATCCTCCCGGAGAAAACGCCGGGGACATCCATTTATGCAGGGATGTGCCTCAACGCAATTTTAAAGTACGCAGTTCTTTCCAGAATTTCCGGTCTGTCTCGTTCTCAAAAAAGCTCAGCATCCGGTGCAGGGACCGGGGGCCGCGCAGTTCGGGGCCGGCACTGCGTCCGCAGAGAACTTCGTTAATGCTGAGGGGCGGGCGAACGGCACGCACCGAAGCGAAGCGGGCCAAAAACGCGTTCCGCGCCGCGCGCTGGGTGTTGCGGTGTCCTTTGCCGATGACGAGGTTCATGACCAGGCTTCCCTCCGGAACCAACAGGGAGCAGAGGGTTTCGAGCAGGGCGTTGGTGATTTCGACGGGGCGTTCCACGTCGCTGTCTCCGCAGCGATAGAGGTCGTCAATGACCACATCGTAGGGTGCGTGTGGGCGTTGAATCCAGGCGAAGGCGTCGTCGTGGACGACGGTGACGCGGAGGTCGTCGAGCTGCATGTAGTCGCGGGCGAGGCGGATCATATCGCCGTCGATTTCCACGGCGCACAGTTCCGCATCGGGAAGAAGGTGGCGGAGTTGGCGGAAGACGGTGCCGCCGCCGAGGCCGAGCATGAGGATGCGCGCGGGGGTTCCGGGATGGAGAAGGGTGGCCCCGGTGATGGCGTCCCAGGCGTGACCGGTCAGGAGGCGATGGGGATGCCAGGTGGCATGGGTGGCTCCGATGACTTCGAAATCGATGCTGCCATCGTTGTTTTGCCAGACATCCACATCGTTGAAAGGGGTGACAATGCGATCCAGCCGTTTCACGGAGCCGCCCCGTAGCGACGTTCCATTTCCAGGAAAAGGGTTTGGAGGGCCTCGTCGGAGAGTTCCTCCCCGTAGATGCGGAATTCGGCGAGCGAACCCTGATACGGTGTGAAACCGGGGAGGCTCCCGAGATGGAGGGACGGAAGGGCTTCGGGGTCGGGCTCGGGACGGGCCGGGGCTGGACCGGCAAGCATGACGCTGTGGGTGCCGACGTAGGCGCGGTCGCCCTTGGGCCCGCGGACGAAGGCAACGACAAAAGGTTTTCCGCGCTCTTCGCGGGAGAGGACAAGGATGGCGGAACCCTGACGGCTTTGAAAACGAACGGCGTCTCCGATCATGGGATCGAGGTGGATGTTCCAGTGTTCGCCCGCCGTAGCGGGATCGTTGCCGGCGAGGGCCTGTTTGGACAGGTTCACGCTGGAGGTGGAGGGATGGACGAAGAAGACCAGAGTGAAGGCATCTTCGGTGTGAGGGGTGCGTCCGGAAATCAACGCGGAATTTTCAAAACGAATGCCGGGGTGTTGACCGAAGAGCCCTGCTTCGACGCGGGGACGTTGCTCAAGGGAAAACGCAAGAAAGACGGGGTCGTTGAGTCTGCGGTCGCACCACTCCAGAAGGAAACCCTCTTCATCGGTTTTTACGCTACCCGTGTCCCCGTGGAAATCAGCCACAGGGAGGTGTGGGGGCGCTGGTGCCTCGATCACGGGCGTGGGGAGGGCTGGAGGCGCTGTGGGACTGGGCTGCGGAGTGAGTGTGGGGATGGGCGTGGGTGTAGCTGTCGGAAGTGGCGTGGGGAAAAGGCCGGGCGGGTTGGCGTTTTCGGACGTTTTCAGGCTGCGTTGGCGGGCAAAATGTGCGATCAGCCAGGCTCCGGCGAGTCCGAGTGCGAGCAGGAGAAACAAAACCCAGGGTGGCTGTTTGCGGGGGAGCACGGCTTTTTGCAGGGGGCGGGTGGCGCTGGAGCTGCGGGGGCTGCCGTTGTCTTCGCGGGGGAGTCGGTTGAAGGCGTCGCGGAGGAGGTCCTGAAGTTCGCTGTAGTCGGAGGGACGGCGCTGGGGGTCGCGTTCGAGCAGGCGCAAGGCGAGTTCGCAGAGACAGGGAGTGGCGTCGGGGCGGTGGACCCGCGGATCGGGTGCGGATTCTTCGCATTTGCGCTTCAGGATCATGTCCTCGTCGAGATCGAAGAAGGGCAGATGATCGCAGATCATCATGTAGAGGGTGGTGCCGAGGCTGTAGAAATCCGCGCGGTGGTCTTCGGGGAGGCCCTGGATGCGTTCCGGAGGCATGTAATAGGGAGAGGACCAGGAGTCGATGGGGCTGGCGTCTTGTCCGGAAAAGCGGGCGAGACCGAAATCGCAGATTTTGGCGGTGCCGTCGGGATCGATAAGAATATTGCGGGGCATGACGTCGCCATGCACAATGCCCTGCTCGTGGGTGTCCATCAGACCCTGCACGATGCCCTCGGTGATGTGGAGGATACGGTGGTCGGAGAGGCGACGTTCCTGCATGAGCGCGTTCAGGTAGCGGCCCTCCGTGTTTTCCATCACCATGTAGGGCTGACCGTTGTGGGTGCCGAACTCGTACACTTTGAGGACGTGAGGCGAATTGAGGGACGCGGCGGCGAGGGCTTCCCGTTTGAAGGCTTCCGCCAGCTCCGAGTTCTTGCTGAGAACGAAGTTCAGGATTTTGAGGCTGACACTGCGGTCAAGTTTGGGGTCGCTGGCCTCGAACACGCTGCTGATCACGCTGTCGGTGATGCGCTGGCGCAGGAGGAACTGGCCGAACTGTCCCGGGACGGCGACTTCGGCATTGCAGCGGGTACAGGCGAGGGTGGTGAAGGGTTCCGGTGCCAGGGGCAGCAGGTCCTCCCCGCAGTACGGGCAGTGGAAGATGTGAAGGGGGTCGAGGATGACGTCTTGCATACGGCGGAAAAGGGTTGCAGGAGCATTAAGGAGCGATTCCGCATTGTAAAGACGGATTCCACGGCGTTTTTGTCGGCAGGCACCTTCCCGCCATCAAAAGAAGTGCTGGTCGGGGGCGACGGCGTTGGCGTCCAGTTCCACGACCTCGGCGTCCTCCATTGTGTAGACAAAGAAGTTTTCAGAATCGGCGGGGATGCCGGACTCGGTCGTCCACAGGACCAGCTTGCCCGTGATTTCGATGGGGTTTTCGATGTAGGGATGTTTGGCGGCGTCGCGCTGGCGGACGAGGATGTACTGGTTCGGTGCGGGCGGGGCGCAGAAATTGCAGCCGGCGGGCGTGGGGAAGAGCATGAAGGTCTTCAGGGAGGTCAGGCTGTCGAAGGGGGCCATGAATCCGACGAGGCGGACCTGCTTCCCGTTAAGGGCCTTGAGTCCGGGCGGATACAGGGGCAGGTAGTTGGCGTCCGGCGTGGTTTTTTCGAGGTCGGCAAAGGACAGCAGGGTGACGCCGGGAGGCAGGGGACGCGGCGTGGGCGTGGGCCTGGCCTCCGCTTCGCTGAAAGCGTCCTGGCGGGGCGACAGGCGGGCGATCACGAGCAGAAAGGCGGCGCCAGCGGCGAGGGCGGTGGCGAGGTTGATGAGGGTGTCTTTTTTCATGCGCTTTCCAAATCCGTCAGCGGGGAGCGTCGGTACTGAAGGGCGGCGGGCAGGAGGCCGGTGAGCGAGGCGGCGAGGGCGATGCCTGCGAGCAGCAGACCTTCGCCCCGGGTGGGTAGCCAAAACGGCGAGGAGGCGAAACCGGGTTCGTCGATGAGATGGAAGGCCAGGGCGAGTCCGCCGTGGGCGAGCAGGAATCCGGCGAAGACCCCGAGCAGTGCGATCCAAACGGCCTCCATCCACACAATCAGAAACACCTCGCGGGGATGGGCGCCCAGCACGCGCAAGAGCGCCCAGTCGCGGCGACGGCGCTCGGCGGCCTGGAGGAGCGTGGCGAGAATGGCCAGGGTGGAGGTGACGGCGACGGCGGCGGCCATCCAGAGAAGTCCACGTTCGAGGGGACGCAGCACGCGCTGGTAGAGCCGCAGCAGTTCCTCCACGGGGGAGGCCGCCATGGCTTCGGTTTTGCGGTTGATTTCCTCGCGAATCCAGACCCGCAGTCCGGGCGAACGCAGTTTGAGCCACAGGGCGGTGACTTCCGGCGGACGCGCCTCGCTGGCCGTGTAACCGTGGTGTTTTTCTTCGGCTGCGTGAACATCCCAGACGGATTCGAGCGGGGTGAGAATCAGCCGGTCCATCGCCCCGCCTGTCGGCTCCAGGATGCCGGTGACGCGGTAGGGGAAATCTCTGTGTTCGGTTCCCGGGGCGGCCACAAGACCGTGGGCACCCACGAAACTGTCGCCGACCGCAAGGTCGAGGACGCGGGCGGCTTCGGCTCCGGCGACGGCATCGAAGGGTGAGTTGAACCAGACTCCGCCGCGCAAACGCAGCCACTCCGCCCCTTCGAAGCCGCGCGGGCGCCAGGCGCGCATCGAGGCGTCGGTGCCGACAATGCGGAAGCCGCGGACGTTGTCGCCGAGGCTGAGAGGAACGGCGGCGGCGATGCGGCGGTCGTTGCGCAGGGTTTCGTAGAGAGAGAGCGGAATGTTGCCGGTGGGCAGGTCGAGGTGGTGTACGGCGGAGAGCACCAGTTGCAGGGGGCTGCCTTTGCCGCCGACGACGAGATCGACGCCTTCGCCGTCGCGCAGGAGGGATGCTTCGGAGCGGGCGCGGAGCTGGAGAATGACGCAGGGCAGCGCCGAACCGAGGGCCAGGCTGAGCAGGGTCAGGGCCGTGACCCAGGGGCGGCGCAGCAGGTAGCGCCAGGCGATGGACGCGGGGCTCATGGACGGGCCTCCGTGTGTATCCAGCGCGTGGCGTCGAGACGGCGGGGGAAGCGGGCGGCGAGGGTCTCGTCGTGCGTCACGCAAATCCAGGCGCACTGGATTTCGCGGCAGAGCTGTTCCATCAGGTCCATCACGTCCCGGGCGCGGGCGGGATCGAGGGAACCGGTGGCTTCGTCGGACAGCAGCAGGGAAGGGGAGGCCGCGAGGGCGCGGGCAATGGCCACGCGCTGGCGTTCGCCGCGGGAGAGGCGTTGCACGGGGCTGTGCAGGCGGTCGCGGAGACCGACGCGTTCGAGCATGTGCTGCGCGGTTTCGCGGGCGCGCGCGGCGGGAAGCCGGGGACCGAAACGCAGGCCGGCGCGGACGTTTTCGAGGGCCGTGAAGGCGTCGAGCAGATGGAAATTCTGGTGGACCATGCCGATGTGGCGGCCGCGGAAATGATCGAGATCGGCGGGGCGGAGTCGGGATAGGTCCTGTTGCTGGACAAGGAGAGTGCCGCCGCCGGGACGGATCAATCCGGCGATCAGATTCAGAAACGTCGATTTGCCGCAGCCGCTCGGACCGGTCACCACCAGGGACTCGCCGCGTTGCAGATCCAGGTCGGGAAAACGCAGCGTGAGTTCCGCGCCGAGGGTGACGCGCAGATCGCGGAGATGGAGGACGCTGTCATCCATGGACGTCAATGCACATGGGGGATGCCGGCGTCGTGCAGGAGCTGTTCGACCAGAGGGTGAAGGGCCTCGTAGGCGGGGGATTCGGTGGCGGCGCGGAGATCGGACACGAGGGAACGGAGGTCCTGGAGGCCGCGTTCCAGTTGGCCTCGGTTGGGAAGAGATGCCGGGATGGGTGCTCGGGCGAGGGCGTCGGCGGCGGCGAAGACTTTTTCAAGGGCCGGTGCGAGGGCCGCGGGATCGGCTGAGGTGGCGCGGGCCTTGTCGAAAGACTCCACGGCGAGGTCCAAGGCCGACAATTCCGGCCAGGAGGCCACGGGGGCGCGGCTGCAGGCGCTCCACAGGACAAGCAGGGCGACGAGGGGGTACAAACGCATCGACAGGTGCATAAAGGGCTCCGGGTTAGATGATAATATGCTTTCAATATGTGCCCTTGATGCTAAAGGCAACTCTATTGTGGATGCGATGGCCTGTGAGTTGGTCCCCCGACAAAACCATATAAACTGAGGATCAGGACATGAAATGTTTTTCTGTTGTAGCGCACTTCCTATTCGGAATCCACCTCTTGTCCGCAGGGGCTCCCGCTGCCGAAACCGATGCATATGGTGGATGGAAGCCGATCGGGATTGCGGGAGGGGGGAGTCTGTTCGCGCCCGCAATCAGCCCGGTGTCCCCGAAACGGGTTATGATCAACAGTGACATGAGCGCCGCGTACTTGTCCGCCGATGGAGGCCATTCCTGGCGGATGATCCACCACGCGCAACTTGGCGGCAACACCCGTTGTCGGCCGGTTTTTCACCCGTTGGATGAGAACACGATATTCGCGGCCTCCGGGTGGGGTGGAAAACTAAAGGTCACCCACGACGGGGGTCAAACCTGGACCGACATGGGCAACATCCAGGGGCGACTCAGTGGCGAGATTTCCATCGATCCCGGCCATCCGGAGCGGATGTTGGCAGGCACGGAGGAGGGCGCCTGGCGCTCGGACGATGGCGGGCGCACCTGGTCGCGATGCGATGGACCCAAAGGCGCGGGCGTTGGGTTTCATTTTGACCAGACGTCGCCCGCTGATCGGCGCGTGTGTTTCGCCGCCACGGAGGAAGGGGTCTGGCGCTCGGACGATAGCGGGGTCACATGGACGAAAAAGACCGCTGGCCTTCCTTGGCGCAATCTGCGTGCTTTTGCGGGAGGATCGAATCCGGAGGAGAAGGTGTGCGTGCTCTATGCAACCATTCCGGGCGAGGTTCGGAACGGTGTGTTGGCCGGTGGAGTCTTCCGCTCCACCGACCGAGGAGAACAGTGGGAATCCTGCATGGGCGAAGGCCTCAATCTGGATGTGAAAGCTGCGGATCAGTGGGCCATGGGTCCCACCCCGCGCTACGAGCAGGTCCTGACCACGAACGCGAAGCCCCTCACGGTGTACACCTTTAACACCAACACGGGTGTGAAACCCCCACACCATGCCACGGTGTATCGATCGGACAATGCGGGCCAAACATGGCGTGCCGTGTTCCATGCCGATTCCCGCTTTGGAAAGACCAATGTGGAAAAGGACTGGCGCGTGGCTGGTGCCGGACAGTTCTATCAGGAATGGCCAACGGGCGCTGCCATATGCCCGGCGGATCCCGACCACCTGTTGTTCTGCGGCTCCATGGGCTGTTTCATCACGGAGGACGGCGGCGGTTTCTGGCGTGCCGCCCACGGACGCCCCGCCCCGGGAACGGAGGGCGAGTCCGGTCCCTCCGCCCGATGGATCTGCAACGGGCTCGTGGTGACGACCGCCTGGCACTATTCCATCGACCCGCACGAGCAAAACCGCCACTACATCGCCTACACGGACATCGGCTTGGCCCGTTCGCTTGACGCCGGCGAGACGTGGACCTGGTGGGATCACAAGGGTTGGGCCCCCTGGCGGAACACCTGTTACGAACTGGTCTTCGAGAACAGCCAACCCGGCAAAATCTGGGGGGCGTTTTCCGACACGCACGACATCCCCAACGACAATGTCATCTCTGGCCGCCACAAGGCCGATCGTCCCGGCGGTGTCTGCGTGAGCAGGGATTTTGGAGTGACCTGGACGGCCTCGAACAGCGGCCTTCCCCTCGTCCCGGTTACTTCGCTGGTGCTCGACCCGCAGTCGCCTCCCGGGAAACGCATCCTATACGCCGGCCTCTTCGATGCGGGGGTGTTCAGGTCCACCGACGACGGCCAAACGTGGAAGGCGTCCAATGATGGGCTCGGTGCGGAGGGAAATCGGCGGGTCTGCCGATTGATCCGGCACGCAGACGGCACCCTCTTCGCTCTGGTCACGGCCAAACGCGACAGCAATGGAACGTTCCTGTCCGAGGGGCCTGGACTCTACCGCAGCACGGACCACGCGGCGCACTGGGAGCGTGTGAACGCATCCCTGCCGGTTTTGTGGCCGAAAGATTTTGCCGTATCTCCGACAGACAGCCGTGTGATCTTCCTGGGGGCGAGCGATTCCGGTCGAGGCCACGCGCAGGAGGGAGGGCTGTATCGCAGTTTGAACGGTGGAAAGACCTGGGAGTTGGTCCTGCGCAAGGGACCGCAGCACTTTGGCGCATACGTGGATGCCCGGCGGCCGGACTGGATTTACGCCACACTCTGCGAGGGAGCCCCAGGCCCGGCGTTGTGGCTCAGCCGGGATTCCGGCGAGACCTGGACGGCTTTCGAAGACCTGCCTTTCAAGAACATCATGCGCGTGGAGTTCGATCCATACGACGCCTCGTTCATCCGGGTTTGCACGTTTGGAGGCAGTGTTTGGCGTGGTCCATCGGAACCGCGCAGTGATAAATAAAGGTCAACCCTCGCGTTCCGGCACCGCTTGTGCTACAAGGAGGGCCTCGGCATTTGGATTCAACAGACAAACAACCGAAAGGTAAACAATGAATATGCCATCAGGTTTCCGCTGGATCTGTGCAGGGCTTTCCCTGCTGTGTGCGATGTTGTCCCCCGATGCGGCCGGAGGCCAGGCGATCCTCGTCGACCATGCCTGCACGGAGATTCAACAGGTTCCGAGGGACTCCATCCGCCGGGCAAAAGAAACCTTCCGGGTCGCCTACGGGCACACCTCGCATGGCAGCCAGATTGTGTCGGGGATGGATGCGCTCCGGAAACAGGACCCCGATCTGTTTGGCTTTGGACGGAGTGGCGGGAAAGACCTTTTCCTGCTCGACGGGACGCCCCGTGGCGACCTGGGAAATCCGGATCGCAGCTCCTGGGCCCAGCGCACGAGGGAATTCCTCAAGGGTCCCGGCCAGGAGGTCAATGTGATTCTGTGGTCCTGGTGCGGACAGGCCGGATCCGCGTCGGAAGAGGATATTGCCTTATATCTGCGATTGATGGACGGGCTTGAAAAGGAGTTCCCCCAGGTGCGTTTTGTCTACATGACCGGCCACCTCGATGGAAGCGGCGCGAACGGCAACCTCAATCGACGCAACGAGCAGATCCGGGATTTCTGCAGGAAAAACGGGAAAATCCTGTTCGATTTTGCCGACATCGAGAGTTTCGATCCCGATGGAAAGGTGAATTACATGGAACTGAATGCCCAGGACAGCTGCGAGTACAGGGACAAGGGTGGGGTCCGGAACTGGGCCGACGAATGGCTGAAGAAGAATCCCGATCATGGTATCGCACTGCCAGACAGCGCGGCGCACAGCCGGCCCCTGAACGGCGCCCTGAAGGGCCGGGCGTTTTGGTGGATGATGGCCCGCATGGCTGGATGGGACGGCAAGACCATCGCGGAAGAACCTCTCCGCCCTTGACGCGGGGGAGGGGAAACCTCGCTCATTCCTGAATGAAGCGAACAGAGGCGAATAACCACGAAATAGAAGAGGACTTCGTATGAGTGGGCGCAATCCACGATTCTCCATCACACGCTTTCGTTTGGTTCTGCTTCCGACTGTCGTGGCCCTGGTTTTCGCAGGGCTGGTTCAGTACCGGATTCATTTGTTGGGAGGACCCTACGAGGCTGGCTGGAATGCTGGCGAATCTTTGTATTTCCATACGATTGGGTTTATCGCGATGGCTCCCGTAGTTCTATTCATGACGATCAGCCCCATTGGAAATGACCTGAATCCCTTTGTTTTGTCTTTTTGCACGTGGCTGGTGTTGTGTCTGGTGTGCAGGGGCGTGATCTGGCTCCTGTCACGGAAAAGTAAAAACCACTAGGCAGGAATGCCCCCGTTCAGCGCCGGAAACGGCGGCGGCGGGGA
>CAZCFM010000025.1:0-6276 GCA_964497855.1 uncultured Verrucomicrobiota bacterium | reverse complement strand
AAAACCACTAGGCAGGAATGCCCCCGTTCAGCGCCGGAAACGGCGGCGGCGGGGACGGCGGGGGGCGGAGCGTCCGCCGTCATCGTCGTCGTCCGTGTCGGGCGGGGGCGCGTTGCGGAGGTCGCGGGACCAGGCCTGAAGGAGGTCCGACTGTTTTTCGCCGCGTGCGAGGAGGTCGAATTTGTAAAACACGAGCGCGTCGCGGAAGTAGGGGCGGCGGAGGAAGCGGGTGATGCGTTCGCGGCTGCTGCGGTCGGGGAAACGTTCCTGGGACTTGAGCAGGTCGTAGATTTTAAAGGCGCTGCGCTTGGGGATGAGGACGCGGTCGGCGAGGCAGCGCTGGGCCTGTTGCACGGCATGAATCAAGGCGTCGTGGGCGGAGGTTTCGCCGGTGTGGAGTTCGGCGGCGATGGAGCGGATCCAGGGGCAGAGGAAGAGGGTGTAGGCGAGTTCGGCGGAGGGCTTGGTGCCGCCGAGTTTCCACTTGTCCATCTGGCGGAGGGCGAGGCGGTGCCAGTCTTTTTCGGAGGGCGCGGCCTGTTCGCGGTACCAGGGGGCGAAGCCGGGGAACATAACGTCGAGAAGGCCGGTGTCGAGCCAGGTGCTGAACGCGTGTTCCATGCCGCCGGAATAGAAGAACTTGAGGATTTCCTCGTACATGCGCGCGTGGCTGGCGTGCATGAGGTGCTCGCGTTGTCGGAGCATGGCGGCGTAGGTTTCGTCTTCGATGTTGAGGTGAAGGGTGGAGGCGAAACGCAGGGCGCGGATCATGCGCACAGGGTCTTCCTGATACCGCTTGTCGGGGTCGCCAATGGAGCGGATACGGTGTTTCTCCAGGTCGACAAGACCGCCGGTGTAGTCGATGATCGAGAAGTCGTCGATATTGTAGAAGAGGGCGTTGACGGTGAAGTCGCGGCGGAAGGCGTCTTCTTCGGGGCTGCCGAAGACGTTGTCGCGGAGGACGATTCCGGTCTCCTCGTGCACGACGCTGTCGCTGTTGGGGACATCGTTTTCTTCGGCGGGGGCGTCGTCGTCGCTGCTCGCCGCGCGGAAGGTGGCGACTTCGATGACTTCGTCGGGAAAAATGACATGGGCGAGGCGGAAACGGCGGCCGATGAGGCGGACGTGGCCGCAGCAGCGTTTGACTTCCTGGGGGGTGGCGTCGGTGACGACGTCGAAGTCTTTGGGATTGCGGCCCAGCAGGAGGTCGCGCACGCAGCCGCCGGCCAGATAGGCCTTGTAGCCCCGGTCGTGAAGGCGGTAGAGCACCTTCAGCGCGTTGGGGCTGATGTTTTTGCGGCTGATGCAGTGTTCGGAGCGTTGGAGAATTACAGGGTCCATGAATGCGTACGTTCTTGATTGAAGGATGGATTCCCATAAACGAATCCTTCTGAAACGCAACCGCAAACCGGGCCGGGCCCGGAAAGGAATCCATGAAAAAATCGACTGAAGCCGTTCTGCAACGCCTCCTTGAAGCCATCAGCCCCTCCGGATACGAGGGTCCCAGCGCCAATATTTTCCGCGAAGAGGCCCTGAAATTCGCGTCGGAAGTCAAACGCGACCGCCACGGAAACACAATTGCTACCGTGCAGGGAAGCGGGGACTTGCGCGTGATGTTTGCGGGCCACTGCGACGAAATCGGGTTTTTGGTGACGCACATTGACAAGAAGGGCTACCTCTGGATCGCGCCGATTGGCGGATGGGATCCGCAGATTGCGCAGGGACAGCGGGTGAAAATTCTCGCCAAGGACGGCGTGGTCATGGGCGTGATCGGCAAAAAGCCCATTCATCTGATGTCGCCCGACGACCGCAAAAACGTGGTGCAGCTCAAGGATTTGTGGGTGGATATCGGCGCGGAAAACCGCAAAGAGGCCGAAAAACAGGTGCAGGTCGGCGACCCGCTGGTCATTGCCTACGGCTACCAGCGTTTGCTGGGGGACAAAGTGGCGGCGCGGGGCATGGACAACCGCATCGGGGCCTTTGTGTGTTTGGAGGCGGCGCGCAAAGTGGCGCAGTCGAAAACCCCGCCCGCCGCGACGCTGCTCAGCGTGGCCACGGTGCAGGAGGAGATCGGATTGCGCGGCGCGACCACCTCCAGTTTCGGCGCGGACGCGCACCTCGGCATCGCCGTGGATGTGACCTTCGCCAGCGACCATCCCGGACTTGGCGACGCCGCGCGGGCGCTCAACGACTGCGAACTCGGCAAGGGACCCGTGCTCACCCGCGGACCCAACACCCATCCCAAACTTTTTGAGCGCATCGTCCAGACCGCGGCGGCCCACAAAATTCCGCTGCAAATCTGCGCCGAGGGCCGCGGCACGGGCACCGACGCCAACGCCATGCAGCTCAGCCGCTCCGGCATGGCGACCGCCCTGCTCAGCATCCCCAACCGCTACATGCACAGTCCCTGCGAAATGGTGGACCTCCGCGACGTCGAACACTGCATCAACCTCATGGCCGCCGTGGTGCTGGAACTCGAAGCCGACGCCGATCTGACGCCGTTTTAAACAGCGTCGCGGACAGGAGATATCTCGTCATGAACGACAGCTTCAGGATACCCAGTGCCCCATCCCGACCAAGCGAAAACCACCGTCAATCTGGATGAAAATATAAATTTCCCCTGACAATGTTCCTGAAGACGTCTGGACTTCATACCGTAGTTTTCCATCCACTTCTTCAATGCGGATGTCTAGGATTTTTTTAACGTCAATTTCACGATCCCCCTCTTCTCCACCCCGGGCAACGCGTGGAAGCAACGAATCCTCCACGTGATAGTTTTCGCCTTCGATGGACAAAAGGAGTTTGCGAATCGTGTCGGTGGAGCCCAATGGGTTTGGAACGCCCAAAAAGATTTCCGTGCCGTTGAGTTGATAACGGACAACTAGTCCACTTTCGATCTTGCTGTCGGTAAACCAGGGGCCCGAAACCGCATCATTCTCTTTTGGTCCCCACATGACGTTGCCATCCTTGTCCGTAGGGGGCCACTTCGGCAGAAGATCTTTGTGATAGACAAGCCCATAGGACGACTCGTAGTAAGGTTCCTGAATTTTGCGGTGTTTGAAGTTCACCTTTGCCAATGTTTGGTCTGAGGGATGCATCCAGGTTCTGAATAGGGTAATGGACTGGATCGGACGTTCAAATGCCGCGCCGGCGAAGCGAACAAGTTCCGCTTTCTGCACAGGAGTTTCACAAGCGGGTCCCAGACTGCCTGTGACCTCAATCGCGGGTTCTTCCTTGATGTGTGCCGGATCCGCGTTTTTTTTCTGGGGATGGGATTCGAAGTCGATGGACTGGACCAACGACGCGTCCCCTTCATAAATCTCCCCAGTGGGAGTTTGAATTTTGAAACGTCCTCCGGACAGATTCAAGACGTAGCACTCGATGACTTTGCCGCTTTTGAGTGTAATCCTGTCGTAGCCATTCGCAGGCGCTGAGAGAAGGACAAGGACAAGGGATATCAGGATTTGTCTCGTCAAAATAGGGAAACGGGCCTTCGATTCAGGGTGTTTTACAGTTTTCATTTGAACGAACCACGCGAGTTTTGCTGATGCATGTGGAGGTCGGTTTTGGCCTCAGGCGAGGCGTAAAGCCAGTGAAGTCGGATTACGCCATCCAGATGCACTTCGCAATCCATTTTCCTGTCACCTTTTCCGTACCGGCCGAGGTTTTATGTTTTTGGCGGCATGCCACCTTTCCACCTTGGCGACAAGGAACCTTCACGATTCATCCACCAGGAACCCCATGCGTCAATGGGGTGGGCGGCACGCTGGGTTCGAATCATCAAGATCAGAGGAGTGATGCATAACTCCCATAGGATATGAAGTTTTTGCGGGTATTTTGGTTTTTTATCTTGCGCAAATGAAGATAAATCGGATAAACGGCCTCCGCATTCAACTGAAACCGCGAACCCCCTGAAAATAACCATGGATATCCTTGAAAACACCGCTGAAGTCAAAACCGTTGTCACCGGCAAACGCAAAGCCTTCCAGCCCGGCAACTGGGTCTATGATATTGATGTCCGCGACTTCATTGTCCGCAACTACACGCCTTATCATGGCGACGATTCGTTCCTGAAGGGTCCCACGGACCGCACCGAAAAACTCTGGATTCTGCTCGATCGTCTGCAGAAAGAGGAAATCGCCAAGGGCGGCGTGCTGGATGCGGACGACACGGTGATTTCGACCATCACTTCGCACGGCGCGGGCTACATGTCCGACGACAAACTGGAAACCGTGGTGGGGTTGCAGACCGACAAACCGCTGAAGCGCGCGCTCATGCCCTTCGGCGGCATCCGCATGGCGAAAGCCGCGCTGGAGGCCTACGGCTACAAAATGGACAAACACACCGAGAAGGTTTTTGAATACCGCAAGACCCATAACGAAGGCGTGTTTGATGTGTACGACAATGAAATCCGCGCGGCGCGCAATTCCGGCATCATCACCGGGCTTCCCGACGCCTACGGACGCGGTCGGATCATCGGCGATTACCGCCGCGTGGCCCTGTACGGGGTGAACCGCCTGATTGCGGCCAAGGAAAAAGAGCACGACGAGGCGGGTTCCGGGGTGTACGACGAGGAAATGATCCGCAACCGCGAGGAACTCGCCGAGCAGCTCCGCGCCCTGGTCGAACTCAAGACGATGGCCGCGGCCTACGGTTTCGACATTTCCAAACCGGCGGAAAGCGCGGTGGAAGCCGTGCAGTGGACCTACTTCGGCTACCTGGCCGCCGTCAAGGAACAGAATGGCGCGGCCATGAGCATCGGACGCGTGTCGACCTTCCTCGACATCTATTTCGAGCGCGACATCGCCGCTGGAATTCTGACCGAATCCGCCGCGCAGGAAATCGTGGACCATCTGGTGATGAAACTGCGCATGGTGCGTTTCGCGCGCACGCCCGACTACAACGAACTCTTCTCCGGCGACCCCACCTGGGTCACGGAATGCATCGGCGGCATGGGCCTGGACGGCCGTCCGCTGGTCACCCGCAGCAGTTTCCGCTTCCTGCACACCCTCTACAACCTGGGCGCGGCGCCCGAGCCCAACCTCACGGTGCTCTGGGACGAAAACCTGCCCGCCGGTTTCAAGACCTTCTGCGCGAAGGTGTCCATCGACACCAGCAGCATTCAGTACGAAAGCGACGCCCTGATGCGCGCCAAGTGGGGCGACGACTACGGGATCGCCTGCTGCGTCTCGGCCATGCGCATCGGAAAACAGATGCAGTTCTTCGGTGCCCGCGTCAACCTCGCCAAGACCCTGCTCTACGCCATCAACGGCGGACGCGACGAGAAGACCGGCAAACAGGTGGCCCCGCACTTCGCGCCGATCACTTCCGACGTGCTGCACTACGACGAAGTGATGAACCGCTTCGACATGATGATGGACTGGCTGGCCCGCACCTACGTGAAGGCGCTGAACATCATCCACTACATGCACGACAAATACGCCTACGAGCGCATTGAAATGGCCCTGCACGACAAGGACATCCTGCGCACCATGGCCTGCGGCATCGCCGGACTTTCCGTGGTGGCCGACTCCCTGAGCGCGATCAAACACGCCAAAGTCAACGTGATCCGCGACCCGGCGAGCGGCATGGCGGTGGACTATGTGATCGAGGGCACATACCCTGCCTACGGCAACAACGACGACCGCGTGGACCGCATCGCCGTGGAAATGGTCCGCAAGTTCATGGACAAGATCCGCGGCTGCCGCACCTACCGCAACGCCCTGCCCACACAGTCGGTGTTGACCATCACCTCCAACGTGGTGTACGGCAAAAAGACCGGCAACACGCCGGACGGCCGCAAAGAGGGCGAGCCCTTCGCTCCCGGCGCGAACCCCATGCACGGCCGCGACAGCAAAGGCGCGGTGGCCTCCATGAAGTCCGTGTCCAAGCTGCCCTACGATCATGCGCTCGACGGCATCAGCTACACCTTCTCGATCGTACCCAAGGCCCTGGGCCGCAGCGAAGAAGACCGCAGCGAAAACCTGTGTCACTTGCTCGACGGTTTCTTCGGCGACGGCGGACACCACATCAACGTCAACGTTTTCGAACGTGAGACCCTGCTTGACGCCATGGAGCATCCCGAGAAATATCCGCAGCTCACCGTGCGGGTCTCCGGCTACGCCGTGAACTTCATCAAGCTCACCCGCGAACAGCAGCTCGACGTGATCAACCGCACCTTCCACGAAAAGGGAGCGTGAGGAGGGAGGGGGAAGTGACGAGTGACGAATGACGAGTGCGGAATGTAGTCCCGTACGTCCCGGACGGGAAACCGTA
>CAZCFM010000024.1:34247-36128 GCA_964497855.1 uncultured Verrucomicrobiota bacterium | reverse complement strand
CGATTGCACACGGTGCGCGAAATGTGTTGATCGGTTGGATCCTCCTGTTCCAAGGTCTTGTTTTTGGAGATATGTGCGGGATATTTTCCTGCAATCCGGCGGAAAGCGGGGGCTGGACACTCTCCTGGGAGCGCTATGAAGAAAATGGCGTGGAGAAAAGCGGTTATTTTCTCCGCAAGCCCTCCTCGGGCATTTACCGGATTTTCAATCTCCGGGAAACCCGGGGGCACGCGCATGTTTTTCTCTATCTCTACCCGGAGCTGGAACGCTTTGTGGTGTTCAATCCCATCGCCGAGCATCACAAAGAAAACCGACTGTTGATTTACTCCTTCAAAGGACAGCTCCTCCATTCCTTGGGAATTCCGGATTTGCTTCAGGAAGGAGAAATGGATTACCCCGTGTCCAATATGCATATCTTACCTTTCCGGGAGGATGGAAATTCCGCCCCCCTTGTAAAACAACTGACGGATCCACTTCGCATGGTTGTGGTGACCCATGCCGGACGCCATGTGGCTATTACGGTGGCCGACGGAAAGGCGCAGGAAGTGGAGGCCGGTCTTTTCGTGAGCCCGTCGGCGAATTTCGATGCGGAAAGGGTCAGAAAAGCCTTGCAGGAACTTCTGCTGGCATTGCCGCCCCTTCCCAAGGATGCGCGTCCCGCGCTCTACACCATCCGCCATGGCGTGGAAGTCACAGCGGACGAACTCCCGATGTTTCACAGCGAGGGGGTTTGGATTTCGCCTCCCGTGAACGGCACCGCCCGCGCTGTTGGGTACGTGGTGGACCAGGAGTCTGTGCGGCTGCAGGATTCTGCCAATCCGAATCCGAACCCGGATGCGCCCCTCCGCATGGAGCTGCGGCCCCTGGAGATGGCCGCAGTTCTGGAGCACGCCCAACGCCTCTCCTCCCTCTCGGATACGCGCAGGTTCGACACCCATCGGCGTGAAATTCCAAGGGATCACGGGGAAGCTTTGTTGTTCGCGGCCCGTCTGTTCGAAACGGGGCACCCCGAAGCGGCGATCCAACTGGCGGCTTTTTACCTGAACACCTTTGGCGAGGAGGAAATGGAACGCGAAACGGGAGACGCTCTCCGCGATCACCTCTACCGGGACATCCTGCGCGCGTTTCATCTGGACCACGACACCCTGCGCTTCGTCACCGCAGTCCGAACGCTGCTCACCATCGAGGGGATACCCCTGCTGGCGAACATTCCTCCGGAAAGAGCGGCTCGCAAAGACTCGCGGTCCCCTTCCGGATCATCCGAACCGGACCCCTTCCAATCCGACCCCTTTGAACCGAATCCTTTCGCTGCGGAACCGGGAACTCCCTCACCCTTTGATCCCCCGGTGCCCGAACGTTTTGTTCCCCGAAACTCCTGGTGGTGCGGGAAGGAAATGGATCAAGTTGTGAAAAAATGGAGTCAGGTGCTGACGCTGCCCGACGGGGACGCCCCGACGCCGCCGAACCTGTTGATCGAGGAGACCGAACGCCGGCTGTACCGAAAATGGTACGCGTTGCGCCGACCGTTGGCGGAAGCTTCCCTCTTGCTCAGTGAAAAGAACTGGCTGTTGTTGCCGGAAAATCTGGCCCGTCAGGCGATAGAGGACTCGATGAATCTGTATTTTAAGCCGGAAGACCTTCCCAAACAGCTCGAACAAGAACCCTTCATCCGGAGGATTTTGCGGGAAAATGAGGAATTGGCAGCGATTTTTCCGGCCATGCTGCATGACACACGCCCGGTTCCGGGGCGCACCGTGTCGATTCGGCGCTTGCAGCCCGCGATGGGAGGATCCTATCTAAAAGAACTGGAGGTTCCTGTACTCATGTCCGACATCGCCACCGAAATGTTGATGGGCATCAAAGTTCCAAACGGGATGATTT
>CAZCFM010000024.1:0-34147 GCA_964497855.1 uncultured Verrucomicrobiota bacterium | reverse complement strand
TCCGACATCGCCACCGAAATGTTGATGGGCATCAAAGTTCCAAACGGGATGATTTGGGAGTGGAGAGAACCAGAAATGTCTGAAGCAGTAAAGGCGTGGCTGCAAGACCGAATCGCCGGAGACAACGATGAACGGGCCCTGTTTTATCTGAGGCAGGCCCACACACACGAATTTCCGGAAGAAGCCCTCTACACCTTGATGTCCAGCGCGTCGGCCCGGAACAAAGAAAACATCACCCCCTGGATTCAGGGAGGCACGGACAAATTTGACAAGCTTTTCCGGGTCTTAAAAGACTATCGGCGGGTAGACCCAATCCAGGCGGACAAATGGATTTCTCTGTTGTCCGAACATCTGGACGCGCTCCCGCCGGACAAACAAAATTTTATGGAGCTGCCCAAACTGAGAGCGGACATGGCCCATCACCTCCTGATGTCAGGGAATCCGCAAGGCGGGAGAGAACGGAAGGAGAAACCTCCGTTTGAGGCGTATGACCGGTTTCGTCATTATCTCCCTTCGAAAGCGGATACGCCTCCCAAGTAAGGCCCCCTTTTGAAGTAAATCGCGTCTGCGGATCGATGCGGGTGGATGGGGGTCGAATCTGTTAGCTTGACCCTGCGGTTTCAATCCATCATAGGGAAAGTCACCCCCATCCCCATGATCTACGCCGACTACAACGCCACCACCCCCTGTCTTCCCGAAGTTGTGGACCTGGTTTCGCACATCCTGCGCGACGAATACGGAAACCCCAGCAACCGGGCCTCGCTCTTTGGCAAAAAAGCCCTGGGACGAATGGATGTGGCCCGCGAACAGGTCGCCCG
The DNA here is from genome assembly GCA_964497855.1 of uncultured Verrucomicrobiota bacterium. Classification (GTDB taxonomy): domain Bacteria; phylum Verrucomicrobiota; class Kiritimatiellia; order SS1-B-03-39; family UBA6053; genus CAYLNG01. The sequence goes on along the minus strand of CAZCFM010000024.1, from coordinate 33,329 downwards.
CGCCGTCGGCGCCGAACCCGATGAGATTTTTTTCTGCAGCGGAGCCACGGAGGCCGCGAATACGATCATCCTCGGGGTGATGCAACGCCTGATGCGGGAGCGTCCCCGCATCCTGACCAGCGCCATCGAGCACCCCGCCGTCTGCATGCCCTCCGAATTCTGCGGCCAGGCCGGGGCTCTCTGGCACGAACTCCCGGTAGACAGCCAGGGCCGTCTTCGCATGGACGTCCTCGAACAGGAACTTCAACAGCCCACCGCGCTGGTGTGCGTGATGGCCGCCAACAACGAAACCGGCGTTTTGCAGGACCTGGGCCCTATCGTGCAGCGGGCACATGCCGCCGGTGCCCTGGTGTTCAGCGACATGACGCAGCTTCTCGGCAAACGCCCCTTTTCCGTCCACAGCGAAGGCGTCGATTTCGCCTGTTTTTCTGCGCACAAACTCTACGGACCCAAAGGAGTCGGCGCTTTGTACAAACGGCGCGGCCTCGCATTGCCCGCCCTGCTCCGCGGCGGAGGACAGGAGGGCGGTTTGCGCAGCGGCACGGAAAACGTGGCCGGCATCGCGGGATTCGGACTGGCGGCCGACAAAGCCGCCCGCGAAGTCAATGCCCGCCGCGCCCATTTGGAACGCCTCAGCCGGAGTCTGGAGTCGCTGGTCCGCGCCCAGGTGCCTGGCGTCGTGATTCAAAGCGAAGCGGCGGAGCGCATTCCCGGAACCACGATGTTCAGTCATCCGGGTCTGAAGGGAAACTGGCTTCCGCAACTGGCCGATGTGGTCGCGACCTCCGGGAGCGCCTGCGCCAGTCTTCAGGGAAAACCCAGTCACGTGCTGTTGGCCATGGGTGTGAGTCCCGAGACCGCCGCGCGCAGCGTTCGCATCAGTCTGGGCATGCCCACGACTGAAGCCGATGTGCGGGCCATCGCCAAACGCCTGATCGACGGGGCAAAACGCCTACTGGGCTAAACCTTCCGCCCAGCGCCGGAGTCGCGCGGCCTGTCCAATGGGATCAAAATCGGGTTGCGCGTCGGGCTGAATCTCTTTTTTAAAAACCTCCACCCCGTTTTCGTACCAGCGGGCCCATCCCTCGATTTTGCCGTCCCAGTTGTAGGGCCAGGTGGCGATGAGCTGACCTTCGGCGTTCCACTGGCGATACGGTCCGGTGGGGAGTCCGCGGGTGTAGCGCTGCTCCCAGACCAAGGTGTCTCCGGGGTCCATTCCCCGCCAGCGTCCGTGGCGTTCCGTGCGGGCGGGGCCGCCTTTGGGCCACACCTTGGCCACGGGACCTCGTTCGAGCGCCGTGATGCGACCAAAGTCTTCGGACATCTCGGAGCAGCCAGCGAGCAGCAGGATCAGGGACAGGAAAAGGAGCTTGCGCATGGGTGGAAATCTCAATGGAGGAAGTGGCGCATGCCGGTGAAGGCCATGGCGATGCCGTATTTGTCGCAGGCGGCGATGACCTCGTCGTCCTTGACCGAACCACCGGGCTCGACAATGTAGCGGATACCGGCTTCGTTGGCGGCGTCAATGTTGTCGGCAAAGGGGAAAAACGCGTCCGAGATCAGCATGACTTCGCCCATGATTTTGGCGTGGAAGGCGGGCAAATCGAGGTCGCCGCCCTCTCCGGCCTCATGCATCAGCCGGATGTTTTCGGTCGCGCGGGCGATGGCCAGTTTCTTGACCGAATCGACGCGGTTGGGCTGCCCCGCGCCCATGCCGAGGGTCTGAAAGCGGCCTTCAGCATATTCGCGCACCAGCAAAATGGCGTTGGATTTGACGTGTTTGCAGGCGCGCACACCGAAGTCGGCCAGGCGGGCGAGGTTGCCGGGAAAGCCGGCTTTGGTTTTCACGTCCCAGCGCTGCATGACCTGGTTGTCGCGGTTCTGGACCAGCACGCCGCCCCCGATCTGGCGAATCGTCCGGGAATCGGCGGCCGGCAGAAACGGGGCATGGAGTTTGAGCAGACGAAGGTTTTTCTTGGCGCTGAGTTTGGCGAAGGCCGCGGGGCTGTAGTCCGGCGCGATGATCACTTCGACAAAACGCGGGGCGAGGAAAGCGGCGGCGTCTTCGTCCACCGGCACTGTCACCGCGATGACGGAGCCGAAAGCGGAAACCGGGTCGCCGGCCCAGGCCGCTTCGAGGGCTTCCCGCAAGGTGGCGCCCGTGGCAAAGCCGCAGGGATTGGTGTGTTTGATGATGGCGGCGCCGGGCGTTCCCAGCAACTCGCGGGCGGCTTCGAGGGCGGCGTGGCCGTCCAAATAATTGTTGTAGGACATTTCCTTGCCGTGAAGCACCTGGGCATGGGCAATACAGGCTTCGCGTTCCGTCGCCGTTTTGTACAAGAGCGCCGGCTGGTGCGGATTCTCGCCGTAGCGAAGTTTTTCCGCCTGATTCAGGGCGAGGACAAAGGGGGGCGCTTCCGCGACAGCGGGCACGTTGTCCGCCAGCCAGGCGGCGATGGCGGCGTTGTAGGCGGCCACGCGGGCGAAAACCTTCTGACCGAGGCGCAGACGGGTGTTTTCCGTCGTGTTTCCGCAATTGGCCTTCATCTCCTCGACCACGCGCGCGTAGTCGGCCGGGTCCGTGACGACCGTGACACTGCGCATGTTTTTGGCGGCGGAGCGCAACATGGCCGGTCCGCCAATGTCGATGTTTTCAATGGCGTCCTCGAAGGAAACGCCGGCCTTGGCGACGGTCGCCTCGAACGGATACAAATTCACGCAGACCAGATCGATCGGATCGATGCCGTGTTCGCGGGCGGTGGCTTCGTGTTCCGCAGAGCCGCGGAGAAAGAGCAGACCGCCGTGGACCTTTGGATGCAGCGTTTTGACCCGGCCGTCGAGCATTTCAGGGAAACCGGTGAACTCGGAAACGTCGCGCACGGGCAGACCCGCGTCGCGGAGGGCCTTGGCCGTCCCGCCCGTCGAAAGCAGGTCCACGCCAAGCTCGTGAAGGGCGCGGGCAAAGGCCACCACACCGGTTTTGTCGGATACACTGATCAGGGCTCGTTCGATACGTCGGGTCATGCCATTCCTTGTAAATGAGTCGGAAACGAAAAAGAGGCCCGTCCCATAGCAGCTCCAGCGGAGGGGGAAAGCCAAAAGATGCGCCAGCGCGGGATTGACCTTTTGCACATTTTCGTTCACTGTCTCTCACATGTCCTCTCGCACTAGACTTTCTTTTAGTTCTTTGGCCATTCTCGGCATCTCTCTAATCGCCTGTATGGCCTTGCGCCTGAATGCGGCCCGATCTGTTCCCCCGGCGGCCCATGCCGCACCCCATACGGCAGCGGCATGGCTGCAACAGGCCCAGTCCCATCACAGTGCCCAACGCCATGCGGACGCCATGCGCGCCTGCCGGGCCGGACTGCTGCTCGAACCCTGGAATTCCGGACTTTGCCTTCAGATGACCCAATCCCTGCTCGAACAAGCCGACGCCGACGCGCTCAAAGACTGGATGGACGAACTCGTGCTCGGAGACGCCCGCCTGGCCGAACAAACCTTTCAACTTTCCGCCTTCCGTCCCTGGCTGGATCAAAGCGCCTTTCAAACCCTGTATCAGGAAGCCCGTTTTCAAGCACGGGACTGATCGCCTATGAAACTCCTCCCCCTTCTGTTCGCACTTCTGCTCCCGCTTCAGGTTCTACCGGCGCAGGACAGGACCGAGATGCGCAAAAAATTTGAAGACAAAATCGAAGAATGCCGCGTCGAAGAACAACTCCAAACGGTGCGCATTGGACGCCTCTACAGCGACACACTGCTTGGGCTCGCGGAACGAGCCAGGGCGGATGGCAATCTGGACCTGATCAGCGCGGTGCGCGAGGAACAAACACGCTTTGCCAGCGATAAAAACCCGCCCGGAACCCCTTCTCCAATGGCAGAAGTCCGCAGCATGCAGGAAATTCTGCATCGGGAATGGAACGCGGCCGCCAAAACCCGCGCGGAGAAAATCATCGCGCTCGCCCGTCAATACGACCAGGCCCTCGACGTGCTGCAAAAAGATCTGGTCACCCAAGGAAAAATCGACGAGGCGCTGGCTGTCCGCGAGGAGCGCAGCGGCATCACCGCACTTCCCGCTGTGGCGGAGGCGGCTCTCTTTTTAACTCCCGGTACTCAACGCGTTTCCGGGAAAAAGCTTCCGCCGGACGACGCCCAAAAACTGGGAAATCGCTTTTTCAAAATCATAGACGAACCTCTCACCCTGGCAGACGCCCAGTCCCAGGCCGAAGAATTGGGCGGAAAACTGGCCTCGATTGACAGCGAGGAGGTTTTTGATTTTGTTCAGGAAATGATGATGAAAGGGGAACCGCGCACGGCCTACATCGGACTCAAACGCGGCAAAACGCCAACGGGATGGATATGGGAAAACGGCAAACCACTCACCTATACCCGCTGGGCGCCCAACGAACCGAACAATGAGGCCGAGTTGTTTGTGCTCATGCACCGCCGCCGGGGCTGGAGCGATGTGGGCGGGAATGCGAAACAGCCGTTTATCGTTGAGTGGAGTCCCTGATCCTTATCCCTGCGGACTTCACTCGACGAGGATCTGGGGTCCGATGGGCATTCGCATCCGGACGCGTCTTTGGTTGATCGGCATCTCCACCGGAACCTCTTCCGCTTTGGGCTGAAGGACAATTTCAGCCGTTCCATTGCGCGACGCATCCGCACTTTTCCATTCGCCGATCAGTTTTTTGGAGTCGGCACCCTTCCGCGCGAAGGTATAGACCACACCCAGCATCGCGTTGCCGCGCCGAATGTATTTGGTTTCCCGGAATTCGAGAGCGTCTTTCGTCAGAGTCCCTTCAATTTCATGCAGCGCGTTCAGCGTCGTCCACTCCACACTGCCCTTGAACACACCTGTTTCCTCGTCGAAGGACTGGATTTTCAACGTACAGGGCCACACCTTCTGACCTTCCGACGCCTGTCCGCTGAATTCTTTCTTATCCACAAACAACTGCCGAATATCCGACCCCATATTCTCCAGAATCCGCAACACCCGCATCCGGATTTCGGGGTCGGGTGAGTCTTTCAGAGCTTCGAGCAAGGGCCGAACCGAGGGCCCCTCCGCCACCAATTGTTTTTCGGCGTTTTCACGAACCCGGAATGAATCATCCCCCAGTTGTTGAACCCACTCCGCCGGCGCATCTGACGGCTCCGCGCGCAGGGACAACGCCCCGGCACACAGGCCAAGCACGACAATCAAACGCAACAGGGGGAAAACGACAGCTTGCAGATGGGAGTTCATGACAAAGACCTAGTGGATTTCCGCAGGACTGTCCAGCCAATCCTGATCGCCAGAGTTTAGTTTAAAGAAGTCCGCTGGAAAATACTTTGGCATTTCGGTAAAGATTCCACAGCCGTTTTGGGTATGTATTGGGGGGGGCTCCCCGATGGAAAAAGCGGTCCTCGCCTTCAGGCGTGGGGGCGCAAAACTTCAAGGGGTTTTGGGGGACGTCCGGGATTGAGGGATTGAGGTCATCCTCCGAAATGTGAAGGGTTTCGCCCCTCGGAAGAGACCTGAGCCTTCTACATACGTCCAAACGCGATGACGCAAGGGTTCGGGCCGAAGGTCCGAGCCGATACCAGTCCGTCTGTGCGAGGATCCCGCAGGCGCGGGATTCGCGCACCAGGGTTGCCATATCAGGCGCACGAAGATGTCATAGTCCCGGATTTATCCGGAAGTCAGTCCAGGACCGTTCACGGTCCGAATTCCGCGCCTCCTGCCCCGCATCCGCACGCTGAAGCGTGCTTGCTGACTTCCGGATAAATCCGGGACTCGGGCGACATCCGGCGCAGGTCGTCCTCCAGCAAGAAGACTGCTGGAGGCGCCGCATCTTGCGGCGGGTTCGTTCCCCTCGCAGAAAAAGACCGGGGCGGGACGCCCCGCCTCCAGCAAGAAGTCCGATGGAAAATACTTTGGCACCTCGGCAAAGATTCCACAGCCGTTTTGGGTATGGATTGGAGAGGGAGCCCCGATGGAAAAAGCGGCCCTCGCCTTCAGGCGTGGGGGCGCAAAACTTCAAGGGGTTTTGGGGGACGTCCGGGATTGAGGGTTTGAGGTCATCCTCCGAAATGTGAAGGGTTTCGCCCCTTGGAAGAGACTCGGGGAAACGCGGGCGCGGTTGAGCAAAAAAACGCCTCGGTAAGGGGAAAAGGATTGCGGACCGCACGCAAATGGGACATGGATCTACGGCATCCCTGACGATCAACCGTTTCGCCCGGGACAACAGCCGTACCGTCACCCGTATCCGCAAGAAGCTTCTGGAGGCTCTGATTGGGAAATGACAAACACACACTATCGCGGGTGACCCCTTTCCCCCTGACCGGCGCGGGGTACCTTCGCCGATTGGGAGATTGAACGCGCTCATCCGCTGAACAACAATGAAATACCTGCAAACACTTCTCATTTTCCTTCTCGCGGCATCCGCGCATGGCTACGACAAAATGACCCTCAAAAACGGGAAGGTCGTCGAGTGTTACGTGTTGGAACTTTCCGGAGGCCGCTTCAAGATTCAGAATTCGAACGGGGAAGTGATTGAGGGGAGCGCCTCCTTTGTGGAGTCAATCGCGTTCGAAGCGCATGCTCGCAAAGACAACGTGGATGCCGGACAGATCACGGAGGCCTCCGCGATTGAATTTACCGGGAGTTTGGGACCGGCAGGCGAAACCCCTGTGCAAAAAGCTGAACTCGCCCGATTCGCCGGCGAGGTCTTTCAACGCCCGATTCGCTCCATTGCCTTTTTCCGATCAGGGGCGTTGGTGCATTTCGAGCGGGTTCAGATTGAGGGCGCTTATTACGAGTCGGCTTGTGGAGTCATTCAACACAAAGACCTGCCGCCAAACAGGCCCCCGAAAGACAAGGAAGGGAATGTCCTGTGGGGACCCCAGGAAAACGATGCCGTGTCCGGGCCCTGGTTCACGGACAGAAAAGTCGAGAAGAAGCTTGTTGTCCGTTATGCGCTCAAGGGTGCGGAGATTTTTTTGGGAGCGCCCGACCGTTTAGGTTCCCACGACATGTATCACAACCTGCTTTTGTCCATTGAAGCTGAAAATTTCAAAGTGGCGGAGGAGTTGATTGAGCGCCATCCACCTGCTGGAAAAGAGGGATTTCCCGGAATAAACGTGGAGAAAATCATAGAAATTGAAACCACGGAAATGGAAGGAAAACCGCTCTACAACGTGCGTACTTCTTGGGAATCACGGTCGTCGGGTGACCTCTTCATATTCGAACGGCGGGATAGCGGTTTTCGTCTGATCAGCATCGGGGGCTGGCGTATGACCGATTGACGCAGTTCCGCGACCCACGACACAAAAGTTGACGGGCAACGGCTCTGTGATCTCCGTGCCCTCTGTGGTAGGGGCCGCGTGCAATGGCAACGTGCCCGGGCAACGATTTCAAACCACAGAGGGCACAGGGAGCACAGAGGTTTTGGCGGAGCCAGAACACCGGGTGATCTGCGCGGACCTTCGGCCCGCGTCCGGGTTCGGATTCGAGTGACCCAGCCCGTTCGCGGACTTTCAGCCCGCAAACGGACTGGGCTTTGTATCGGCGCGGACCTTCGGCCCGCTCGGTATGCGCCTCGTCAACAACGGTGGGGGTGGACTTCTTGGCGTGAAGACCTCCCACTGTCAGGAATGCATGTGCCACATTTCGCCTTGGATCGCCTTCCGTCCCTCGAACCGTTGGCATAATTCCCCAGGCGTGACCTTCAACCCCTTCGGGTCTCCGCCCGCTCAGGCGTAGCCGAGTTTCCGAAGAATCCAGAAGTTTTTGTCCCAGTCTTTTTCCACCCGGATGTCGAGGCGGAGATCGACGTGGACCCCATAAATTTTGGAGATGTCGCTGGCCGCCTCGCCGCGCACGGACTTCATCATCCGGCCCTTTTCCCCGATCACAATCCCCTTCTGCGAGTTCTGCCGCACATAGACATGCGCCTCGATGGTCCAGCCTTTGTCCGTTTCGTCCAGGCGCTCGATCCACACGGCCAGCGAATGTGGCAGCTCCTGGTGCAGACGCAGGAAGTATTTTTCGCGGATGACGTCTGCTATGGCCAGTTTGCGCGGGAAATCCGAGACGATGTCTTCGGGGAACAGCAGCGGACCCGCCGGCATTTTCTCAAAAAGTCGGGTCAGCAGGGCCTCGGTCCCCTCCCCGCTTTCGGCGGAGACGTTGTGCCATTCCGGAACGGTGGCGCATTCTTTTTCGGCGGCGATGGCCGTCCACATCGTCCTCAACTCGGCGGAGGCCCGGTCGGGCTGATCGCATTTGTTGAGCACAAAGAGCAGCGGCAGATTGTTTTCGCGGGCCAGACGCCGCATCCAGCCGTCGACTTCGATGGCCGGCTTTTCGGAGCGGTCCATCACCAGCATGACCGCATCCACGCCTTCGGTGGAGGCGCGGGCGACTTTGTTCATCTGCTGGTTGAGGGCTTTGCTCGCCTGGTGCACGCCGGGCGTGTCGAGAAACACAATCTGTCCGCGCGTTTCCGTGTGAATGCCGCGGACAAGATTGCGGGTGGTCTGGGCGACCGGGCTGACAATGGAGACTTTTTCACCCAACATGCGGTTGATGAGCGAGGATTTGCCGGCGTTGGCCGCGCCCACCACCGTCACCATGCCCGCCACGAGGGCCGGGGTCTCACTCATGGAAATCGCGGCCTTCGCGCGTCGCTTTGACGTAGCCCGCGCGGATGGTGAAATCGCCAAAACGTTCGCCCGGATTGCGCTCGGTGGCGTACCGGTGCAGAATGGGTTTCAGCTCGGCGAGAATCTGCGCTTCGTCGATGTTCTCGCGGTAGAGTTTGTTGAGACGCTCGCCGGAGAATCCGGCACCGAGATAAAGATTGTAGCGTCCGGGCGCTTTGCCCACAAATCCGATTTCACCGAGATAGGGGCGTCCGCAGCCGTTGGGACAGCCGGTCATGCGGATGACGATTTCGTCGTCGCGCAGACCCGCCTCTTCGGCGATGACCTCGATTTTGCTGATGAGATCGGGCAGATATTGTTCGGCGTCGGCCATGGCCAGTCCGCAGGTGGGCAGAGCCACGCAGGCGATGGAATTGCGGCGCAGACCGCTGAGGCCGGCGAATTCACCCACCTTGTGTTTGCGGAGCAGGTCGTCCACGTTCTGTTTGCCGGCGTCGTCCAGATTGCCAATCATCAGGTTCTGGTTGCCGGTCAGACGGAAATCGGCATCCGCGTTGGCCAGAGCGACGTCGCGGAGGGCGGTCATCAGCGGATGACCCTTGGTGTCCTTGACGCGTCCGCCTTCGACGAAGAGTGTCAGACTCCATTTTCCGTTGACGCCCTTGTTCCATCCGTAGGTGTCGCCGTTGCGTTCGAAACTGAAGGGACGCGGGGCCTCCAGCACCACGCCGAGACGGGTGTCGAGTTCCTGTTTGAACCACTCCAGACCGTAGTCGTCGAGCGTGTACTTGAAGCGGGCGTGTTTGCGGTTGCTGCGGCAGCCGTAGTCGCGCTGGATGGTGAGAATTTTCTCGCAGGCGTCGACGACCTGCGCCGCGGGCACGAAGGCGATGACGGAGGCGAGACGCGGGTAGGTCGCGGTTTCGCCGTGGGTCATGCCCATGCCACCGCCGACGGCGATGTTGTAGCCAGCCAGATTGCCTTTTTTGTCGGTGATGGCAATCAGGCCGATGTCGTTGGCGTACACATCCACATCGTTGTGCGGAGGAATGGCGATGGCGATTTTGAATTTGCGCGGGAGGTAGCGGTGGGTGTAGATGGGTTCCGAGTCCGCGACGGGCTCCTGGGAATCCTTGACCTTTTCGCCGTCCATCCAAATCTCGTAATAGGCCCGGGTGTTGGGCGTGAGATGTTTGCTGATGGCGCAGGCGTCCGCGTACGTCGCCTCGTGCACCTTGCTTTGGTAGGGATTCGGGTTGCACATCACGTTGCGGTTCACGTCCCCGCAGGCGGCGATGCTGTCCATGTCCGCTTCGATGATCTCGCGCATGGTCTGCTTGAGATTGCGTTTCACCACGCCGTGGAACTGGAACGCCTGTCGGGTCGTCAGTTTGATCGTGTGGTTGGCCAGGGTGTTGGCAATGCGGTCCATTTCCAGATATTGGGCGGCGGAGCAGATGCCGCCGGGAACGCGCACGCGGATCATGAACGAGTAGGCTGGCTCCAGCTTGGAGCGGCGGCGCTCATTGCGCAAATCCCGGTCATCCTGCATGTAGGTGCCGTGGAACTTGGTCAACTGCGTATCCGCGTCGGCAATCGCGCCGGTCAAGGGGTCGGCAAGGCCTTCTTCGATACTCCCCCGCAGAAAGCGGCTGGCCTCTTTGATGTGCTCAACCGCGACATGGTCTTTGGGAACGGGTTTGGTGATGTCTAAAATTTTATCAGGCATAAGCGTAAAGGCGGAGAAAAGTCCGCAACGGGTGGGTGGTGTGTGATGGGCTCTTTTACAGGCGGAGTCGTCTTTGGTCAATTCTGGAAGTGGGATGCCTGAAGGAAACTGCATTAAAAAGGGTTGCCTGAGCTTGCCAGAATGCGCATTTTCGCTCATAAACGTTTTGTTCGTACAAACCCAAGCCCACCCCTATGAAAAAACTCCTAAAAACACTTCTTTGTTTGATTCCGTTCCTGTTCCTCAGCGCCTGTGACAGTGGTGGCGGAGGCGGTGGCGGCGGTGGCGGCGGCGGAGGCAGCAAAGAACCCATCAAAGTGGTGGTCCTCGGCGACAGCATCACCAGCGATGTGAATTATGCGGGCGTCCCCCCCTGGCCCACGCTCATGCAGGATTCCCGTCCCCAGTGGACGGTAATCAACGCTGCAGCTGGCAACGACCGTGCGGCCACGGGTCGCGGCAAAATCGGCGGACTGCTGGCCGCCCACAGCCCGGATGTCGTCGCCGTTATGCTCGGTTCGGTCAACGCCATTCACGGCGACTTCGGCAGTTACGAGTCCGACATGCGCGCCATCGTGCGGGCGGCAAAAGGCAGCGGAGCCACGGTCGTCCTTTGCACCGTCCCCCCGATGGTCGGCCCCCGCGTGGGCTGGACCTCCAGTGTGAACAACATCAACAACATCATCCGCAACGTCGCTTCCTCCGAGTCCGTGATCCTCGCCGATGTCTACAATGAATTCGGCCCCAACACCCCCGCCGAAGATTTCCCGAACGGCCTGCATCCCCTGCTCGACGGACAGCGCATCATCGCCGTCACCGTCCAGGAAAAAATTTAAAACGCATCCTGTGAAAAATCGACGTTGGTTTCCATCTCTTGTCCTAACCTTCGCGCTGCTGAGCGGATGCGGGGGTTCTCCTGAAAAACGAATCCTCCGCGGAATCCAGCTTCTGGAGGCGGGAAACCACGCCCGGGCCCAAGCCCAGCTCGAAAAAGGACTGCGCGCCGCGCCGGACACCGTCGAAAACGCCGCCGCCTGGAATGCGCTGGGACTTGTGCGGGCTCATCTGGGGGATTCCATCAAGGCAGCGGAAGCGTTTCAGAAATCCGCAACTCTTGATCCGTCTTCTTTTCCGGCGCACTACAACCGGGGGCAGCTGTACCTGCAGGAAAAGAAACTTGCCGAAGCCAGCGAGTCGTTTCGTCGTGCTGACGCCGCTGATCCGGGCCGCACGGAGGCGCTGGAGATGCTTGCCAATATCGCCCTGAGCCAGCAGGACGCGGCATCTGCCCGCACCTTGCTCGAACAAGCCCTGGCCCGTGCGGGTCATCCGCGGGTGCTGAATGCCCTGGCCCTGGTGCGGCGTCAAACCGGTGCCGCCCCCGGCGAAGTGCGTGAACTTCTCCAGAAGGCGGTTGTCCTCGACCCCACCTTTGCCGTCGCGCAAGTCAATCTGGCCGCCCTGCTGGATGCAAACCGCCTCGACACGGAACAGGCGGTCACCCATTACGAGGCCTATCTGCGCCTGCAACCCGAGTCCCCCAAATCTTTCGCCGTGCGCCAGCGTCTGCAAGTTCTTGCCGAACGGATCCAAACGGGAGGCGTTGCGGCACCGGACCCCATCCGCGTGGAAGTCACCAGCCTGTTGGAACAAGCGACCGAAGCTTCGCGCTCCGGTTTCCCCGACCGGGCCCTGCACCTGTGCCTGCGTGCTGCCACTGCGGCTTCGCGGGCCCAGCGTCCCGACCTGGAGGAACGCGCCCTGCGCGCGGCGGCCACACTGGCACCGGAATCCGCACGCGCCCAGGTGGGCCTTGGACGTTTTCTGCTCCAGCAAAATCAGGCCGCACATGCTCTGGCCCCCTTCCAGAAGGCGGTCGCTCTTGCCCCGACTTGGTTGCCCGCCTTGCAGGGGCTCACAGAGGCTGCCGTTGCAAACCGCCAGAACAGTCTGGCCCGCGATGTTCTTCAGGCGAGCGAACAAAGTGCGCGTGACAACGCGGAACTGCTTTTCGGAATTGCCGTCCTCTACCAGGATGTTTTGCAAGACCGCAACCGTTCCAAACGTGTACTCGACGAGTGGCTGCGACGTTTCCCCACTCATGAAAAAGCTGCGGAAGCCCGCACCCGTCTGCGTTAAAACCGGGTTTCCGTCTTTTCGCGGGTGTGAACGAACGAATAAATAAACACCCCGGAGGAAATCCGCCGGGGTGTTGGGACGTACTGGACCGCAGGAATTATTCTTCGGCGGCCAGCTTGGCTTTGCGCTTCTCGATCACGTCCTTGGCGATGTTGCTCGGGGCCGCTTCGTAGTGCGCGAATTCCATTGAGTAGGTGGCTTTGCCCGCGCTCATGGAGCGCAGCGCGGTGGAATATCCAAACATGGACGCCAGGGGAACGGTGGCGTTGACCACGTTGACGTTTCCACGGGAATCCATGCCGCCAATGACACCGCGGCGGGAACTCAAGTCGCCAATCACGGAGCCCTGATATTCTTCTGGAGTCTCGACTTCCACCTTCATGATGGGCTCAAGGATCTGCGGATTGGCGCGACGAATCGCGTCGCGCATCGCCGCGCGGGCGCAGATGCGGAAGGCCATGTCGCTGGAGTCCACATCGTGGTATTTGCCGTCGCGCAGGTTGGCGCGGACACCGACCACGGGGAAGGCGGCCAGAGGGCCCTTGTCCATGACGTCCTTGAAGCCCTTGTCGATCGCGGGAATGTATTCCGTGGGAATGTTGCCGCCCTTGATGACGTTGTTGAATTCGTAGGTGAGAGTGGCGTTGGCCTCCATCGGTTCGATATCGCCGGCGACCGACGCGAACTGACCGGAACCACCGGTCTGCTTTTTGTGCGTGTAGTTGTATTCGGTTTTCTTGGTGATCGCTTCGCGGTAGTTGACCTGCGGGGGACCGACCTGCACCAGCGCTTTGTATTCGCGTTTGATGCGCTCGATGTAAATTTCGAGGTGCAGCTCGCCCATGCCGGAGATGATGGTTTCGCCGGATTCCTCGTCGGTGTGCACGCGGAAAGTCGGGTCTTCCTTCATGAAACGTTGCAGCGCCTTGGACATTTTGTCGTAGTCGCCAGAGTCGGCACAACTCACGGAGAACGAAATCACGGGCTGGGCCACGAACATCGATTCGCAGGTCAGGTTGACGCCTTCTTCGCAGAAGGTGTCGCCGGAGGCGCAGTCGATGCCGATCATGGCAACGATGTCGCCGGCGGAGGCTTCGTCGATGTTCTCGCGGTCGTTGGCGTGCATGCGCAGGAGGCGTCCGAGGCGAACGCTCTTGCCGGTGCGCATGTTGGTGATGGTCATGCCCTTCTTGAGGGTGCCCTGATACACGCGGGTGTAGGTGAGCTGGCCGAACGTTTCCTCGGTGATTTTGAAGGCCATCGCGACCATCGGTTTTTTGGCATCGGATTCGAGGATGACGCCCTCGTCTTCCTGGCCCACTTTTTTGGCGCGGTTGGTGACGTCCATCGGGCAGGGCAGATAGCGGATGACCGCGTCGAGCATGGCTTGCACGCCTTTGTTCTTGAATGCGGAGCCCATGTACACGGGCACGAGTTCGTTAGCGATCACGGCCTTGCGGACGGTTTTGTGGAACAGTTCGGGTGTCGGATCATTGCCTTCGAGCAGGGCTTCCATGATGCTGTCGTCAAACATCGAAACAGCTTCCAGCATGATGGTGCGTTTTTCTTCGACGATGTCGGCGTATTCGGCGGGCATGTCTTCTTCCACAATCTCTTCGCCGTTTTCCCCACGGAAATAGAACGCTTTGCGGGTAAATAGATCAATCACGCCCAGGTGGTTGACTTCCAAACCGATCGGCACCTGGAACGCCACCGCGTTGAGGTCGAGTTTGCCCCGGAGGTCTTCCACAATTTTCATCGGGTTGGAGCCCGTGCGGTCCAGTTTGTTGATGAAGGCCAGACGGGGAACGCGGTAGCGTTTCATCTGGCGGTCCACGGTGATGGATTGTGATTGCACACCGGCCACGCCGCAGAGGACAAGAATGGCGCCGTCGAGAACGCGCAGGGAGCGTTCGACCTCGACGGTGAAGTCCACGTGCCCGGGGGTGTCGATGAGGTTGATCTTGTGGTCTTTCCAGGACACGGTGGTCGCGGCAGACGTAATGGTGATGCCCTTTTCTTTTTCCAGTTCCATATGGTCCATGGTGGCACCATCGCCGCCGCCTTTGACCTCTTCAATCTTGTGAATGCGTCCGCAATAAAAAAGGATGCGTTCGCTCAGGGTGGTCTTTCCACTGTCAATGTGGGCGGAAATCCCGATGTTTCGGGTCAATTTAAGGCTGCTCATGCTGGAAGGTCCTTGGGGTACGTAGGGTTGAAATCGGTTGTCCCCGTCGCTGCGGGTACAAGGGGCGGGTTCCTATGATGAAAAGGAAAGGCTTTGACAAGCCGGAAGTCGGGTAAAACGGTCGCCCCTCACAACCAAGGGCTCAAAAAATCCCGCAACCGGGCCTCGGCATCGTAGGTTTCGTAGCGGCGCAGCCGCTCCTGTTGTCCGGCCAGGACGCGTTCACGCACGGCTCCGGGCCGGCCCACACGGGCAATGTATTCCGCCAGCTCATCGAAGATTTTTTCGCCAAAAAGAACCCCGGCCCCGTCCAGGGTTTCGGCCACCGCCGCCGAATCGTAGGCCAGCACGGGCAGTCCGGCCTGCATCGCTTCCAGCAGCGGAATCCCGAAACCTTCGTGTTCACTCATGCAGAGGAAAACCTGTGACACCTGATAATAGGCCCGGAGATGCGATTCCGGAACCGATCCGACAAAATCGACGTTTTCCAGCCGCAGGTCGCGCTGGATGGTCTTGAGCAGGGCCAGATATTGCTCCGTCCCGGCAAAACTGCCGACGTGCAACAGGCGCGAGCGGGGTTCGACGTATTTCTGGAGATAGTAAAAGGCGTGCAGCAGGTCCTCGATGCGTTTGTTGGGGGCGCAGCGTCCGACGAAGAGAATGTTGAGCTTGCCGTCGTTGTATTTGTCCAGCACTTCGCGTTCGGCGGGGGCGGACAGGCGTTTCAGTTCCAGGACCAGAGGGTGAACCTTGACATCGCGGTAGCCGAGATCCTCCAATTCCTTTGCATTGTAGCGGCTGACGGCGAGATTGAGGTCGGCACAACCCGCCAGAGCCGCGACCTGACGCCGGCCCAGCTCCAACTGATTCGCAATGTGGTCGTTGAGTGCCCGGAAATAGCGGGCTGGCGTGACGTTGTGGTAGCGGATCACTTTGACGCCGGGGAGGGTCGGGAACAGCACATTCACGTCGGCCCCGATGGAGAGGTGCAGGATCGTCAGGTCCTCCGGGCCGATGTCGGCGCGGGCCAGCGACAGGTCGCGCGCGTCGGCGCGGAGGTCGGGAAGGATGCGGGCCGTTTCGCAATAAATCTCGGAGGCAAAGCCCCACTTCCGGAACAGGGCGCGCAGGCTCCGCGCCTCGTTCGAGATCGCGTCGCCGTTGCTGTAGCCGGCCACCAGTTGATGAATCGCCCGGACGGCCATGATCAAAGTCCTTTGCGCCGCACGAGGGCGAAAAAGCGGTCCTGGTACTGCTCGAAGACGTTTAGGCGCTTGAGCTGCTTCTGCAGGTAGGGCAGCCGGGAGGGTTCGCGTTCGGCGGCGGCGAATTCGGCCTCGATTTCCTGCTGCATCCGGTTCGGGTTGGGGATCAAATTGCGCTGCTGCAAGTCCGAGATGTGCTGGGGCATGGATTTTTCCACCATGTCGACCATCAGTTTGAGGAGGCAGACTTCCCAGGGCTGTTCAACGCCAACGACCACGGCACTGAAATCGTCCCGCTTCTTGGCGATCTCAAGCACGTTGTCGGCCACCGTCTGGATATTATCATGGAGGAGGGTGTCGGTGACGTCCTGTTTGCTGATGCTGAACCCGTATTTCAGGAGCCGCATTTCCGGATGATTCGCGCGGAGCCACTGCATGAATTTGCCGCTTTCGGCATCTTCAAAACCCTCCATGGCGTTCTGCAGGAAGTGCTGCGGGGTGAGAATCTGTGGCTGGGCGGCGTTCAGCGTGCCCTCGCGCACACGGACCTGGTCCACGTTGTCCATGGATTCGGTCAGGAGATGGTAATGAATGCGGGTGACGCCAAAGGTCTCCAGAGCCCGGGGCGGGAGGTGGAGAATGTGGGTGTTCTGGACCGCATACCAGAAATCAAAAGGGGTCGGCGTGGACATATTTCGTCAACTTAGCCGAAAAAGGCCCCGTGGCAAGGGAGAAGGGATTTGAGATTCCGTTCTTGAGCATTTTGCCATCTTGCACTATGTTCACCGCCCTTCCGGATAGACCGGGGGACAACGGAACTCACACATTATGGCCAAACATCTCGTTATCGTGGAATCGCCGGCCAAGGCGAAAACCATCAACAAATTTCTCGGCAAAGACTACAGCGTCAAGGCCTCCATGGGGCATGTCCGCGACTTGCCGGACAGCAAACTGGGCGTGGACCTGGAAAACAATTTCGCGCCGCAATACGTCAACTCCCGCGACAAAGCCAAGGTCATCAAGGAGCTGAAGGAGGCCGCGCTGAAGTGCGACCACGTCATCCTCGCCCCCGACCCTGACCGCGAAGGGGAAGCCATTGCCTGGCATCTGCGCGAACTCCTGCGCAAGGAAGTCAAAGACGATGCCGCCTTCAGCCGCGTGACCTACAACCAGATCACGAAAACCGCGATTCAGAAAGCCTTCGCCGAACCCCGCGAACTGAACCTGCAAAAAGTGGACGCCCAGCAGGCCCGCCGCGTGATCGACCGCCTCGTCGGCTACCAGGTCAGTCCCCTGCTCTGGCGGCGTATCCGCGGCGGCTCCAGCGCGGGCCGCGTGCAAACCGTGGCCCTGCGCCTGGTCTGCGAACGCGAAAAGGAAATCCTCAAATTTATCCCCGAAACCTACTGGGTATTTGGCGCGAAAGTCCGGAAATTCGTCGACCCGCGCGATGTGTTTGACATCCGTCTGGTGAATGTCGACGGCGAGAAAGGCGACGTGCGGGACGCCGCCCTGGCCGCCGATCTGCGCAAAGACCTCCAGGGCCGCAAACTGAACGTCACGAATATCCAAAGCAAAGAGGTGCAGCGCCGTCCGCAGCCGCCCTTTATCACCTCGACCCTCCAGCAGGCCGCCTCCAGCGCCTGCGGATTCCAGCCCAACCGCACCATGTCCCTCGCCCAGAGCCTCTACGAAGGCATGGACCTCGGCACGGGCGAAGGTGCCACCGGTCTCATCACCTACATGCGTACCGACTCCTTCCACCTTGCGCCGGAAGCCATTGCCGACATCCGCGACTGCGTGACGACCACCTTTGGCGCGGAATACCTCCCCGAAAAACCAAACTATTACCGCAGCCGCGGCTCCGCACAGGAAGCCCACGAGTCCATCCGCCCCACCGACATGCGCCGCACTCCGGATTCCCTGCGCAGCGTTCTCGACGACGCCGAATGGAAACTCTACAACCTCATCTGGAAACGCACCCTCGCCTCCCAGATGCTCCCGGCCCGCCTCAACCAACTGACCGTGGAACTGGGCAGCGACAGCAGCGCCCACCGCTACATCTTCCGCGCCTCCGCCTCGCAAATCGTTTTCGCCGGCTACATGGCCGCCTGGGGACGCGGTCTCAGCGAAGACGACGACGATTCCGACAGCTTCCTGCCCCCGCTGAGCGTTGGCGAGGCCATCGACGTCGTTGACTGGCTGCACGAGGAAAAACAGACCCAGCCGCCCAAACGCTACAGCGAGGCGTCGCTCATAAAAGCCCTCGAGGAAAACGGCGTCGGACGCCCCTCCACCTACGCCGCCACCGTCTCCACCCTCTACTCGCGCGAGTACGTTGAACGCGAGACCCGCAGCCTCCGTCCCACCCGCTCCGGCATGGAAGTGAACGACTTTTTGATTGGCCGCCTGCCCGCCCTCTTCGATGTGGGCTTCACCGCCCGCATGGAAGAGCAGCTCGACGAAATCGAAGAAGGTGCCGTGGTGTGGACCGACATGATGCGCGATTTCCACCGCAACCTCGAAGTCTGGCTGCACGAAGCCAAAGTCGGCAAAGTCGACGCCGCCCAGCTGCAAAGCCTGCTCGAACTCGCCGCCTCGATTCAGACCTGGAATCCGCCCAGCAAACGCGGCAAAAAAACCTACGATGACGGAACCTTTGTCTCCGAAATCCGCGAAGCCGTGGAGAAATCCGCCACCGTCACGGACCGTCAGGTGGACAACCTCCGCAAAATCGTGGCCCGCTACAACCGCCAAATTCCGGGCCTGACTTCGGAGCGCATTGCGGAACTGGACCTGGCCGAACTTATTGCCAAGGAATCCGCCGCCTCGGAACCGCCGCGTCCCGAAACCCTGCGCAAATTCGAGCTGATGGCGTCGGTCACTTTCGACCCCGGACGCAAAATCGGCAAAAAGGTGTACGACGACAAAGTCTTTTTCGAGAGCCTCCGCGATCAGGTCGCCGGCGGAAAACGTCTGAGCGACAACCAGGTGTTTTACCTGAACAAGATGGTGAACAAATACGCCGCGCAGATTCCGGATTTCGAAAAACTCGCGCCGGAACTGGGACTGGACGCCGCGCCGGAGGAGGACACCGAAAGCGGTCCGCTGCTGGAACTCCTTGCGGAAGTGACCACTTTCGCCCCGCCCGTGGATCGCGGTAAAAAGACCTGGGACGACGCCGAATTTGCCGATTCCCTGCGCAAGCAGTACGCCTCGCGCAAGAACCTCAGCCCCCGCCAGCGCGGCGCGCTCAAGAGCATGGTCGCCCGATACCACGAGCAAATTCCCTCCTACGCCGCCAAACGCGAGGCCCTCGGCCTCCGCGACCCCTCCGCCCCCAAAAAGACCTTCACCCGTAAGAAAAAGGGCAAGGCCTAGTCTGCACCGTAGGCCCGTCCGTCCCGGACGGGCAATCTTCAAGCCTGCTTGGAGGGGGCAGGCATCGTCAGTTTGTACCAGTCGAGTTTCCGGGTGAGTACCATTACGGCGGTGAGTAGGACAAAGAGCAGCAGGGATCCGGCGACCAGCGCATTGTCCTCGGACTGCAAGAGTCCATACAGTGCGGCATAGAGTGCCGTCAACAGTGCGCCAAAACCGAGGCCCCGGCGGAAGCTGCGCAGCACCGCGCTGAGGTAATACGTGAGAAGCCCCGTGGTGGCCAGAGTCGCCACCGCGTAGGACACACCAAAAGGAAGGTGTTCGGAAAGGCTGAGAAGCAGCAGGAAAAACAGGGCCTGGGCAAAACCCACGAATCCATACTGAATGGGGTGGATGCGCAGGTCACGCGTCACCTCGAACAGGAAAAACGCGGCGAAGGTGATGCCAATGAACAGGAATCCATACTTGAGGGCTCGGTCCGTCATCGGGTAGGGATTGATGGGATCGATGAGATACACGCCGTATTGTTGCAGGTCTTCGCGTTTGCCCAGAGCTTGGCGCGCAGTGCTGGCAAGTCCGTTAACGCTCCATTCGGCGCTGAATCCGTCGTCGCGCACGTCGCGTTGAAGGGGAAGGAACTGACCGACGAAACTGGGATGGGGCCATGCGCTTTTCAGGCGGAGTCGGTTGTCGGTGGCGATGGGAGTGACGTGGAGGCCTCCCATGCCGTAGAGATGGAGGGCGATCCGGAAGTCAATGGGACGGGGGCTGTCGCCCGGGCGGTCCTTCAGGACGGCGTGGATGCCGGGGAGGCGCTGCTCGGACGGCGTGCCGGCCTTCCATTCGGGGGAAGCTCCGTCCCATTCGAGCGATGGAATGCGGGAAAGGCCACGGGGATCGGAAACGAGCAGTAGCAGCGAAGTGTCCAGAACGGTGACCTGTGCGCCATCCACTGCACGGATCGAGTCGAGAGTGGGCAGGGTGATACGTCCCGTAAGTTGGCTCTCGCTTTGGAAGACACGTGCCTTGAAAATGCCGCGGCGGCGTTCCTCGACGGAGAGGGTGGTGTCCATGTCCAAGAGATCGGGATACACGGCCACTTCGCGGGTGGCGGTTTGAGGAGACTCGAACCAGGTGTTGTTTTCCTTGTTGTACTCGCGCCGCGTCCAGTCCTCCCGCACACGCAGGACAAGAAAGGGACCCAGAATCTGTTGCTCGCCCGCAAAACTGGAGGCGATTTCATCTTCGACCTCCGCCAAGCGGCCTCGGCGTTCAGACACCATGCCACCAATGGCGGCCAGGGCGATGAGCAGAAAGATGAACAACGTGCCGAGTACGGCGAATTTGGCGATCAGTCGGAAGGGCATGGCGTCTCCACGGTTGGGTTTCAATCCGTTCTGCCCGAAGACTGTGACAGGAGTGTGACTGCAGTAAAAAATGCATCGGTTGTAAATATTGCATCAGCTGCACTATTAAATTTACAAAACCACCCTCACCTCTCAAATTGAAGTGAGATCTAGGGACTGATCAGTCCCGAAGGCAAGGGCGTTGACTCGAGCTTGCCTTCACGGATGCGGCAACACACGGTTTTCATGCTGCCCTCCGCCGCCACGGTCCCTCCGCTTTGCAGGATGCGCCAGAACCAGGTGAGCGAGGATCGGCCCTGTGCTGAGAGGTTCAGCTCCACCTGAAGAGGTTGGCCCGGACGGATGGGCTGTTGAAAACTTGCCTGAAACGCCACCCGTGGCCAGGCCAAAGCCCCTTCCTCCAGCGCGATGGGAAACCCTTTTGATTCCAGCCAGGCGTGTTCCGCTTCCTCCACATAACAGGCGATGCGGCTGAAGTGGATGACCCCGGCCGCATCACTTTCCGCAAAGGTGCTGCGTCGGGGGTACACGAAGGAGATAGTGGGCGTGCTCATGGGGTGCTGGCGCGTTCGCGCAGGGTTCCGGGCAACGCTTCGCCGTGCAGAGGAATCTCTTCGAGCAACGCCGCCGCGACCGAAGCCCCTGTGGCGCCCTCCAGTCGGGCCGGATACTCCAACACGAGTCGGTGCTGCAACACCGGAACCGCCACGGCGCGGATATCCTCGTAGGATACGTTGGGTCGTCCCTGCGAGAGGGCGCGGGCGCGTCCGGCGGAGGCCAGACCAATCGCGGCGCGCGGGCTGGCGCCGTATTTGACCATCGCCGCCGCGTTGGATTCGCCGGGATGACTGGCATGGACGAGGCGCGCGATGTAATCCGCCACCACATCGGGCAGGTGGATACGCTGCACGAGAGCCATCAGCCCCAACAGTTCGCCTTCGCCCAACACGGCTTCGGCTTGGGCTTCTTCCCCCAAACGGCGTCCCAGCACAATGCGTTTCAGCACATCGGCCCCGCCGGCTTTTACATTGAGTTTGAAGAGAAAACGGTCCAACTGCGCCTCGGGCAGCGGATAGGTGCCTTCAAGTTCAATCGGATTTTGGGTCGCCAGCACGAAAAAAGGCTGCGGCAAAACGTGCCGTTCGCCCAGCGACGTCACCCGGTGCTCCTGCATGGCTTCGAGCAATGACGACTGCGTCTTGGGCGAGGCCCGGTTGATTTCGTCGGCAAGAACCAGGTTGGCAAACAAGGGGCCGGGTTGGAACACAAACACACGGCGACCTTCCACCTCTTGCAGCATCGGATTTCCGGTGATGTCCCCGGGCAGAAGGTCGGGCGTGAATTGTATTCGTTTGGACTGAAGATTCAGCACCGCCCCGAGCGATCGGACCAGCTCCGTTTTGCCGAGACCCGGCAGACCTTCCAAGAGCAGGTGTCCTTTGGCAAGAAGGCAGACGATGACTTGATCGATGAGCGCCTCCTGTCCGAAAAGCACGGTGTTCAGGGCTGTGCGCACGCGATCCATTGTGCGGGCGCTGTGTTCAAGTTCGTTGTCACTGAGAATCGTCATGATGTCCTTCCGGGTTATTTAAAATAGGCCTTCAAAATGTCCTTTTCGGCTGGAAGCACATCGGCTTTCCAGACCACGGCCCCCGCGCCGCCGCGTTCGCTGATGCTGCCACCCGTTGTTCCCCGGGTATCCGCCGCCTCTTCGTGCTCACCCTCCTTGACATCGAGCAGGTCGCCAATGGCGGCCCGCTGGGCGTCTGGGTTTTGGAGCGCCAGGGGCAATGCCGCGTTCAGCTCGGAGGCATTCTTCGAGAACGCAAGGGGAGAGGGATCACCGCCGCGACCCACGCCACCGGGCTCACCGGGCTGGCCATCGAGACCGGCCTGGGCCAGCGCTTCCCCCAACCCGTCCGCGCCACCCTCAAGTTGATCGAGAATTTCCTGCAAGCGCTCCCCGTCCATCTGGGCCAGCGCCTCCATATCGAGGGCCTGGAGTTGTTGCAACATTTTCGCATCCAGCGGCATCGCCGCATCGCCGAGCTGCGACATCATCTGCTGCAACATCTCGCGCAGCTCCTCGCGGCGCTCCTGTCCAGCCTCTGGAAGTTCCCGTTTCATCTCCTGCAACATCGCCCCGGTCTTCTGCAAGGCATCCTGCAGGCGCATCGCGTCGTTGCGCACCTGCTGACGCAACTGGGCGGTCGCCTCCATGGACCCCGGACGGTACCACGTTTCCGGCGCTTTGGCGCGCAACTCCGCCACGTTTTCCTCCAGAGCCTCCAGGGCCTGTTCTTCCACCAGTTCCCGCTGACGCAGCTCTTCCGCCAAGGTCTCCAGACTCCGCCACTCCGGAGGCTCCGACTTCAGGGCCAGGGGCGGAAGGTCCTTCCGGGGCAGCGGCAGCCACATGCCCATCGCCAGAAAACTCAGGCTCAACAGCGGGGGCAGAATCAGGGTCGCAGGCTTCCAGATCACCGGCGGGGGCGGATTTTCAATCCATACGGGCCACTCGCTCGCCCCCTCCCAGGCCGAAACCAGTCGATTCTGCAAGCCCAGCGAAAGATCGACCCGCGCCAGCGCCGCTTCCAGCGACAAAAAGCGTTTCCGCACCCCAAGCCAGACCCCAACCGCGGTCAGCAGCATCCATCCCGCCCAGATTGACGCAGGAATCCACCCTGGCCTGCCGAAGGCGCGTGCGACCATCCACCCCGGCGCGGCCAGCGCAGACCCGGCGAGTGCAAAGCGCAAATACAGCTCCCACCACCAGCCGAGATTCACCCGCAAACGCACACGCGCTGCGTGACGCATCCATTGCTGTTGGCGGGTATTCAGGGTGTCCATGCCTCTAGCTTCCCCGTTTTTTTCCGGAAAGGCAATCCCTCTCACTCGCCAAAATTGGAGTCCATCAATTCGGTCAGCGCCTGCATCACATCCGCAGCCTGTGCTCCTGCGGCCCGGACGGTCAACACACTGCCCTGATGCCCTTCCAGAGTCAGCAAGCCCATGATGCTTTTTCCGGAAACCGCCATGCCGTCTTTTTCGACTTCCACCGTCGCCTGGAATTTGCTGCAGCATTTGACAAACAACGCCGCAGGCCGGGCATGGAGTCCATACTCGTTTCCTATGGTGAAGTCTTTCGTGATGGGAGATACAGCGGTCATCGGTTGCGGGTTTGCTGCACTTGGCGTCTCCGCTGCAGCGTGCGGATAATATGATGGTCAAATTCTTTGGCGGCTTCGTGACCCAGATGGGAGAGTTTCTGGTTCATGGCCGCCACTTCAATCACCCCGGCCATGTCCCGACCGGGAGCGACGGGTAATTCTACGAGCGGAACGGGAAGGTCAAGCAGTTTCCGGGTCTTTTTCTCCAGTCCCGATCGGTCGCCCTCACGGGAAGGGTCCGCCGGATACAGCGAAACAATCATGTCCAGGCGGTGTTCGAGGGTCACCGAAGCCATGCCAAACAGGCCCGGAACGTGAATGATGCCCAGCCCTCGGATTTCCATGTGGTAGCGCGTCATTTCGCTGGACGTGGCCATCAATTGCCCCTGGGCATCCCGCCGGATCAGGGTCACATCGTCGGCCACCAGACTATAGCCCCGCTCAATCAGGCCCAGAGCGGCTTCGCTCTTGCCGATACCGGGAGTCCCCTCGATCAACACACCCACGCCCATGACATCGAGCATCGTGCCGGGATACTTCAGCAAGGGGGCGGTCAAATGTTCCATGGCCAGAGTGGCCAAATTGACAAAGCGGCTGGTGATCAGGGTGGTGCGGATGATGGGCACCCCAAACTTCATCGCCGCGCGCTCCAGCTCCGGCGGCGCCGTGCGATTGCGGGTCAGCGCCACGCAGGGAATCTCGCACTCGAACATCCGGTCCAAGCGGGCCTCGCGTTCCAGCACGGGCAAGGACTTGAGATAGGTCATTTCCGCCAGGCCGAACACTTGAATCCGCTTGTTGGCGAAATACTGATAAAAGTCAGCCAGCGCCAGACCGGGGCGGTTGAGGGCCTCCTCCAGAATGATGCGATCCAAAAATTCTTCGCCCGTGTAGAGAGTGACGGGCATCAGGGTTTGGGCATGTCGAAGAAACTCGCCGACGGTTACAGGCATGGCACTCGCAATGGGTTTGGGGAGAAAAAAAAGGGGCCGCGTTTGTTCAATCCCCCGGCTTGCGGAGGATTGAACAAAACGCACAGCGCGGGGTCAGGTCGTTTCCGCCTCGACTTCACCGAGGCCGACCACATGTTTGTGGTCCTGGATTTTGTCGCGCAGACGACGCAACTGACGGGCCGCTTTTTCCACGGCGGCGTCAATGCTCGCATACATATCGGTCGTCGTTTCATCCGCTTCGATATGGATGTGGTTTTTGCCGCGGACGTCGATTTCCGCGATGTGATTGATCTTCTTTTGGACTTCGAGGATCACGTGCACATCCGTCACCCGGGTGAATTCAGCGAGACCTTCCTGTACACGCGCTGTTGCGTGGTTGCGCAAGGCGTCGCTCATTTCCATATGCCTACAGGTTACCGTGATGTTCATGCGATTTCCTCCATTGGGGGGTTTGGGTTACATGGAGAATCGCTCGCCCAAATAGAGCTCGCGACTCACCGGATCGTTGATGAGGAAATCCCGCGTGCCTTCACGCAGGACCTTCCCCTCGAAAATGATGTAGGAACGGTCTGTCACCGTCAGGGTTTCACGTACGTTGTGGTCGGTTATCAAAATGCCCATGCCTCGGTCTTTCAGTTCAAGAATGATCTCTTGTACATCATTGACAGACTTGGGGTCCACTCCGCTGAACGGTTCATCCAACAAAAGTACGGCCGGCTCCGTGACCAGCGCCCGGGCGATCTCCAGCCGACGACGTTCGCCCCCGCTGAGGGTCAGCGACATCTGTTTGGCCAGGTGGCTGATTTTGAGGTCTTCCAGCAGTTTGTCGAGGCGTTCGCGGCGCGCCCCGGGACTCAGCGGAAGCGTCTCCAAAATGGCCTTGATGTTCTCTTCGACCGAAAGGCGGCGGAAAATGGAGGGTTCCTGCGCCAGATAGCCCATGCCCAGCCGGGCGCGGGCGTACATCGGCATCGCGGTGATGTCCGTGTCGTCAAAAAACACCCGGCCCTCCTCCGGACGGATCAGTCCGGTGATCATATAAAACGTGGTGGTCTTGCCCGCGCCGTTGGCACCGAGCAGCCCCACGATCTCGTTGCGGTTCACGGTCACATCGACCTCGTTCACCACCCGCTTGCCATTGTAAATCTTGACCAGGCCCTCGGTGCGAATCACCGGGGCCATCTCGGCAACCGCGCCGGTTGCTGAATGATCAGGGGAAGAGATTGCGGTCACGCCCGTCCTCCTGGAAATTCAACATGCGGACATTGTTGGCTTCAAGACGGTTCTCCAGCCGCCAGTAGATCATTTTCTCCTCGGCCTGCAAAATGGAACCCTGACGCGAAACCTGTGGACGATCCTCCAGCACCACCTTGCCATCGCCCGGCGTATACTCCGCGCGGCCACTGCGGCTGTGCATGCCCTCCATCTTGATCACCACACGCCCCTCGGAAACGATTTTCTCCACCTGATCGTCTTTGTCGAGGTAAATGGTTATCTTGTCCGCCGTGATGTGGATGTCCGGATCGGCGACCACTACATTCCCGGTGAACACCGCGAGTTTTTTCGCGTAGTCGAAGAGGAGCTTGTCACTCGTGATTTCAGTGACGCGGTCCCCTTCCGCCGGCGCCGCGGGCTGGGCGAAAGCCGAGGACAGGACGAAAGCCGTGAGAATCGGAAGCAGGAGAAGAAATTTCATGGGGTTGGATCGGGAGAGCTGTTGGACCTGGGGAGAATCGAGTTCGGACGGTGAAGTTGGGTCAGGGTGACCTTGACCTGGCTGTTGATTTCCATGCGTTGATCACGGGCTGTGTATACGTAGCCTTTGCCTCGAATGTCAAAACCATTACCGCTGATGCGGACGCTGTCCTCCGAGATCGCGCGTCCGCGCCGATCGTCATACTCGCAGCTCGGGGACTCCATTTTCATGCGCACGGTTTCCCCGTCAGCCTCAAAAAAGCGAATAACAAGCCCTTCGATCATGACCGGCTTTCCGGGGAACAAACGCGCTTTTTCGCCCGTGAGCAGGGACGTCATCACGCCCTTCTCATCGCGTTCAGGGACGCGGATGCCCGCACCCTGGGTTTGAGCCGAAAGGCAAAGGGGGGCCAGCAACACCAACCCTCCCCATCCCCAGCGCGTCACAGCGCGCGCGATCTGCTTCAAGACGTGATTCCGGTCAACCATGAGACAAAGGTAACACTCCCCCCCGCGCTTGTCCACAAAATATCCGGCATGGAATCAAAATTCGGCTTTTCGCTGGACCGGAGCAGTCCGAATGCGCTAAAAGGTCCACCCTTCTGTTCATCCCATCCAAGGACCAGCCCATGCCCTCCAAAAAGAAGAAAACCGCCGCCGCCAGTTCCTGTGGCGGATGCTCGGCCTGCAACCGCCCCTATTCGTCGCAGATCACGGAAACGCCAGCCCGCGCCGCCAGTCGCGCGATGCTGCACGCTGTCGGTTTCAGCCGCGAGGATTTCAAAAAACCCCAGGTCGGCATCGCATCCACCTGGAGCATGGTCACACCTTGCAACATGCACATTGACAAGCTGGCCCTGGAGGCCTGCGCGGGTGTGGATGCCGTCGGCGGCAAGGGCGTCATCTTCAACACCATCACCATCTCCGACGGCATCTCCATGGGCACCGACGGCATGCACTACTCGCTGGTTTCCCGCGAAGTCATCGCCGATTCCATCGAAACCGTCAGTGGGTGCGAAATGTTTGATGGACTCGTGGCCATCGGCGGCTGCGACAAGAACATGCCCGGCTGCATGATGGCCATCGCCCGCCTCAACCGTCCCGCCGTCTTTGTCTATGGCGGCACCATCCTTCCCGGCAAACACAAAGGCAAGGACGTCGACATCGTCTCGGTGTTCGAGGCGGTGGGCTCCCACGCCCGCGGCGAAATCGACGACGCGGAACTTCAGCAGATTGAAGAATGCGCCATTCCCGGACCCGGCTCCTGCGGCGGCATGTACACCGCCAACACCATGGCCTCCGCCATCGAAGCCCTCGGCATGAGTCTGCCCGGATCTTCCTCGCAGGCCGCGATTTCCAATGACAAAAAAGTGGATTGCCGCAAGGCCGGCGAGGCCGTGATGGATCTCATCGCCAAGGGCATCACCCCGCGCGACATCATGACCAAAAAGGCCTTCGAAAACGCCATAACCATCGTCTGCGCCCTCGGGGGATCCACCAATGCCGTCCTCCACCTTCTGGCCATGGCCTGGACCGCCGGCGTGAAACTGGAACTCGACGATTTCACCCGCATTGGCAAAAACGTCCCCGTGCTCGCCGACCTCAAGCCCAGCGGCAAATACGTGATGAACGAGCTGGTGAAAATCGGCGGCATCGAACCTCTGATGAAGATGCTCTTGCAAAAGGGCCTGCTGCACGGCGACTGCCTGACCGTCACCGGCAAAACCCTCGCCGAAAATCTCAAGAAGGTCAAAGCCTATCCCAAAGGACAGGACATCATCCGCCCCTTCTCCAATCCCATCAAGCCGGAAAGCCATCTCGTGATCCTGCGCGGCAACCTTGCGCCGGAAGGGTCCGTGGCCAAGATCAGCGGAAAGGAAGGCCTCTATTTCAAAGGCACGGCCAAAGTGTTCGCCTCCGAGGAAACCGCACTCACCGCGATTCTGGACGGCAGCATCGAAAAAGGTCACGTCATCGTCATCCGCTTCGAAGGCCCGGTCGGCGGCCCCGGAATGCGCGAAATGCTCTCGCCCACCAGCGCTGTCATGGGCAAGGGCCTCGGTAAAGACGTGGCCCTGATCACGGACGGACGCTTCTCGGGCGGCAGTCATGGTTTTGTGGTCGGACACATCACCCCGGAAGCCGCGATCGGCGGTCCGCTGGCGGTCGTGGAGGACGGCGACATCATTTCCATCGACGCCGAAAAACAGGAACTGAACCTGCACGTTTCGAAAAAGAAAATCAAGGAACGCCTCAAAAAGGTCAAACTGCCCAAACCCCGCGTGACGCGTGGCGTGCTCGCCAAGTTCGCGGCAACCGTCACTTCCGCCAGCGAAGGGGCCCTGACCGACAAAGTTCTGCCCAAGCCCCATCGCCTGTAACAATGGCCTGGGCCGAGGACACCCCCGACGGCTGTCTCCTGCGCGTGCGCGTCGTGCCCCGCGCCAGCCGCACGGAGATCGCCGGGGTTGCGGGCGAAGCCCTTCGCGTCCGCCTGCAAGCCTCGCCCGTGGACAACAAAGCCAACGAGGCTCTCCGGCTGTTCCTGGCCGCGAGCCTCGACCTGCCCCGCCGACAACTGCGCCTCGTCTCCGGGGATCACAGCCGCGACAAATGCCTGCACATCGAGGGCCTGTCCGCTGCGGACCTGGCCCGGCTGCTGTAAATTTTAGTTCGTACTTGAACGCGGATGAACGCGGCATATAAGACGGCCTTTCCTTTGATTCCCCCACCCCGGACCCTCTAGGCGCGCATGCACCAGGATTTTTCTGCACCGATCCCCACCGTTATTGCCGCAGACCCGTGTCGCGGTCACCAACCCTCCCGGATGGCCTGACCATGTGCGGAATCGCCGGAGTCGTCACCCGTCCTGAAGACCGAGCCGCCCTCGCCCTCTACGATGCTCTGCTGATGATCCAGCACCGCGGCCAGGACGCCGCCGGCATCGCCACCTCCGACGGCAACCGCGTGTACCTGCAAAAAGACAACGGTCTGGTGCGCGACGTCTTCGACTCCGAACAAATGAGCAATCTGGTCGGCAACATGGGCATAGCCCACTGCCGTTACCCCACCGCCGGCAGCTCGAACTGTCAGGAGGCCCAGCCCTTCTACGTCAATTCGCCCTACGGCATCGTGCTGGCGCACAACGGCAACCTGACCAACACGCGGCAACTGACGGAAGAACTCTTCACCAACGACCTCCGCCACCTCAACACCAACAGCGACTCCGAAGTGCTGCTCAACATTTTCGCCCACGAACTCGCCGTCCGCGGCAAACTCCGCCTCTCCGTGGACGATGTGTTCGAGGCGGTGCGAGGGGTTCATGCCCGCTGCCACGGTGCCTACGCGGCCGTGGGCATCATTCTCGGCTTCGGTGTCTTCGCCTTCCGCGACCCCTTCGGCATCCGCCCGCTGGTGCTCGGACGCCGCCAGGAGGCCAGCGGATTCGTCAGCCACATGGTCGCCAGCGAAAGCGTCGCCCTCACCGCCAACGGCTACAGCCTCCTGCGCGATATCGCGCCCGGAGAATGCGTGCTCATCGGCGTCGATGGCAGCCTGCTGACCCAACAATGTGCCGAAAATCCCCGCCTCCACCCCTGCGTGTTCGAATTTGTCTATCTGGCCCGCCCGGACAGTATCATCGACGGAGTCTCCGTCTACAAGGCCCGCCTGCGCATGGGCGAAACCCTCGCCGACAAGATCCTCCGCGAGTGGCGCGACGTGCAGGTCGATGTTGTAATTCCCATTCCCGACACCAGCCGCACCGCCGCCCTGCCCATTGCCTATCACCTCGGCATCAAGTACCGCGAAGGCTTCATCAAAAACCGCTACATCGGCCGCACCTTCATCATGCCGGGACAAAAGGAGCGCCGCAACTCCATCCGCAAAAAACTGAGCCCCATTCCCCTTGAATTCGAAGGCAAAAGCGTGTTGCTGGTGGACGACTCGATCGTGCGCGGCAACACCTCCCAGCAGATCGTGCAAATGGCCCGCGAAGCCGGAGCCCGGAAAGTCTACGTCGCCTCCGCCGCCCCGCCCGTGCGCTATCCCAACGTCTACGGCATCGACATGCCCGCCTCCTACGAACTCATCGCCCACGGACGCAACGAAAAGCAGGTCGCCAAGGAAATCGGCGCGGACGGCGTGATCTATCAGGACCTCGCCGACCTCGAAGAAGCCATCAAACGCGGCAACCCCACGATTGGCAAATGCGAATCCTCCTGCTTCGACGGCATCTACGTTTCCGGCGATGTGACCCCCGAATACCTGCGCGCCATCGAAATGGAACGCAATGATTCCGCCAAATCTCAACAGCAACTCCCCCTCCCCCTTCCGCAGCGCCCCCAAACCCGGCCCTGAGCCCACCCCTATGAAAAAGCAAAACCTTTCCTACAAAGACGCCGGTGTCGACACCGAAAAAGCCGACGAACTCGTCGACGATATCGCCATCCTCCGCACCCGCACCGAGACCAAACACAAACTCATGCAGTCCTTTGGCCTCTTTGCCGCCAGTTTCGACCTCAGCCCCTGGAAAAAACCCGTCATCCTCGTCTCCTGCGACGGCGTCGGCACCAAAATCGAACTGCTGATGAAACACGACATGCCCGAAGTCGCCGGCATGGACCTTGTGGGCATGAACGTCAACGACGTGCTGACCTCCAACGCCCTGCCCGTGCTCTTCCTCGACTACGTGGGCATCCACAACGTCTCCGAAGCCCCCATCGCCCGCATGATCGACGGTTTGACCCGCGCCCTGGCCGATTGCGACTGCATCCTCGCCGGCGGGGAAACCGCCGAAATGCCCGGCCTCGTCCATGAAAACATTCTCGAACTCAGCGGCTTTGTCGTTGGCGTCGCCGAAAAGGACGAAATCCTCGATCCCAAGGAGGTCCAGGTGGGCGACGCGATCCTCGGCATCCCCTCCAACGGCATCCACGCCAACGGCTTCAGCCTCGTGCGCAAACTCATGGCCAACGACCCCGATCTCATTCCCGACGCGCTGATCCCCGACCTGCTCGCCCCCACCCGCGTCTATTACCCCGAAGTCATGGCCCTCCGCAACGCCGGCATCCGCCCCCACGGCATGGCCCACATCACCGGCGGCGGCATCCGCGGCAACTTCTGCCGCATCCTCGGCGATGGCATGGGCGCCGACCTGGTCCTGCCCGTGTGGAAAAACCCCGCCGCCCGCCGCATCGTATCCGCCATCGACCTCGAAAACGCCATCCACGCCTTCAATATGGGCATCGGTTGGATGATTGTCGTGGCCCCCGGCGACCTCGCCGCCGCCCGCGCGGCCCTTCCCGAAGCCGCCCTGCTCGGCCACGTCACCGACAACGGGCGCATCGACGTGAAAGTCCCCTGGGCATGAAAACACGTCTTGGCGTCCTGGCCTCCGGGCGCGGATCCAATTTCCAGGCCATCCAGCGGGAAATCGAAGCCGGCAGCCTCGACGCCGAGGTCCACCTCGTGGTCAGCGACCGCGCCGAGGCCCCCGTGCTCGACATCGCCCGTCACCACGGCGTGACCGCCCTCCAGCTCCCCTACTGCAAAAGCGACCGCGAAGCCTTCGAACGCGCCGCCGGGGACGCCCTCGATGCCGCGAACTGCGATTGGATTCTGCTCGCTGGGTTCATGCGCATATTGACGCCGTATTTTATTGAGCGCTACGCGGGCCGCATCCTCAACATCCACCCCTCCCTGCTCCCAAGCTTCAAAGGTCTGCACCCGCAGCGCCAGGCCCTCGACGCCGGGGTCAAGTTCAGCGGCTGCACCGTCCATATCGTCACCCCCGAACTCGATGCGGGCCCAATTCTCGCCCAGGCCGTGGTTCCCGTGTTCGACAACGACAGCGAAGAAACCCTCTCCGCCCGCATTCTCGTCCAGGAACATCGTCTATTTCCAGAAGCAATCCGCCGTCTCGCGAAATAGTCAACAGGCAAACCCAGATCACTCCGGTTTCGAGGCATGCGGTACGCGCTGAATTTTGCTGCGGTCGTAGCCCTCCTCCACAGCAAGATCGATCATGGCGGCAATTCGATCTTCGGGATGATCTGGACTCCGCGTCATCAGCCAAAGATAATCGCGTTTCCTCCGGCCGATAATCGTTTCGGTGTACGCATCGTCCACATAAACCACAATATATTCCGCCTTGAAGGGCCAGACAAACTGCATGCCCCAGAGAGCATTCGTTTCAGGGTCTCGAACAAATCCTTTGGGGTGAAATTCTTTCCGGGGACCATCTGGAGTGCCTTTATTGAACGTGAAGGTTGTCGCGATCACGCCGTCATCCCGAAGCTCATAATTTTCAATCGCATTCCACGCATCTTTCTCGAGAAACGTGGGAATGTTTGCCATCACATACCAGTCTCCCATAAAGCGGGGGAGATCGACAAAGGATTCGCTGCGAATTGGATTTGGACTGCGACAGGACATAAAGATAATAGGGAGGAGGATGAGAAGAAAAACCGAAACTCGTCTGATGGATTTCATAGAACCAAATCGAATGACATACTCATTCCTTACAGGCCTCCAGGATTATTCCGACCCTCGGAAAGCCTCCGGTTCGCCTGTTCCGATCCTCGGAAAGCATCCGG
The DNA here is from genome assembly GCA_964497855.1 of uncultured Verrucomicrobiota bacterium. Lineage (GTDB taxonomy): Bacteria > Verrucomicrobiota > Kiritimatiellia > SS1-B-03-39 > UBA6053 > CAYLNG01. Next base: position 263 of record CAZCFM010000024.1, on the reverse strand, counting down.
TTGGTCTGTTCCGACTCTCGGAACTTACTTCACCTGCCGCAACGACTTCATTCCCACCCAGCCGCCTTTGATCGTTTTGCCCGCTTTCTTGCGTTTCGGCCCAAAACAGCTCTTGTGTTCCTCCATCAGGCCCTGCAGGAACTCGCCACTTCCCACCGCAACGCCCCGCGTGAACACCGCATCGCGTTTGTGCAGTCGTTCGGACACTGGAACCTCCCCCTGTTTCTCGAACTCCGCCACCACTTCCGCCGACGAAAACCCTT
>CAZCFM010000023.1:27812-36411 GCA_964497855.1 uncultured Verrucomicrobiota bacterium | reverse complement strand
CATCTCCGGAATCTATTTGACTTCTGCGCCCCTTCCCGGAAGGTTGGCCTGCTCTGCCGTTCCCCCAACCGAGGAAATTCTGTGAAGACCCTTTTGCTCTGCGCCCTGTTCTGCCAGCTCGCCCCCCTTGCGAACGCCCAAGCTCCCGCCCGCCCACGCCCCTCTCCCTGGTCCGCCGGACTTTTCCTGCGCAGCGACTCCATGCCCTACAAAGGCAGTGACAGCGACATCTCCGTCCTCCCCTACGCCTCCTACCGCGGCGAACGCCTGGAATGGTTCGGCCCCCTCCTGCGCTGGAAATTGACCACACTCGCCGGCTGGAATCTCGCCCTGCACGGCATCGTCGATTTCCCCGCGTATGAAGAAGACGACGCCGCAATTCTGCAAGGCATGGGCGACCGCGACTACACCTTCCTCCTCGGTCTCGACGCCTCCCGCGAACTCCTTCCCGACCTCCACCTCGTCCTCTCCACCGACTCCGACCTGCTCGGCAGACACGACGGCAACCTCAGCAGCATCGCCCTCGTCCGCAGCATCGGCCATCCCCGCAACCCCATCTCCGGCGACCTGTCCCTCGGCATCCACCTCCAGGACGACAACTGGACCTCCTACGTCGTCGGCGTCCCCGAATCCAAAAGCCGCCCGGACCGCCCCGCCTACGACCCCGGCAACTCCATCCACCCCTTTGTCGGCGGCCGCGTTCTCTGGCGTTTCTCCCCGCCCTGGTCCGCCATGCTCCTCGTCCGCTGCGAATTCCTCGACGAAACCTGGCGCGACAGCCCCCTCATCGGCGAGGACTACCGCCTCACCTCGATGCTGAACATCGCCTATTCATTCTGATAAATACCGTTGCGCCCCCTGCGTTTCCCCCATATTCTGCCCACATGCCCCCCCTTCACCACCGCCGCCCCCTCCCGCTTCCCACCTTCCTCTACGGTGCCTGCTACTACCCCGAACACTGGGACGCCCCCACCCGCGAACACGATGCCGCCCGCATGGCCGCCGCCGGGTTCAATGCCGTCCGCATGGGCGAATTCGCCTGGCATCTCTTCGAACCCACCCCCGGCACCTACTCTTTTGACTGGATGGACGACGCCATTGCCCGCCTCGGCGCCGCCGGCATCTCCACCATCCTCTGCACCCCCACCGCCACCCCTCCCCGCTGGCTCACCCGCGCCCATCCCGACATCCTCCGCGTCGACGACTCCGGACGCCCCCTCTGCCACGGCTCCCGCCAACACGCCTCCCACTTCAGCCCCCTCTTCCGCGAACACAGCCGCCGCATCACCCGCGCCCTCGCCGAACACTACGCCGACAACCCCCACGTCATCGGCTGGCAAACCGACAACGAACTCCACTGCCACTTCGCCGAAGACCACTCGCCCGACGCCCAGAACGCCTTCCGCGAATTCCTCCACGCCAAATTCAACGGCGACATCTCCGCCCTCAACCGCGCCTGGGGCGCCGACTTCTGGGCCATGGCCTATGCCGGTTTCGACGACATCGAAACGCCACGCCGCGACCGCCCCACCCACCTCAACCCCGCCCACGTCCTCGATTATCATCGCTTTTTGAGTTGGGGCGTGACCCGTTTCCAGCGCGAACAAATCGACATCCTCCGCAGCCTCCAACCCCGCGCCTGGATCACCCACAACGGCTGTTTTGCCTCCATCGACTACCGCGGAGACTTCAGCCGCGACCTCGACTTTCTCGGCTACGATTCCTACCCGTTTTTTTGCTGGGACCCCACCCATCGCGCCCCATCCCAGGCCTTCAATCTCGACCACGTCCGCGCCTTTTCCGGAAACTTCATTGTCCCCGAACAACAATCCGGCCCCGGCGGGCAAACTCATTACCTGCACGACACCCCCGAGCCCGGCGAAATGCGGCGCATGGCCCTCACCTCCATCGCCCACGGCGCGGATTCCCTGCTCTTTTTCCGCTGGCGCAGCTGCCGCTTCGGCGCAGAGGAATACTGGTGCGGAATTCTCGACCACGACAACATCCCCCGCCGACGCTACGAGGAGACCGCCCGTCTTGGACAGGAATTGAAACTCCTCGGTCCGCGACTGCTCGGATCCTCCGTCCGCATCGATCTGGCCATTGCCGGTGCCGATTTCGACGCCACCTACGGACACCAGGCCCTGCACCACGGTCTGCCTGGCCCCCGCCAAGTCGCCGAAAGCCTCCACGCGTTTTTCTTTCGCCGCCACCACGCCGTCGGCATCGTGCATCCCTCCGACGACCTCGACGGCATCGCCGTCTATTTCCTCCCCCACATGCCCCTCTTCCGAGCCGACTGGTTACCCAACCTACAGCGCTGGGTAGAATCCGGCGGCATCCTCGTGGTCGGTCCGCGCGCGGGCTGCAAGGACGAAAACAACAACGTGATCGCCGAAACCCTTCCCGGCCCCCTGCGCGCCCTCACCGGCACCACGGTCATCGAGTACGGCAAACAAAACGCCTCCGATTCCCGCCCCCTGTGCATCGACATCGACGGCCAGGAGCTGTGCAGCAGCCTCTGGTACGAAGTGCTTGAACCCGATCCGGGCACCAGCGTCGTCGGCACCTGGACCCGACGTCATCTCAGCGGCCTTCCCGCGATCACCCGCCGTCCCCTCGGAAAAGGCGCCGTGTTTCATGTCGGCACCTGGCTTGACGACGCCCTGCTCTCCGCGCTCTGCCGCGAACTGCCCCTTCCACGCCCCTACCCCAGCGTCGAAGGCGTCGAATGCATCGAACGTATCCATCCCAACGGCGACATCCTCCGCTTTGTCATCAACCACCGGGACGAATCCGTGATCCTGCCCCTGTCTGCGCCCGCCACCGACCTCCTCCGCCAGCGCCCGCCCTCCCAAATCCTGCATCTCGAAGCCAACGACGTCGCCTTGCTCGTTTGAAAACCTTGATGTGGTTTCAAGTTTCTGGTTTCAAGTTTCTGGTTCCAAGTTTCTGGTTCCAAGTTTCTGGTTCCAAGTTTCTGGTTCCAGGTTTCTGGTTCCAGGTTTCAAGTTTCAGGTTTCCGCTCCAGCGGAACTCCCGTCCAGGTTACAGGACTCAAAAACGTGAACCAAGAAACCAGGAACAAGAAACCAGAAACTCTTCTCTTCCACTCTTCCCTACTCGTCATTCGTCATTCGTCACTCTTCCCCCACTCCGCACTCCGCACTCCGCATTCCGCACTTCTTCTTCTCTTCCCTATCCCCTCTGATGTTGTTTACGATAGGCCAGCGGGGTGAGGCCGGTTTCGTTTCGGATGGTTTCGTTGAAGCGCTGCGGGTTCGCAAAACCGGCGTCGTAACAGATGTCGGTGATCTTCACGTCTGTTTCACGCAACATGCGGAGCGCCACTTGCACATGGGTCTGTTGGATGGCCTCGAGAATGGTCCGGTGCAGGATCCCTTTGAATTTGTTTTCCAGCAGGCGGCGGTTCACGCCGGAGGCCGCCACGACGTCGGGCACGGTGATGCGCGTCGTTCCGTGCTCGCGGATGTAGGCCAGGGATCGGCGCAGGGCCGGGTCTTCCACATACAGGAGATCGCTGGAGGGACGGAGGATAACCGTTTCCGGTGGGATCAACAGGGGCACTTCGGGCAGAGGTTCCTCCTTAGGATATTCGAGTTACGTTTGGAAAGAAACACCCACCCTACCCGTTCAGGAGTTCAACATGATCAAATCCCCCCATATGCTTGCAGCGGCTTTGCTAGCCATGCCGCTCGTGTCCTTTGCCGTCATTATCGGCCCTTACACCACCGACGCCAACACCCTGCACCTCTGGCAATTCAATGAAGCTGCGGGTTCCACCACGACCGCCGCCAATGGCAGCGCGGCCACGCCCCGTTCCCTGACGGCGGAAGGGATTGGCAGCGGAGCAGGCGATGCCACCACCACGCAATCCGGTGCCGTCACCGCCGCCGGGTTGACCGGCTTCGGCAACGCGGCGAATACCAATGGTGGAAGCGACGATGGTTTCCGGACCCTGGTTAAAGTCGCTCCCACGGAGGTCACTGGAGCGAACGGAGCCTTTAGCTTTGAGGCCATCATCAAAACCTCGGCCATCGGCTCCGAACAATCCATCATTACGATGGATGGTGCGGGAACACCCCGGTCCTTCCTTTTCCGAATCACCAGCACGGGGTTGAACTTCTCTTCCCTCTCCACCTCCAGCCAAAGCTATACCGCCACGATTCCTGCGTCCGGGGTTGACGCCTGGGCGAAGTCGGCGGCGGCGACCAGTGCGCCGCTCTGCAAAAGCTGAAACCGCGCGTGATCGGCCTCGATCCTTTCCACCTGGAGCGCATCAAACTCGGCGTCCTGCGCTCCATCTATTACATGTCCAACGCACGTCTCTACGCCGCCATCGAAATGGCCTGTCTGGACATCCAGGGCAAGTGCTTGGGACGTCCGGTGAGTGATTTGCTGGGCGGTTCGATCCGCGAGCGCATTCCCTTTATTGCCTACCTGTTCTGGCGCTACGACCGGCCCCAGGGCGGCGACGACACCTGCGCGGAGGATCTGGCCGACTGGTGTGTCGAGCTGCACGAAACCCTCGGCGTGAACGCCATGAAACTCAAAGCCGGAGTGATGGATCCCGACGAGGAAGTCCGCGTGCTGGAACTCTGCCGCGAGCGGCTGGGCAGCGGCTTCGGACTGCGCATCGATCCCAATGGCGTCTGGTCGGTGCCGACCGCCGTGCGCATCGGACGCCGCCTGGAGCCCCTCGCCATCGAATACTTCGAGGATCCCTCCTGGGGCCTGAACGGTAACGCCGCGGTCCGCCAGCAGGTGCGCATTCCCATCGCCACCAACATGTATCCGGCGCGTTTCGACGACCTCGCCCCGGCGGTGAAAATGGGCGCGGTGGACATTGTGCTCACCGACCTCCACTACTGGGAAGGCCCTCGCGGCGTGAAGGATCTCGCCGCGATCTGCCGCACCTTCAACCTCGGCGTGGCCATGCACAGCGGCGCGGAATTCGGCATTGAACTCGCGGCGATGTTGCACACCGCCAGCACGCTGCCGGAGATGACCTTCGCCGGCGACGCGCATTACCACTATCTCACCGACGACATCATCCAGGGCGGACTCATGAAATACGAGGACGGCTGCCTCCGCGTGCCCACCGGCCCCGGACTCGGCGTGACACTGGACGAAGAGAAGATGGAAAAGTATGGCCGCTACTACAAAGAAAAGGGCGACTATTACGCCCGTTTCCACCAGGACCCGCGCCGCCCCGACTGGGTGCCCGTGGTCGGCGGGATCTGAACGGAGTAACGGGTCAACTCTCCACGAGGCTATCGCGTATATTTCTTTTACTTTTGCGAACACCACCAAACGCCATGGATTGCGCTTCCAGAGGATTTTAGCAGAAAAACCCTCACCCCATGCGTATCCACTTCACGCTTTGCACTTCGGGCCCGGTAAAATCACATTGCAACCAATACATTTGCCGCTAAAAGCACGCACAGGTACAAGACTTGAACCCACGTCACTCCCGGAAACCCCATGGCCCATCTCACTCCCTCGATCATCCATTCCCGCGTTTATAATCTGCTTACCCATCTGCGCAAAGTTGTCCTGACTCCTCAGGAACAGGTGCGGATGACGGTACAGTTCGCCTCCAGCAAAGATCCGGTGGCCTGGGCTCAGCGTGAGACCCTGGCCTACCAGCCGATCCAGGAAGGCGAAACCTGGGGCGAAGCCTGGGACAGCGCCTGGTTTCACTGTCGGGGAAAAATCCCGGCCTCCTGGGCGGGCGAAACCGTGGTGCTTCAGATCGATGTCGGCGGTGAATGCACGGTGTTTGATGACAAGGGCTGCCCCGTGCTCGGTCTGACCAAGGGCTCGGTGTTCGACGAGGACTACCACAAGGACCTCATGCACCTGCCCGCCCCGGTGAAGGGTGGAGAAAGCCTGGACTTCTGGGTGGAAGGTGCCGCCAACCAGCTCTTCGGCATTGGGCGCACCGACCCCGAACACAACCACGAGTTCAGAGCCCTGCATGGCGAATACAAAGGCGAATTACGCCGGTTGCGCATCTGCCGTCTGGACCGAAGCACGTACGACTTTCTCATTGAATTGGAATTGCTGAACAACCTGATGCAGCAGTTGCCCGAAGGCAGTCCCCGCCGCGCGAAAATTCTGCTGGGCCTCGACTGTGCCGTCGGCGAACACCACCGCGCCGGATCCGCGGCGGCCCGCGCGGTGTTGGCACCCCTGTTGAAAGTGGCCGCTGATCCCGGCCACATCCGCTTCACCGGCGTTGGCCACGCGCACATCGACACCGCCTGGCTCTGGCCCCTCCGCGAAACCATCCGCAAAACCGCGCGCACCTTCGCAAGTCAGATCGGGCTGATCGACCGTTACCCGGGATACATCTTCGGGGCCTCACAGGCGCAATTGTACGCCTTCATCAAGGAACACCATCCCCTCTTGTACGCCAAGGTCAAAGCCGCCGTGCGGGCGGGCCGCTGGGAAATCCAGGGGGCCATGTGGGTCGAGGCCGACTGCAACATCCCGTCGGGTGAATCACTGGTCCGCCAGTGCGTGCTCGGGAAACGTTTTTTCAAGACCGAGTTCGGCGTCGAGGTGAAGAACCTTTGGCTTCCGGACGTCTTCGGTTATTCCGGACAGTTGCCGCAGATCCTGCGCAAGGCGGGCGTGCCCTACTTCCTCACCCAGAAGCTGTCCTGGAACCGGATGAATGAATTCCCCCACAACACGTTTATCTGGCGCGGGATCGATGGCAGCGAAGTGCTCTCCCACTTCCCTCCCGAGAACGACTACAACGCGCGCTGCTGGCCTGCAGCCCTGGTCAAAGCCCAGGAACGTCTTAAAGAACGTGGAATCACCGACGAGGCGATCAGCCTGTTCGGCATTGGCAACGGCGGCGGCGGACCCAAGGAGGAGTTCCTGGAACGCGCCCTGCGCATGGCCGACCTGAACGGATGCCCTCCCCTCACCTTCGGCCACGCGCAGCCCGTGCTGGAACGCATGGACACCTACCGCGATCAACTCTCCACCTGGTCGGGCGAACTGTACTTCGAGATGCACCGCGCCACCTACACCACGCAGACCGGCATCAAGCGCAGCAACCGCCGCGCCGAAGAGGCGCTAGCCGTCTGTGAAATGCTTTGTGCAGTCGCCGGCGAGGACCTCTATCCGCGCACGCAACTGGAACGCATGTGGAAAACGATGCTGACCCATCAATTCCATGACATCATCCCCGGCTCGTCCATCCATCAGGTGTATGCCGAAGCCGTTCCCCAGAACGATGCGGTCGCAGAAGATGCTCTTTCCTTGGCCGCAAGCGCCGCCGCCCGCGTGTTGCGTGCCGACGCCGCTGCCTGCACCGTGTTGAATCCATCCGCCACCGCCTTCGACGATCTGGTCGCCCTGCCCGACGGCCGGACGGGGGCAACCCTCGCGGGCTCGTTGTTACAAAGTCAGGAGGACGACGAGCACATTCTGGTGCGCGTGAACATCGACGGCCATGCTGCCATCACCTTGCGGCGGAGCGCCGCGCCGACCGCAGTCGCCTCGCGTGAAGAAAGCCTGGTGCTGGAAAACGACGTGGTGCGCTATGTGTTCGATGCCCAGGCCCGCGTGGTCTCGATGCGCCTGCTCGCCGACGACCGCGAACTTCTCGCCGGCCCGGCCAACGCCTTCACCCTCTACGAAGACCGTCCACACACCTACGACGCCTGGGACATCGACGAACAGTATCGCATGGCCCCCTTGGGCACTATCGACGTCTGTGAAATCCGCCGGGAACACGGCCCGCTATTCGATGAACTTCGCGTCATCGGCACGGTGGGCCAGTCCTCCTTTGAACAACGCATCCGCCTGCGCACCGCTTCGGCCCGTCTCGACTTCATCACCACGGTGGACTGGAACGAACGCCACAAACTCCTGCGCGTCGCCTTCCCCACGACCCTGGTCGCCCGCGACTGCGCCTATGAAATGCAATACGGTTTCGTGCGCAGGCCGACCCACCGCAACACGAGTTGGGACGCCGCGCAGTTCGAAGTCTGCGGCCACCGCTGGGCGGATCTCAGCGAACGCACCACGGGCGTGGCCCTGCTGACGGACTGCAAGTACGGCTACGCCTGCCGCGACGGCGAACTGTCGTTGTCCCTGCTGCGCGCGCCCACCGAGCCGGACCCCGTGGCGGACATCGGCCTCCAACGTTTCACCTACAGCCTGTTGCCCCACGCCGGCGATCTTTTTACGGCCCCGGTGCGCGCGGAGGCGGCGATGATCAACGCCGGGACCCTGTCCCTGCCCGGACTTGACGGTGCCGCATGGCGTCTGCCCATCCGTGTCGAAGGCGAAGGCCTCGAACTCGCCGTGGTCAAGGCCGCCGAGGATGCCGGACAGGGTCTCATCGTCCGTGTGATCGAAGTGCGCGGTGCCAGGGCGCGCGGCCGTCTGCTCGCCGAGGGCTTCCGCATCGTCCCCACCGATCTCATGGAATGGGAAGACTGTCCCGACGCGGCCCGTGCGGATGCCTTCGACCTCGATCTCGGCGCCTTCGCCATCGAGACCTTCCGGCTTCTGCCGGCCTGAGCCGCCGACGCGGAAAACACGGCGTCCGCTC
>CAZCFM010000023.1:21146-27712 GCA_964497855.1 uncultured Verrucomicrobiota bacterium | reverse complement strand
TGGAGAAAACGTCGAAGGTTGGGGATTGGCTGGGCACACTCCCCCGCACTCCGCGAAGCGCAACCCTCGAGGTCGAAGAGATCCTGAAAGGTGCCGGATTTGATGACATTGATCCGGACATGTGGACATGATTCTTGACACCAATGTCAAATCCGCCATGAACTGAAGAAGGAGGGAACACCCATCCCAGCAAATGACGTTTGGATTGCCGCTCTCTGCCGTCAACATGCCCTTTCATCACCCCACCGCCGCTTTCCGAAGCTCGGAATGCCCCCTGCCCAGCGTTTCCGACCTTCGGAATCGTTTTCCGGAGGCTGTCCGGGTTGTGCAGGGCCTCCGTGACGCCGGTTTCAACGCCCTTTTCGCCGGCGGTTGTGTTCGCGATCTTCTCCTGGGCCGCGTGGCCAAAGACATCGACATTGCCAGCAGCGCCGCCCCGGAACAGGTCGAAGCCCTTTTCCCCCGCACCCACGCCATCGGCAAGGCCTTCGGCGTCATTCAGGTTCTGGAAAACAATCTGACCTTTGAAGTCGCCACCTTCCGCCGCGACATTGGCAGTGCCGACGGACGGCGTCCCGAGCGCATCGAAGCCAGCACGCCCGAAGAAGACGCCCTCCGCCGTGATTTCACCATCAACGGACTTTTTCTCGATCCCCTCAGCGGCGACCTGCATGATTTTGTAGGCGGCCGCGAGGACCTGGCCCTGCGCCGCGTGCGCGCCATCGGCAACCCGGCCGAACGTTTTCAGGAGGACCATCTGCGCCTGCTGCGGGCGCTGCGCTTCAGCGCCGTGCTTGGATTCGAACTGGAATCCGAAACCCGCGCCGCCATCCTGCACTGCGCCCACCTGCTGCCCCGCGTCAGTGTCGAACGCATCCGCCAGGAATTCGTCCGCATCCTCTGCGAGGCCCCGCGTCCCGGCGACGCCATTGAGCAACTCGACGCCTGCGGACTGCTGTGCCACATTCTGCCGGAGTTCCTCGACCTGCGCAGCTGCGAACAGCCGCCCGAGTGGCATCCCGAAGGCGACGTTTGGACCCACACGCTGATGATGCTCAACCTCCTCGATCACCCCTCCCCCGCCCTCGCCCTCGCCGTCCTCCTGCACGACATCGGCAAACCCGCCACGCGCACGGTGGACGACGACGGACGCATCCGCTTCACCGGCCACGCGCAGGTCGGCGCAGCCATGGCCGAACGCTGGATGACCCGCATGAAGTTCTCCAACGCGATGATCCGCGACGTCACTGGCATGGTGGACCGTCACATGAACTACATCAGCGTCACCGAGATGCGCCGCGCCACCCTGCGCAAAGTCGTGGCCATGCCCACTTTCGTCGACGAAGCCGAACTGCACCGCCTCGACTGTCTCTGCAGCAATGGCATCACCGCCAGTCATCAGCGCCTCATGGAAGCCCGGCGCGAGTGGGAAACGGAAAGCGCCCTGCCCGTCCCGTGGATCGGCGGACGCGATCTGCTGGATCTCGGTCTCCCGCCCGGCCCGGAACTGGGCCACTGGAAAACACGCGCCTACGAAGAGCAGCTCGAAGGCCATCACGCCGACAAGGCCGCGCTCCTCGCCTGGCTCCGCGAACAGCAGATGTTGACAGCACCAACGGTGCGCGGCATACCAGCCAGGGGTGCAACCCCTGGAATCTCGGCAATAAAACATGGCGCGGGCTGAAGGCCCGCCGCATAATGCGTTGCCCAAGCCCGCGCCCCAGTCCGCCGATTATGCGGCGGTCCTTCAGACCGCGCCGAAAATCCGCCCTGCGTTCCAGGGGTTGCACCCCTGGCTGATATGCGACCGCACCGTTGGCGCTCAATCACCGCGCGTTGCGCGGCGGGGTTGCGACCGCACCGTTGGCGCTGTTTGCCCTTCCTGTCCCCTGGATTCAAGGCGCATCCTTCACAGAATCAACGGTACAGCCCCCTCCTCCGGCAAACAGCGCAGGTCGCGAATGTGCACCGGCAGGCCCGTGGCGAGGGACTTGTTGGCGGCAATACCCGTCAAAATGGATCGTGCGCCATCGATGTGCCCGGCCGCGCGGCCCAGCGGGTCCGGGATCCCGCCCACGAAGATGTCGCGCAACATGCGGATATCACCGCCGCCGTGGCCGCCTTCGTTGGTCTCCGGCACATCGATCTTCTGCACGGGACCCCACAAGGGACGCAGCAGGATCGTGGCCGGCTCCACAATTTCAAAGGGCGAGGATCCGCTGACATTGCGCAGGCGGTTATGATCGTCATCCGCGCCACTGACGTAGGCGCTTTCGACCACTTCCGACTCGAGGCGTCCCTTCGTGCCATTGAACATCACGCGGAAACCCTCCCAGGGAGAGTAGGCGGTGAGGTGGTAACTCATCACGGCCCCGCTGTTGTATTTCACCAGCACACCCACATCGTCCTCGATCGAAATTCCATCGCCGAAGACCGATTGATCGCGCTGATAGCCGTCGTGCTGCTCGTTGTCCAGATAGAGTTCTCTCAGTTCTTTGTTGGCGGCGAGATCCAGCGCAAAGGGATCCTGTGACGCCAGATCCGAACCGGTTCCGCGCGGGTAGAAGAGCTTGTGTCCGCGGGATTCGGCGTTGGCGCGTCCGTAGAACACCAGCCCGCCCATGGCCATCACCGATTCCGGCGACGCCCCGATCCACCAGTTCACCAAATCGAAATGGTGCGTGGATTTATGCACCATCAGCCCCCCCGAATTGCGTTTGTCCCGGTGCCAGCGACGAAAATAGTCCGCCCCGTGTTTGGTGTTCAGCAGCCATTCAAAATGCACGGAGGTGACCCGGCCAATGCTTCCCGCCTGCAGGAGTTCCTTGACCTTGGAGTTGCGGGGCGCATAACGATAGTTGAAGGTGACGGTGATTTTCCGTCCCGTGCGTTCGCGCACCCGCAGAATTTGTCGGCATTTTTCATCGTCCGTGGTCATGGGTTTCTCGGTGATCACGTCGCAGCCGGCCTCCATCGCCCGGCAAATGTAGAGGTCGTGCGTGCGGTCGATGGTGGTCACGATCACCCCATCGACTTTCTCCTCACGGATCAACTGCTCAAAATTCTCCGGGGACGCCGTTGCCACAGGACTATGCCCGAATTTCTCGACCAGTTCGCGATTGTAATAGGCCATGCGCCCCGGATTGGTGTCGCAGAAACCCACCAGTCGATGGCCCTGTTCCCGCCCCTCCCCGGCCAGGTAACGAACATACATGCTGGCGCGACCGCCCGTTCCGACGATCAGGTATCTTTTGCTTTTTTGCATAAACATCTCCAGAGGTTGGGGTGAAATTGAGTCTCCTTTTTACTCGAAAATTCACAAAACCGGAATGACCCGGACGACCCATTTCTTGACAAAATCGAACCTGTTTGCGAGTAGACCCTCATGTTGCGTTATGCTACGGTTGGCGAGCGTCGTTACGGCGACAATCCAGTTTCCCCCTACAAACGGGGGGTGGTGGAATTTGAAATCATTGCCTCCGGATCCGCCCGTCCCTTGCGGTCAGATGGGACGGAAGGGAGAGCCTTATCCCCCTGTTTATGGGTGCACGGTCCGGAATCGGAACACGGATGGACCGATGATCCGGGCCAAAGGTCCACGGTGATGGTCCTTCATTTCTGGGAGGGCTCCCCGCATCTGTTGCGTGTGCTCGGAGAGAAGGGCTCTGTGCAGATTCCCCTGCGCAAAGAGGAGTTACGCTGGGCGGAAACGACCGTGAAGAAAGCCCTGGAGGAAGTGCGACGTCCCAGCACACGCACCTGGCTGTGGCTGGAGTCCGTGCGGGCGGAATTGGGGTTGATCGCCATGCGGGGACTCCCGGATCTGCGGGAAACCGCCTTGGATCCCTGGGCCGCACTCAAGGTTGAGCAAGCCATCCACTGGTACCGTGAACGCCTGCGGGACGCTCCCACCGTCACCGAGACGGCCCGCGCGGTCGGCACCTCTCCCACCCACCTGCGTCGGCTCTTTGCCACGGTGCGTGGAGAATCCCCACATGCGGTTTTTTTGCAGCTTCGCCTGGACCTGGCCCGACAGGAAATACGGAGTGGCGGAAAAAAAATCGCTGAAATCGCCGAACGCATCGGTTTCAGCGAACCCAGTGCCTTTAGCCGTGCCTATCGCAAAGGCTTTGGACACTCGCCACAGGCTGATCGAAACGTTTTACATTAACCTTTATCATTTTACTTGCCATTTATTACAAAGAAACTTAAGGATTTAAAACCTTCCACTATTTTGATGAAAACCTCACACCAAACCCTCATGTTGGGCATCCTCATGGGCATTCTAGCCTGGGTGGTGGACGCATGGGTTAGTTGGCAATTTTTTCCGGGAAGTCGCTTCTACGATCTCCTGATGGAGCACGACCCGGGGCGCACCCTGTATGTCCGCTCGATTGTCACGGGACTTTTTTTTATCTTTGGACTGGTGGCGGGTCGCTTGGTGGCTCGAACGGAGCAAAGCGAAGCCCGCGAGCGCGCCCATGTCGTGCTTCTGAATGCCGTACGCCACGTTCACCGAATTCTTGTGGAAGAAACAGAACCCCAGACGCTGATACAACGGGTATGCGAGGTGATGTCCTCTCATCTAAGCAATCAGGGATCCACGATCATCCTGCTGGACCCTGAAACCCATCACATCACACACGTCGCCACTTCCGGAGCCCAGGGACCTTTGATCCCCGTCGCCGTCGGCTGCAAACGCGATCAGTTGCCCGTCGCCCTCCTGCAAACGCTTGACCACAAGGGCGCGCTCAGCCCTGACAGAGCTGCCACGTCGGCCCTCCTCCCTGGTGAAAATCCGCATCCACTTTTCCTGTGCTGCCGTCTGTCATTCCGGGATCGCGTTTTCGGTGCCCTCTGCCTCCCCGCCCCCATTCCCGTAATCCAGGGCCCGGCAGGACTTCTGTTCTTTCAAGAAATGTGCGACGATCTGGGACATGCACTGGCACGTCTGGCCGATGCCGCCGCGCTGCGCGACCACCAAGAGAAGCTCCAATCGCTCTACGAACACGCCCCCGTGGGGATTTTCGTTTCCACTTTCTCTGGACGTTATATTTTCTGCAATCCCCAAATGGCCGAATCCTTTGGATACCCGCCAGACGTCGACATCGAAACCTTGAGTGTGGGAGATCTGTATGAAGACCCCGCCCGGCGCGCGGATTTGCTCCGCGAGCTTCGGGAGAAAGGGGAAGTCGCACACTTTGAGGCCCGCTTCAAGCGCCGCGATGGAGAGGTGTTCTGGCTTCGTCTTGCCGCCCGCCGCACCGGACGCCACCAGGACGGAGACGAAATCATCGAGGGGTTTGCCATGGACATCAGCAACGCCAAGACGGCGGAGGCCGAGCGCAGTGCCCTGCAAAACAGACTCCATCAATCCCAGAAATTCGAATCCATTGCGTCCCTTGCCGGAGGCATCGCTCACGAATTCAACAATATCCTTCAGGCCATGATGGGCAGCGCCTATCTGGCCCAGCTTCAGGCGCCGGAGGGCAGTCCCGCCTGGCAATATCTCCGCGATATCCAGCAGAGCGGCTCCCGCGCGGCGCAGCTATGCGACCAGATGCTGACCTACGCCGGCAAAAAAGCGTTGCGTTTGCGCCGCCTCGCCGCCGATGAACTCGTCAAAACCCTCATGCCTGTCTGCGAGAACCAGTTGCCGGACACCACGCAGGTGGTTTGGAATTTGAGCTATCCCGAGGCCATGATCCGCGCAGAGGCCACCTCGCTCAAACAAATGATCATCCAGTTGATCCTCAACGCCTCCGAGTCCCTGGCTGAAGGACGCGGCGAGGTTCGCATCAGCACACGGGCGGCCCAGCTCTACTCGCCCGAACTCCAGCACCTCCTTCCCCCCGCAAAACGGGAGAGTGGCCTGTACTGGATTCTGGAGGTTGCCGACAACGGCTCTGGCATTGCGGAAGAGTCCATACACCGCATTTTCGACCCCTTTTTCAGCACCAAATTTCCCGGACGCGGACTGGGACTCTCTGCCGTGCAGGGAATTGTCCAAAGTTTCGGAGGCGGCATCTCCGTTCAGAGTCGTGTCGGCGTTGGCAGCACCTTCCGCGTGGTCATTCCCCTCAGCCCCGAGCCCGCCCCGAACAGCGCCACACCCGGCGAATCTCCCGCCAAATCCAAAACAGCCATCTTCCGCGGACAGGGACGCCTCTGGATTGTTGACGATGAGCCCCTCATTTGCCAGACCACCGCCCGAGTGTTGACGGCCTGGGGCTTTGATGTGAGAACCTTCACCGACGGAAGCGAAGCCGTCGAGGCCCTCCGCGCCAGTTCCGAGCCTCCGCAACTCCTTCTCCTCGACGTCACCATGCCGCGCCTCAGCGGACCCGAGACCCTGCGCCGCATGCGCGACATCAGTCCTGAACTGCGCACCGTGGTCATGAGCGGTTTTGATGAAGAAGAAAGTCTCCGCCATTTCGAGGGCCTGGAGACCGACCACTTTATCCACAAACCCTTCCAGGTCGAACAACTTCAGGACCTTCTGTCCCGCATCCTCCCGCAAGGGGGAGGAGGAGTTGAAGGTTTGAAAGTTTGAAGGTTGGAAGGTT
>CAZCFM010000023.1:0-21046 GCA_964497855.1 uncultured Verrucomicrobiota bacterium | reverse complement strand
CAATCCTCATTTCTTCCCACTCGTCACTCGTCATTCGTCACTCGTCACTTCTTCCCACTCCGCACTTCTTGTAAGGTTGTCGTCCCATCCTCTATACATATCTATGGACACCACCGAGACGCTTCCGCTCTTTCCTCTGCCCCTCGTCGTTTTGCCCGGCGAGACTCTGGCCCTGCATCTCTACGAGCCCCGCTACCGCGAAATGCTGGCCAGTTGCCTAGCCTCGCCCCGCGACACCGGAGATTTCGTGATCGTGTACAGTGATGGAGAACAAACAGACCCCGTCGCCACCGCCGTGACCATCACCCGCGTGCTCGATCAGCAGCCCGACGGACGCGCCAACATCCTCGTCCACGGCCTGCGCCGCGTCACCCTCCAGCAACGTTTCCAGCTCCACGCCTACGATTCCGTAGGCATCGAACCCTACAATGACCTCGGCGACGACTGGGACGAGGAACTGGCCACCCAGGTCTACGCCCTGCACCGCCAAGTGATCGTGCTTGCGACCGGCGACGAGCCGCCCGACCGCTTCTACAACCGCCGCGAAAGCCTTGCCTTCACCCTCGCCGCCTGCTCCGGCCTCTCCCAACTCCAACAGCGTCAATTCCTGCTCCTCCGCGACGAAAACGCCCGCCTGGAAAAAGTCGCCACCCAGCTTCGCCATCTCCTCCCCCTCTTCCAGGCGGCCATTCCCCTCTGGAAAAACATCATCGCCTCCTACACCCTCGCCCAAGTCGAGCCCGCCGAGTAACCGCCCTCACGCGAAGGGAAATTCGAGTTGGCCGGAGACCACAATCCGCCGCCCGTCCGGAACATCCGCGTCCGAGGTGTCGAACACCACAAACTTGACCGAGGGAAAAGCCCGGTGCAGTTCCCGCTCAATGAAATCCACCACGGCGCGGACGTTGCGGGGATCGTCGTCGGAAAACCCCACGCTGATGGGCTTGTCCACGCCACTGTTGCGGACAATGCGGAAGACGTGCCGCATAAAATCCATGATCGCGAATTGTTTGGCCTCCTCCTGGATGTCGACGCCGGGGGCGTAATTGCCCATTCGACTGCGGAATTCCGGACTGGTGACGGCGTGGTATTTGTTGAGGGAGAGGTAGGCGGCGATTTCCTCGTCGTCGGTGAGGTACCCCTCGTCGTGGTTGTACACGGCGCGGTAACCGCGCAGGTTGGCGAGCATTTCGGCCTTCTCCGCCGGGCTCAGCACGTTCTCGATGAAATACTCCACGCCCTTCCGGATCGTCGCGGAGCGGTGCCCGCGCGCCGTGACAATCGCGAAGAGCCGGCCCTCGACCAGCGCCTTGTGGAACTGACTGAAACTGGGGCCGCCGCTGCGGGTGCCCGCGATGATCGGCTCGAGCGCGTCGCGGGTGTCGGCGAGGAACTTGCTTTCGGGCTCGTGGGCAAAGTCCCGGAACTCGCGGAAGGCCAGCTCCCAGTCGCCCTCCGGAGGACGGTAGGTGTCGCGGTCGTTGCGCACGACGGCGTAGAAGGAGGTGCTAACGGCGATCGGTTCCCAGGTGTCGGCGGACGTGCGCCGCTCCAAGTGGATCTTCGTGGGCATGTGCAGGATGTTGTTGTCCCAATCGAAGATGTAGTACTTGAAAGAGCGGTCGCGGACGTTGTACTGGATGGCGGGAGTCTCGGGCATGGACAAAGTGTACGCAACGCCGCGCCGAAAGCCATTCCGGAATTGTTGAAAGCAACAAATTGCGTGATTTCGCTTTTGTATTGTGAGGGATTTCTTCTAATTTGGACAGAACCCACACTTCAACGAGGTTTTGCATATGTTCCAACGCTTTCATTTCCACTGGTCCGCACTTCTGTTCGTTTCGCTTTCTTTGCAGGCTCAGTCACAGACGTGGCGGAGCCTCGGAGGGCACACGTTTGAGGGTGAGATTGTCAAGGTCGAGGACAACGCCGTCACCCTCAAGGGCGCGGACGGTCGCGAAGTCACGGTGCCCTTGAACAGCCTCGACGAGGAATCCCGTGCCCGTGCCAAACCGGCTGCGACACCGGCAGCAGGGAACCGCAAGCCTGCCGTGCTCTTCCGTCACGAAACTCCGCAGTACCGGTTTACCCTCTCGGCAAGTGGAAAACCCCTGGAGCTGGTTTTCCTGGATGCGGGTCGACCTGTCAATTTGGACCCCTTTGTTCTCGAGGTGATCAACCATGAAATACAGGAGAAAACCTATAAATACATTGGCTTCCGGGAAATGGAATCCCCCCTGAAACAGGAAAAAGATCGTTTGACCTGGCGGGGAAGGTTTTCGAACAACACGGTTGTCGAAATCGTTTTCGATCTGAATCCTGAAGGGGTGGATTTCAGTTACTCGATGGAACTCCCAAGTGAATCCCTGCCCCGCACCGCGCATCGGCTCAATCTGATTGTGCCTCCTCTTTTAAAAAACGAGATCGGAACCCGGCTGTTCAAAGGGGTGGCTGCCCCTCAGGGCGTTCCGTTCGAAGGCCTGGAATCCGTTTTGAAAGACTACAAATTCAAACACGTCCCCCAGAACGGGAAATCGAGAAATATCCCATATTTCGAACTTCAGAAAGGTTCCTTGATCGGTGGGCAGTCGCTAAGCCTCTCTGGCCCCTTTTCCCGCAAAAGCATCCAATTTACAGGGCCAGCCGAAACGTTGGGCCGGTTGGACTTGTGGTTTTATGAAGGGAAAGCGCTGTATGAGGGTTATGGCATCCGTTTTAACAACCAGGAGGACGCCCCGGCGGGATCCCCTCCCGCTGTATATAGTATTTTCTTTAAGTAAGCTTCCGCCTCTGGAGGCTGAATTGGGTTGCCTCTCCACGGGGTCAGCCGGCTCGGCCTGTATAAGCGGTTTTGAATCGCAAATCGATTTTGTTTGTGAGAAAAACCAGTCATATGACAAAACGACTCAAACTCGCTGGAATTGGCTGTGGCGGACGCACCCGGACCTATCTGGATCTGGCCGCGCACAAGCCTGATCTGTTCGAAGTGGTTGCGGCAGCAGACCCAAACGTTTCCCGTCTCGAGCAGGTCCGCATTCTCTCCCGCAACCCTGCGTTCCGGGGATTTCAGGATGACAAAGCCCTGCTTGCCGAGGAGAAATTGGCGGACATTCTCGTCATTGGCACGCAGGACAGCTACCATGTCGCGCCCTGTCTGGCGGCGATGGAAAAAGGATATGACATTCTGCTCGAAAAACCCATTTCCCCAAAACCGGAAGAAGTGCTGGCGTTGGACGCGGCGGCCCGGCGGCTGGGCAGGCGCGTGATGGTGTGCCACGTTCTCCGCTACACGCCGTTTTACGAAAAGGTGAAGGAAATCCTCGCGAGCGGACACATCGGGGATCTGGCCGCAATACAGGCAACGGAAGGCGTGGGCGCCTGGCACCAGGCGCACTCCTACGTCCGGGGCCACTGGGCCGTCCTCGAGAAGGCCTCCCCAATGATTCTGGCCAAAAGCTGTCACGATCTCGACATTCTCTCCTGGCTGGTGGACCGCCCCTGCCGCTCGGTGAGCAGCTTCGGTCACCTCGCTCATTTCAACGCCGCCCATCGTCCCCATGGCGCACCGCCGCGCTGCACGGACGGCTGCCCCCACGCCGACACCTGTCCCTACAATGCCCACCGCTATCTGCGCGAACACAAAGGCTGGCTGCAATGGGTCATGGATGGTGCCCACAGCGCCAGCGACGAAAACATCGTCGAATGGCTGCGCGTCAGCCCCTGGGGACGCTGCGTGTATGCCTGCGACAACAACGTGGTCGACCGTCAGGTCGTGGCCTTGGATTTCGAAGGGGATGTCAACGCCACCTTCACCATGACCGCTTTCAACAACGGTCGCAACATCGAGGTGATGGGCACGCGGGCTGTACTCAGCGGCGGTGAATTTGTGCAGCAAACGCTGGGATGCGACATCGTGCTGCGTTTTCACGATGGCACTGGCGAAGAGCGCATAACTCTGCCCCGCCTGGAGGGCGGATACAGCGGCCACGGCGGTGGGGATGCGGGGCTGGTCGCCCAACTCCATCACGAGATGGCCGAAGTGGCACCCGAAAACATGAAGTCCTCGCTCGGGCGCTCCGTGGAAAGCCACATGATGGCATTCGCGGCGGAACAATCACGATGCAGCGGACAAAACGTGTGCCTGGAGGATTTCCGCGCGCAAATCGAAGAGCGTGGCGGGTATTGTTAGGATCGAAAGGGATTCAGCACCTGAACCCGTCCATACCTTTGCCCTTCATTCAAATCCACGGTGTAAAAATGTATTGTAACAGCTGCAATATTAAATTTTCATCCATCAACAAGATTGTTTGATAAGCTTCTTGTGTTTTTACGCGGGATGGTCCTACAATATCACCAAACCCTCCGGACAGTATCATCCTATGAAAAAAACCAACACTAAATGGATCGGTGCCGTTCTTCTCGTTGTCTTCGCGATGTGGAGGCTGTTTGTCGTGCTCAGCCCGAAGACCGCGCCGAAAGAAGCCTTTGAGGCCTACAACAAACTCGGAGCCCTCGCGGCCACCGAGACAGCCAAGCTGCTCGGCAGCGGGGCTGAAGTGATTCTGGTGGTTCCTGCGGAGGTCAGCAAACATGTGAAGTCCGGCGAGAACACCTTTGTGAACACGGCCGTCAAGGCTGGACTCAAGGTCAAAGAGATTCTGCGAGCACCGGAGGGCTCTTGGCACGTCGAACAGGGGCTGTCCGTGGCAATGTATGACCAGGTGATGCAACAGGCGGCAGGAACGGCGGCAGTGGTGTCCTACGTCGGCATTCCGAACAGAGCGGTTTTGAGGACGGCGGTCCCCGACCCGAAAGCAGCCGCTTTTGTTGCGGTCTTGCCCCATGAACGTTTTCTTCCCGACCTCATGAAAGCCGGACGCGTTCAACTGGCCATTGTCCCTACAGGCCCACCCCAGGATTTCAGGGCCGTTTCCCCCGAAGTCATCGTGGAAAATATCCCTGCGGAGGGTGCTCCCATGCAGGATGAACCTGAATTTATTGATGATATTCTCACCCCTCGTTAACGAAGGTCAACCCATGAATACTAAAAAAACTTGCGGCTTTACCCTGATTGAGTTGCTGGTGGTCATTGCCATTATCGCCATTCTCGCGTCGATCATCGTGCCCAGCGTCGGCGGGGCCTTGGAACGGGCCAAAACGACGGCTTGCTTGAGCAATATGAAGCAACTAACAGCTTCTATACTTTTATATGCAACCGAAAGACAAGGCGTATTGCCGCCAACAGATGCCGTTGTTCATCAAGTCGGTTATCGAACAAGTTGGGCAGGTGAGTTGATTAAAGGCGGTTATGTTGACGCCCCATTATCAAATTCCCCCAGTGAAATTCCAAAATCCAGTGTATTTCGATGTCCATCGGGCTTCTCCGATGCCATCTGGGACAGTAACACGCCCTCGGACCCATGGTCTTTCGAACGTAGGCACCTGCGCCCATGGGCATCAAGTGTCGATGTGGAGGGTTCGACGAAATATGCGCATGTTTGGTATACAATAAATGGTCAAACCGAACCAGATACAGGAAAAAACCGCGGATTCGTCTTCATCAGACCTTACCCAAATACAAATATACTAACAAGGTCAACTTTGCAGGCTACGCCCTTGGATAAAATCGTAGTCCTTGCGGATGGAAATTTCATCATCAATCAAAGTCCAAACCGTATTCACGCCCGCCATTCGAACAAAACTATTACAAATTTCTCCTTCCTGGATGGCCGCGTGGAATCGATAAAAACCCGTATTTTTTCAGTATCAAACCGAAACGACCCTACAATTTACCCCCGCTTCCCGAATTTGGAAAACTAATCGAAATGATTTATCACACCTGCCTATTTTGACCTGGGACCAGTTGCGTAAGTGAACTTCCCCATAGTACATCCCTCTGAACAGGAGTGTAGATCACACCCCTCAACTTGTTCCCTTCTCGCTGATGTGATCCCTGCTGCGGACCCCAACCCCCAACGCCCCTGGTCTTCCGTTCATGCCGTTGCGGGTGTCGATAAAATCGTTCACATCAACTACGGACTGAATGCCCGCACGGAAAACAATGGTTGGCCCTTCGTGCGCTGGCCCAACGACACCTCGCGCGAAACCACGACCCTGCAGCTGACCCAGTACGATAAAACCGTGATGCTCTACGATGGCGTCTGGACACATAATTCTGCGGCACAGCGCGTGTACGCCCGCCACGGCAACCCCCGTTCCATCACCAACATGGCGTTTTTTGATGGACGTGTGGAATCCATTAAAACCAGACTTTTCGATGTGGGCGGAACGGCCAGCGACGTCTACCCCCGTTTCCGGCAGTAATTCACGAAAGGGTGTTTTCGCCAGCGTTTACAGGGATTTCACGGCCTTTCCAGCAAAGCACACCCGCCACAGGGCTGTGGATGTCGCCCCGAAGCTCTTTTCCTTCGCACTGAAGGTCGATGCGGATTTCCCCCTGCGGATGCGGCACGACAGCGTGGAGTTTCTGCAACGGACCGAAGCGGGGCGTAATGCGGACGCGGGCGAAACCGGGAGCGTCCGGACGGATGCCCGCGATCGCGCTGAGGCAGTGGTAGATCGGATGGGCACCCCAGCCGTGGCAATCGCTGCGGGCGGGTTCCGGGGCTTCGACGGTGGTCAGAAAGCCCTGCTCCATCAGCTTGCGCCAGAAACCAAACCGCTCGAGGACGGCATCGACATGTCCGGCTTTGAGCAGGGCTTCGTGGACGTGGTGGCTGAAATACACCGACGCTTTGGCATCGGTCGCGCGGGGATGCAGCAGGCGTTGCAGGGCCAGGTCCCGCATGGCGGGGGGCACATTGCGACAGTCCAGCAGCAGGGCCGGCGTGTGTTCGCCGAAGTGCTGCGCGTCGAGGTCGTCTGAGAGCTGCGGAAACGCCTGTAAAATCGCGGCGAGGCTCTTGCCGGCCTCGTTGCGCCAGCGTTCGGCCATGAGAGGATCGCCGTGGGCGTCCTCGAGCTGCGCGGCGGCGTCGAGGGCGATGGGCAGGTGCAGGCAGACGGGGGCCGTGACCGCGTAGGGATCGGCACCGTTGGGACATCCCCGCGTCCACCAAGCATCGTGGACCCAATCCACAAAAAGCCAACCCGGCAGGAAGGCGGGGAGACCCTGTTCGTCGAGGCAGGCCAGGGCCTGATCGAGCGCGGACCTCATGCCGGGCAGCAGCGAGCGGACGGCGGCGGGTTCGTCGCACCACCAGGCAAAATCGCGGAGCATCGGAGGGAGGACGAGGCTGTAAGTGGCACTCATCTGCACATCCCAGGTGGGACAGCGTTCGGCGTGAAAGCCGTTGACCCAGCGGGAGCGGTCGAAGAGCTGGAGCGCACGCAGCACGGGACGCGTGTCGCCCGTGGCCACCAGCCAGGCCAGCGCCTGAATGCGGGTGTCGCCGGTGTACATCATCTGCTCGAAGTAGGGGCAATCGACAAAGGTCTCGTGCACGCAGTTGCGCAGTCCGCGCTCGCAGAGGTCGAGCATGGGCTGAAGGTCCAGGTCGCAGGAAAATTCCCAGCGGCGGGTAAAGGGATGTCCCGTGCGGAGGGGCCGCAGATCGCGGAGTTCCAGGGCTTCATCCCCTGTGCGGACCAGAATGCGCAGCCAGCGTCCACTTCGCCACCAGAGGCCTTCGTAGGTTCGCTCGCCTCCCGGATGCCGCACGCGGTCCCCAAATCCAAGCCAGTGTTTGCCGGCGCATTCGCCCCGGTGGCCCTTGGGCGTATGCACCGAGGGTTCGGGCTCGTTGTACAGCGCTTCCGCCCATTCGATCGTGACCTCCGATCCCGCTCCGCCGCGCAGCTGGAAACGCGGGTAACCGCAAACATAGTCCTCGAAATCCCAGAGCAGTTGCAGCGTTGTGTGCGCCGGGACAACGACGTTGCCCCCCCGCGTCATCGCCTGCCATTCCGCCGCGGCGGATTCTTCGCGAATCGCGTTGTCGGCGTCGAACTGAAGCGCCCGGATACGTCCTCCGGACACGAGACTGCGCGCCTGCTCGGGCAGACAGGAAGGCTCCAAACGCCAGGGCGTGGTGTAGGTGCCATGGCGTTCGTTCTGGGCCTTGGCCACGACGGCAGGGTGTACCCACGCAGAGGGAGCAATCGAACCATCGATATCAAACCCGGAACCGATGACGTGGTATCCCATGTTTTTGGGCTTGGGAAGAAGCCCGAAACCCGCACGTTTCCGAACCTGCCAGGGGGCGCTGCCGGTGGAGAGCCGTTCTCCGGGGGCATCCAGTCCCATAAGCGCCAACCCGGGACGGGCCGAGGCCTGCGCCTGCGGACATTCGTTACGAGGCAGCCACCAGGCCGTCACCCTCCACTGATGTTTTCCCGCCGGGAGCGTGACCCGGTAGCGATGAAAACTCCAGCCCCCGACTTCCGCGCGATCCGGCCCCCGGCCAATCTCCTGATCATCGCAGCACAGAATAAAACGGTTGTCGGCTGTGATGTCGAGTTCGACCGTTTCCGCGTCGGCGTGTTCCGTTTCGAGCTGGAATTCGAGGACGGCGCGTTCCGTGGAGGCGCAGCCGGGATGCCAAATCCACGCGGCGGCGTCGATGGGATAGCGGTGGCGGAGGCCCGCATTGCCGGGGCGCGGGGCGGGAGCGACGTTCAGGCGTTCGGAGTGGATCATGGCTGTTGAGATGCGGGTTTGATTTCGATGAAGCCGTTGCCAATCTCCAGGCGGAAATTCTCAGTGAGTTGTTTGAGTTCCGGGGAGGCCGTCAGGTCCGCGAATATTTCGTCGAGTTTCATCTCTCTTCGCACAAACTGCGGGACGGCAATGCCGCCAATGCGCAAATCTTTCATCTGTATGTTCACACTTTTGGCGATCTGCGTGATTTCCACGGACCCGCGAATGCGCAGACGGTCCGGGGGATTGTAGGGCACACGCACCTCGAAGCCAATCTGGTTGGGGGTGAAGGTCAGACGCAGGCCGTCCCGGATGTCGGACGATGCCTCTTTGGCAATCCAGGCATTGATCTCCTGCTCACTGAGGCGAATGATGGCCGGGGTTTCCACGGGGGCCGCGGCGGGGTCAATAGCCTGAAGGGTTTTGACTTTTCCCTCCAACACCACGTGTTCCACCGGGCTGAGTTCAACCGGGGCGAAGGGTTCCACGGCAATCTCTTTGCGGATGTTCTGAAAAATGAGCCACGAGCCAAGGCCGCAGAAGAGAAGGATGCCGAGACATCCGCCGCACCCGGCCATCCAACAGCCTTTGTTGCTGGATTTGGGTTCGGCGACGAGAGAGCCAGGAGGTTCAGGATGCATGGGAGGTTCCGTTTCAGGGAGTCGTTGGTAGTGTTTTCGGAAGCGTTTTCATCAGGGCAAGCATTTCCCGCACGGCTTCCTTCATGCCCACCAACACAGCGCGGGCGACAATACTGTGGCCGATGTTGAGGGTGTGCAGGTGGGGGACGGGGGCGAGATCGCACAGATTGGCGAGGTTCAAACCGTGGCCGGCATTCACGCGGATGCCGGCGGCATGGGCGCGTTCGGCCGCCGCCTGCAACTCGCGCACACGCTGCGCACGCGCGACCCCCACCTCCTCGCAAAAGGGACCCGTGTGCAGTTCGATGATCGGCACCCGCAGACGAATCGCCGCGTCGATTTGACGCAAATCGGGATCGATGAAGAGACTGACGGCAATGCCGGCATCGCGAAACCGGGCGCAGGAGGCCGCGAGGTCGCCGTAGTGGCCGACCACATCCAAACCGCCTTCGGTGGTCAGTTCCGCGCGGCGCTCGGGAACGAGACACACTTCGTCGGGAAGGACCTGCAGGGCGATGTCCACGATTTCCGGGGAGTTGCCCATTTCCAGATTGAGGGGCAGCGGCTGGTTGCGGCGCATCGCCCAGACGTCGCGATCCTGAATATGACGGCGGTCCTCGCGCAAATGGATGGTGATGCCGTGGGCACCCGCGTCGGCCGCCAACAAGGCCGCCTCCACCGGATCGGGATAGAGGGTGCCGCGGGCCTGACGGACCGTGGCCACGTGATCAACATTGACGCCGAGGAACTGCATGTCCCCCTCATACCCCCGTCCCGTCGCAAGACAATCCTCGAAAAGAGGAAAAAAATGTTTGGTAAGTTCCGTCTCCCGAATTATGATACAGACAAGAACTTCTGCCGTGTGCGTGTTTAGGTGTTTCCTTTGACCGTTCTTTATAAAACGGGAGCATCAAAGCCTGGAGATCGCACAATTGCCCTTTGCGAAGGGACATCGCTTTCTCCGGCTCGCGCCCACTTTGAACCTTGGTTCAAAGAAATGACCTTAACGGCACGGTGGTTGTTCCCTTTTTCTCCCCGCCCTCCCCGGCGGGGACTTTTTTTCTACATATCCGGGGTCTCTTCCGCGGCTTCGAGAGGAGTGGGCGGGGGTTGTGGCAGCTGCGCTGTTTCCCAGATGTCGCGAATGAGCGGGGGTACACGGATCACGTCCCCTCCCCCTTCGCAGAAAGACTCCGCACGGAAGTGGAAGAGTTTGGCGAAAATGAGGTCGGGCAGGATTTGAATGCGGGTGTTGTAAGTTTCGACCGCATCATTGTGGCCTTTGCGGGTGAAGGCCAATTCGTTTTCCAACACGATCATCGTCCGCATCAGTTCGGCAAAAAGCGGCTGGGAACGCAGGTCGGGATAGGCCTCGGCCCGCAGCACCATCTGCCCCAGGGTTTCGGCGATCGCGGGCTCGTCGCCGGTGCCTGCATCCGCGTAGAGACTCCGCAACTGGCTGAGTTCCGTCTGAAGCTCCCGCTCGTGGCCCTGCATGGACTGGGTGACCTCTTCGAGCATGGGCAGGAGATCGTGGCGTTTTTTGAGGGCGACATCGATGTTGGCGCGGTTGCGCCGCACGCGTTCGCGGAGGAAAACAAGGTCGTTGTAGTGCAGGCTGAGGGTCACCAGCGTCATGAAAAACGGGGCCACAAGAGCTGAACTGAGGTAATCGGTCGCGGCGTAGGACCCGGAGAGTCCGAAGAGCAGCAGGGCGGAGAGCAGAATGGCGGCAAAAGACACATTCAGCAGCAGGATGCCGCGGAAGGCCAGGAGCAGGTAAATGCGCCGTTCGGTGAAGTTGGAAAGAATAAAGGGGAAGTCGTTGCCGGGCTTGGCGAGCAGCAGCCGGTCGCCGCGCCGGGGATCGATCACGGCCTCGCCGATGGCGTAGAGGGGGTCGCCGATTTCGAGGCGGGTCTCGTGGTACACGCGGCTGCCTTCGTTGCGCGAGCTGTGGTGGTGGGTGTGCAAAACCGCGCCCTGGGGCTGGATCGGCAGCGCCCCTTCCGCATCCCGGCAGAGAAAGAGGCAGGATCGGTTTTCGTCGAGCACGGTGACCCAGCGGGCCTTTTTGCCGGAGCCTGTTCGTTCGCGAATCGTGTAGTGGTACTGAACACAGGGCTGCTGCGAAAGCGGGGCGCGGAGCGCGTCGGATTCAGGGGCGGCTTCGACCACGCCTTTGAGTTCGCTCAGGCCGTAGGCGACGCCGACGCTGAGACTGGTGGGAAGATTTTCCATGCAGCGTTTAAAACGGACGCGGCGGAAGCCGGCGCGGTAACAAAGCGCCCCCACCAGGAGGCTCGCGCCGATGAGGCCCCAGCCCAAAAGCGGCGGCACTTTGGCTTTTTCGAAACGCAGCCGATCCGCATCCACCTGCACGCGCACAAACGGGGGCAGAGGCAGGGAATCGATGGCTGGAATTCCCCACAGGGGTGCCAGCACGCGCTCGGGAAAGGCATTCCGCTGGCGGCGCGCGCGCTCCACGGCCCGGGCGAGCTGGATGCGGATCAGGCTCACCCGCGTGCGCAACTCCGGACGCAGGTTTTGGAACAGCGGCGCGTCGTCCTCCGGAAGGGTGGCCCATTGTCCGTCCCAGGACGGAAGCTGCGACAGAAGGGCCTCGCGGGCGCTGGTTTCGTGCCGGAGCAGCCGCTCCCGCGCCGCGTGCAAGTCCTGCTTCATCATGTTGAGGCCGAGCACGACGAGGTAGACCGCCACCACCGTGTTGAGCAGCGCGAAGTAGGACAACAACTGGTGCATGCGGAAGATCGAAACCAGCAGGGCCAACGCGAAGGCCATCACCACCAGCCCTCCCCAGCAGAAGGCGATCGATCCTCCGGCCATGCGAACGCGCTCGCTCGTCTCGCCATAGAGCGAGAGAATCGGTTTATAGTGTCCCTGCGCATCAAATCGCAGTTCCATCCCTTCGAGATTGGCAACGGCCATGCCAAAGGCAAACAGGGAGGCCCCGGGATCGATGCGGTACTCCGTGTAGCGCATGTTGCCCTCTCTCACTTGAAACGACTCGGGCACGTTGAAATCCACGGACGCATCCGGAATCACCGACACCTTGCCCGTGTCATCCTGCAGCAGAAACGGCACAAATTTCTCTTCATCGCTCACCGTGACCCAGCGCGTGTCGCCGTCGGAATCCTTTTCCTCGCGCTCAACGAGGTGGCGGTAATAGACGCAGGGCGTGGTGGTCTGTGGCGAGGACAGCAGACGGCCAAAGGACTGCACCTGGCCGCTGAGATTGACCTCGCCAGGCAGAAGCGCGATGATGGAGGATGCGGGAATGCGCTCCAACTGGCGCATTTCCGTCAGGCGCACAAAACTCATGTTCCCCAGGAACAGCGACAGGGCCGCCAGAAGCAGAGCCCCAAGGAAAACCCCCAGCGTTTTCAGAAAAGCGCGCAGATGGCCCAGCACGCCTTCCTGCGTTTTGAACTCCGCATCCGGGCTACAGGTTTTGCGGTGCTCCAGAAGTTCGGCGCGCGGAATTTTCCGGCCACAATGGGTGCAGAGATACAGTTTCAACAGCGACCTCCATCGTCAAAAAAGGAATCACGAAGAGGAAAGCGCCATGAGGGAATCGAACCCTCCTCACTTGCTTGGGAAGCAAGCGCATTACCGATATGCTAATGGCGCGTGGGAAATCAGGTTTTGTGACGGAACGTGATGCGGCCCTTGGTCAGGTCGTAGGGGGACATTTCGACCTGCACACGGTCACCGGTGGTGATTCGGATAAAATGTTTGCGCATCTTGCCACTGATATGGGCGAGAATCTCATGGCCGTTTTCCAGTTTCACCCGGTACATGGTCGCGGGGAGAACTTGGTTGACGATACCGTCAACTTGCAGGAGATCTTGGTCTTTTTTGGCAGGCATAAGATAGGATGGGTTATTAAAAAGGGCAGACCTAATAGGTGAAGAAACGCAAAAAAGCAACCTTTTCCCGTAAAAACTTCTATTTTTGGCTCATTTTTTTCCGCTTTGGGTTTGATTTTCAGGGGGGAGTGGTCAAGGGTACGGCGCATTGCAAAACCTTTCGCCTGATATCCCCATGAAAAAAACACTTTTTGACAGCATCGGATTTCGCGCCGGCGCCACCCATCCCGCCGAAAAGGACCAGGAATTGATTCAGTATATCAACATTAAACTGGCCGCGCTGGACCTTCCCATCTTCGGAAACGACAGTGATTATCCCTTCCTGGAAATCGGCAAATCACTGCTGGCGAGTGTCAAGGCCAAGGACCGACTGCTGGCCGATTATCTCTGTCCGGTGGACCGTCACATTCAGGACTACCTTCAGAACTATTTCAAAGCCCACGGGGTGGAAGTCTCCGGCCCCCTTCTGCCGCAGAAGAGCTTCATTCTCGAACGCCACGGTCAGGCCCGCGCCCTGTCCCTGCCGCCGGATGCGGATGAATTCCATTCCGCCATCATCAACAGCTACCGCACCCGCAACGGGGTCTTGCACAATCCCAAAAACGACCGCCGCACCACCAAAGGCGTTTTCCACGTCTGCGAGGGAGGCCTGCCCATTGCCAACGATAAAAAAGGGGTCCCCGTCGAAACCTTCGCCCGTCTGCTGAAGGCGGCGTTGAATCAGCCTGCGGAAACGATGGAACTTCCCTTCACCAGCACGCAGTCGGAAAAAGCCCGGGTCTGGGTCTCCCTGCTGCTTCGCCCGCTGCTCTGCCCGGAAGTCCCCGGCGTTACGAACGAAAAACGCATGGAAGTCCGCTTCTTCGCCCCCGGCAGCATGGTGGCCAACCTCGACTTCGTGGAAAGCATTTTCGGGAACGCCGGCAATCCCCTCCTGCCGGAAAACGACGCCCGTCTGGACACCGCGGGCTGGTCCGGCCACACGGGCTGCATCATTCTCGCGCCCAATCTCATCACCCTGACCAAAAAAGAACTGGGGCTGCCACACGTGAAACATGCCACCGCGCGTCAGCGTCGCGACGGCATGTGCTGGGAAAAGGAAAACGAACTCTACAACGATGGCGGTGCGTTTAAAGTGACCTGCCGCGACAAGTCCGGTGTGGTCGTCACGTTGATTGCCGACAATTATTTCGGCTACTGCAAAAAAGAGATCAAAACCCAGCTCAGCTACGCCGCCAACCTGCACGGGTTGCTCGAAGAGGAACACGCCGGCGGCGCCATCGCCTTCCCGAGTTTCGACTTGGGGGAAGACTTCCGCATGAGTTTTATCAGTCCCGCCTCCAAAATCACCTTTGCGGATATGCTCGAAGCCTTTGGTTCGCGCATGGACCTTCAGCCGGAAGGCCACGGCGTGGACCGCAAATATTCCGACATCGTGTACGTCCCGGAAACCGCGTATTTTGAACTGCGTCCCCAGAGCATTTCCTGGGAAACCGACGGTGTCCGGCAGCAGATCAAACTGCGTCCGGGAACATCCTACGTGCTGCCCGATGGCTACAAGGTGCAGATGGTCAACCCGCGCGACGGCCAGCGCTGGCGTCTGGTGGGCACCACCGCCGAAGGCCTGCTCTGCCACAAGCCCTGCACCGTGTCCGGCGGCGGAAAATCGGAAATCTCCAAACCCATCACCGACGCGATGGTTTCCGCCCCCGTCTTCACGCCCAATTTCAACGAAGACATGGCGCTGGTCGACGAGATAATCAACAAAGACTACTCCCACCGCTTCCAGCAGCCCGCCGTTCCCGGCAAACCCAGCCGAACGATCCTCAGTCAGGAACGCTCCCTCGGTTCGGTCGTCCGCCTACTCACGCCCAATCCCGAATACACCCCCGAATTCAACGCCTGGCTGGAAAGCATTCCCCAGCGCGTCCGCGACTTGGTCCTGACCATCAAGCGCTATTACCGCCCCCACTGGGAAAACAACTGGCGCGAGCGTTTCCATGTGGACAGCATCAACGGCAAGCCCGGCTTTGAACTCCGCTACCGCAGCCGCCCGGTGGTCAACCGCTACGTCCGCGTGGGCTATGCCGAAACCGGGGCCTGGCGTCTCTTCAGCCTCCGCAAGGACTTCTGGCCCGCCGTCAAACTCCAGCGCGAAGACGACATCACCGCCTCCGTGACCGTCCCCCGCGACCAGGTCAGCCATCTGACGGAATCCTTCCAGGCCCCCTCCTGCAAATTCCTCCAGAACTGCGAATTCCGCCTCTTCCAGCGCCCGGACGACGCGTTTATCCCCGGCTACGACAAACACACCGAGGCGGATTTCTCCCGCGATGGCAATTTCTTCTCCAACTACGAGCCCCTGACCCGCGAACAGGTCCAGGGCATGGTGGACGACGTGATCCGCTTCGAGCAGTACACCCCGGAGATGCAGGCCTCGCTCAAAGACTTCCTGGCCGACACCCAGGGCCCCGACTACATGGTCTGCACCAGCGCCCCCCGCCTCGTCGATGGCGTGCCCAGCCAGAACCCGCGTTACCTCCAGAACCGTCCCGACCTCGGCCGCGAGCGCGAGGAATATCTGGCCGAACTCGGCGCCCGCCTCAACCGCCGCCTGCCCGAGACGGCGGCCGTCTACACCCCCGTGGAAGCCGTCCTGCCCGGACGCCGCAACAATCCGCCACAGCCCGATGTCGGCATTCGCCCGCTGGCCTCCTACAACCCCATCCACTACCAGGAACTGCCCGAACTCTTCATGGATTTCGTGGCCAGTCTCACCGGCAAGTCGCCCTCCACCACCGGCGCGGGTTCCGAAGGTGCCCTGACCAAAGGCCCCTTCAACGCCCTGCTGCCCGTCACCGACCTCAACAACGCGCTGCTCTCCTATATGCTGACCGACAGCCACGGCTTCACCACCGCCGCCGGCTATGTTGGACACAAATATCGCGTTGACCACGACATCAGTCTCCTGGTTCCCGAACTCTGGAGCCGCATGAAGCCCAAAGAACGCGATCCGCACTGGCTCATCGAAAACGGCTATCTGGAAAAACTGGAAGACTTCAGCCACGCCGGACACAAGGTTCTCGCCAGCCGTCTCGGTTACCGCATCACCGACGTCTTCGCCCGCAGCATTTTCGGACGCATTTTCAGCCATCCGGACGCCGTGCTTACCGAAGACATGCTCAAACCCGAGCTCCAGAGCATGGAATACTTCGTGGACGGCATCAACAACATCGTCGAAGCCCAGCGCAAAGCCGCGTTGAACTACTTTGAAGATGGCGGCATCGACCTGGCCATCCCGCCCCTGAAGGCCCTCCTGCACATCATGGCCCACGGTCACTTCGAAGGCAAAGATCTCTCCGATCCCGGCATTCGCGCCCTCTTCAAATTGGAGAATATCAGCTCCAGCGACTGGTATCTCGAGCGCCTCAAGGCCCGCGTCACCCTGGAGACCCGCTTCCTGCGCGACCGCATCCAGTACCTCGAAAAATACATCCGCGACCAGCATCCCAGCGATGTGGACCGCCTGGGTCTACGCACGCGCCTCGAAACGGCCCGCGCCCGCATGGACGAAATCACCCGCCATCCGGAAAAAGTCCTCGCCCACCTGCATTTCACCATTGGCGCGGATCCCTCTCTGGTCTGAACCCTGGTCTGATCGGGGGCAAAATAAACGTAACCCCCGATTGACCCGCGCCGTTTTAATCCTATTCTAAACTCTCACCCCATAATCTGGAGACTCAACTCATGGCTGGTAAAACTGTCGACGTAAATCAATCCAATTGGCAATCCGAAGTCATCGAATCCACCGTGCCGGTTCTGGTCGATTTCTGGGCGGAATGGTGCGGTCCCTGCCGCGCGATTATCCCCACACTGGAACAACTGGCCTCCGAATACGAGGGCAAACTCAAAGTCGCCAAGGTCAACGTGGACCAAAGCCGCGAACTGGCCGCCAAATTCGGCGTGCGCTCCATTCCGTTCCTGCTCGTCATCAAAAATGGACAGGTTGCCCAGCAGATGGTCGGGGCTCTCAGCAAAGCCGAATTCGTGACCAAACTCACCCCGCATCTTGGTTGATCGGCCCGTCGATTGAAAGCACAGATCCTCGTCATCAATTGCGGAAGTTCCTCCATCAAGTTTTCATTGGTGGAACCGGAAGGCGGATGTCATGTGCTCAGCGGCCAGGCGGAACGCCTCGGGGCTCCCGACGGCTTCCTGCGCTGGAAAGGGGCTTCCCAGGGGCAAAAATCCATCGGGGCCGTCGGTCACGAGGAAGCGCTGCTGCAAATCGTCGGCCTGCTCCGGGACAGCGGGCTGGCCTTTGATGCGATCGGCCACCGCGTCGTGCACGGCGGCGAACATTTCAGCGCTTCCTGCCTCGTGAACGACGCATCGGTCGAGGCCCTCCGCGCCCACCAGCACCTCGCCCCGCTGCACAATCCCGTCAACCTCCTCGGCATTGAAGCGGCCCGCCATGCCTTCCCGGAACTGCCGCAGGTGATGGTGTTCGACACCGCCTTCCACCAGAGCATGCCGCCCCGCGCCTACCTCTATCCCCTGCCCTACAACCTCTACAGCGAACACGGCATTCGCCGCTACGGCTTCCACGGCACCAGCCACCGCTATGTCAGCGCCAAAACCGCCGAAACCCTGGGCCGCCCCCTGGAAGAACTCGCCCTCATCACCGCCCACCTGGGCAACGGCTGCAGCGCCGCAGCCATTCTCGGCGGCAAATCCCTCGACACCACCATGGGCATGACCCCGCTCGAAGGCCTCGTCATGGGCACCCGCTCCGGCGACATCGACCCCTCCCTGCACGAACACCTCTGCAACACCCTGAACATCAGCCTCAAGGAGGTCTCCACCCTCCTGAACAAACAAAGCGGATTGTTCGGACTCTCCGGGCTGACCAACGACATGCGCGAACTGCTCCAGGCCGAAGCCCAGGGCCACGAACGCGCCGCCATCGCCGTTGAAGTCTTCTGCTACCGCCTGGCCAAACACATCGCCGCCCTCATGGTCGCCCTCGGACGCCTCGACGCCCTCGTCTTCACCGGCGGCATCGGCGAAAACTCCATCCCCGTCCGCGCCCGCACCCTGCGCCTCCTGCCCTTCCTCGGCCTCGAACTCGACGAAGAAGCCAACAGTGTCCATGGACGCAACACCCGCGGCATCATCAGCCGCAGCACCCGCCCCTGCGCCATCGTCACCCCCACCGACGAAGAACTTCTCATCGCCCGGGACACCCTCACCCAGATCTCCTGAACGCCGCCATGACAGCCTCCGCCCCCAATCCCACCCAGTGCGTCTATCTCGTGCCCACCGGCGTTGGCGTGGGCCTCACCACCGTCAGCATGGGCCTCGTGCGCGCCCTCGACCGCAGCGGTCTCAAAACCCGATTCTTCAAACCCGTGGCCCAGCTCTTCCGCGGCGACACCGGACCCGAACGCAGCACCTACGTCATCCGCCACACCACCGAACTCGATCCGCCCACGCCCATCCCCTACGCCGAAGCCACCCAGGTCGTGGCCCGCGGCACGATGGACGACTTCATGGAACGCGTCCTGGAACTCTACCAGCAGGTCGCCAAAGACGCCGACGTGGTCGTCGTCGAAGGCCTCATCAACATGGACGAGTTCGAGCACGCCACGCTGCT
This sequence comes from uncultured Verrucomicrobiota bacterium, assembly GCA_964497855.1. Classification (GTDB taxonomy): domain Bacteria; phylum Verrucomicrobiota; class Kiritimatiellia; order SS1-B-03-39; family UBA6053; genus CAYLNG01. Next base: position 2,200 of record CAZCFM010000023.1, on the reverse strand, counting down.
CAATCAGGCTATTTCCCGCGCACTGGACGCCTCCATCGTCATTGTCGGCGCGCCCATTCGCGACCAGGTCGACGTGCTCGACCTCGAACTCCGCAACACCGCCTCCGATTTTGGCGGCCTCGACACCGAGCGCGTGCTCGGGGCCATCGTCAACTTCGTGAACGCCCCGCGCGACAAATACGGACGCCTCCGTCCCGACGTCGATCTGCGGGCGGAAGGCCCCCACTTGAGCGCCGAAATGTTGCAGCAAACCTGCGCCGTGTTCCGCTCCGGAAAATTCAAACTGCTCGCCTGCGTCGAGTGGCAGCGCAACATGGCGCTGTCCCGGACCGTCGACATCGCCAACCACCTGCACGCGCGGATTTTCAACATAGGCGAAATTCGCCAGCGCCGCATCCAGCGCGTCTTCCTCTGTGCCCGCACCGTCGAAAACATCACCTACGTCTTCCAGCCCAACGCCCTCCTGATCATTCCGATCGACCGCTCCGACCTTTTTATCGCCGCCTGCATGGCCGCCGCCAATGGCGTTCCCCTCGCGGGTGTCGTTTTCACCTCCGCCGACGGCGAGCCCCATCCGGAAGTCCTGAAACTCTGCCGCAACGCGTTGGCCACCGGACTTCCCGTGATGTCCGTGTCCACCGACAGCTATTCGACCGCCACCCACATCCCGCGCATGAACACCGAAGTGCCCGTGGATGACATCGAACGCATCGAAACCAGCATGAACCATGTGGCCAGCCAGATCAGCCACGAATGGATTGGCTCCCTCACCGCCACCCGCCGCGAAATCCACCTCTCCCCCGCCGCCTTCCGCTACCGCCTCGTCCAGCTCGCCCGCGGCGCCAAACGACGCATCGTTCTGCCCGAGGGCGACGAACCCCGCACCCTCCGCGCGGCCAACATCTGTATGAATCGGCATGTCGCCACCTGCGTGCTTCTCGCCGACCCGAAAAAAGTGCATGAAATCGCCGAACAAAGCGGACTTGTCCTGAACCCCGGACTCGAGATCCTCGACCCCGCCACCCTGCGGGCCTCCTACATCGACACCCTCGTCGACCTCCGCAAACACAAGGGCATGGACCGCGCCATGGCCGAGTCCCTGCTCGAAGACAACATCATGCTCGGCACCCTCATGCTCAAAATGGGGCATGTCGATGGCCTCGTGTCCGGCGCCGTCCACACCACCGCCCAGACCGTCCGCCCGGCCCTGCAAATCATCAAAACCCGGCCCGGCACCCGCTTTGTCTCCTCCCTCTTTTTCATGCTGCTGCCCGATTCCGTCTGCATTTATGCCGACTGCGCCATCAACGAAAATCCCGACGCGGAAACCCTCGCCGACATCGCCCTGCAAAGCGCCGATTCCGCCGCCGCCTTTGGCATCGAGCCGCGCGTGGCCATGATCTCCTACTCCACCGGCGAAAGCGGCAGCGGCAGCGACGTCGAAAAAGTGCGCGAGGCCACCCGCATCGCCCGCGAAAAACGACCCGACCTGCTCATCGACGGTCCGCTGCAATACGACGCCGCTTCCACGCTCTCCGTGGCCCGCACCAAGGCCCCGAAATCCCCTGTCGCCGGACGCGCCACCGTCTACATCTTCCCCGACCTCAACACCGGCAACACCACCTACAAGGCGGTGCAGCGCAGCGCGAAAGTCATTAGCATTGGCCCCATGCTGCAAGGCCTCAACAAACCCGTCAACGACCTCTCCCGCGGCGCGCTGGTCGACGACATCGTCTACACCATTGCTCTCACCGCCATCCAGTCCACCCAGGGCTGATCCCCCGATCGCAACCTCCTGTTTTTTCCTGGGTCTTCCTTCGTCAATAAGCTCCGGACCCAGTAACGAACGGTTTTCGCCCCTACGGGCGGAATTCAGCACCAAAGGTGCGACCGCATTCCAGCCCCGCGCAGCGCGCGGGGTCTGTGGACAGGAGATCGGATGCGGTCTGAAGGACCGCCGCAATTCGAAGCCTAGAGCAACGTGCTTGTGCGACGCGCGTTGCGGCGGTCCTTCAGACCGCGACATACCTTATTATCCGCGATTCCCCGCGCGTTGCGCGGGGCTGGAATGCCACGCACCGTTGGTGCTCCTCAGAAATAAGCTCTGGACCCAGTAACGAACGGTTTTCGCCCCTACGGGCGGAATTCAGCACCAAAGGTGCGACCGCATTCCAGCCCCGCGCAGCGCGCGGGGTCTCTG
>CAZCFM010000022.1:32609-36422 GCA_964497855.1 uncultured Verrucomicrobiota bacterium | reverse complement strand
CCGTTTCGGGATCTGCTGCAGTTCGCGAACGACTTGACGGGCTTCGATCTCCAGATGGAAGTGCAGGGGGGTAACCTGCATGTCAACAGGAAACCCCGCAGCTACCGCATCCAGGAGATGCCCGCGCCTTCGTGGGTCATGCGTCACTTCCCCTACGTCATGGATGCGTTCAATCCAGTGGTGGATGAACCTCTTCCTCCTTGGATGTACTTCCGCGGCGGTTTTGATGTGATGCGACTTAGAGACCTCTCGGTAGAACGCATCGCGCAGAGGCCCGTGTATGTGACGCCGCTGCTGGACAATCCCCATGTTGCGGCCTTTCTGTTGCCGCAAACCCGGCGGCTTCACGTTGTATGGAAAAGCCATGGACTTCTGGGGGAAAACATCGACTTGCCCCCGATCCGCCCCAATCTGGAGGCGGCTGTCCCCTACGACACGAAGCGGTTGCTGCTCCTGGAGATTCTGGACCATCTGTCCATCGATTCCTTCACTCCCGGGGCGGGCACGGGACGGGAGATTGTCCAGAAAATCCACAGAGAAATCCTGGAGTCCTGGCCTGGGGACGCGGGGCTCCCTCCGCCACAGCTTGTGTTACATGCCCCACCGGAACCGCACGTTGTTGTCAGGGAAAGAAAGATTTCAGACAAGGCCCTTGCGAACGTGGTGCGTGAGCAGCTTCTGGCGAACACGCCGGCTCCCAGGTCCGATGAACTCCCATTCCCTCAACCCTTAAATCTGCGGAAAGTCTCGTTCAGTGAAATCCTGCGGGTGGTCGCGGACATTGGCGGTTTTGACATTTCCTTCGGGGAGGGGAATATTCACGTCAACCGCCACCCGAGGACCTTCCGGATTGAGGAGTTCGACGATCCTTTTGCTTTGTATGGCATTCGTTCGGCCCTCGCAACAGGGAACGCCCCGGCCTTCATGGGGGTGGCGGGGGCTTACGACATCACCGGTCATTTCCGCAAGGACGCCAGATTCGACAGCCCCCGGCTGGTGGTGTTGAGTCCCGATGAGCGGTTTCTGATCGCTGCCGAAGTGGAGTACGAACGCGAGTTTATCCGGCGTCCGGAACCGTCTCCCGTTTCGGATCCCTTTCTGCCGTCCGTCGAGGCTGTCCAGCCCTGAATCTCCCCTCCTGAACACAACAACGTCGGAAAGTCGAGGCAGGCAAGGGGCTGGGCTTGTCCCACGCCCTGCGCAGGTTTTCCGGCAACGGTTAGTGCCCGTTGTGGGAGAAGAGCCCCTGCAGCTCGCTGCGGGGTGAAGGGTCTTTCCGGATGCGGGAGGCTGTGCATGGTTGGAAGACCCTTCACCCCACAGCAAGCTGTGGGGGCTCGTGGAAGAGGGGTGTGATCTTTCCGTTGTCGGAAAACTTCCGCGCGGCGCGGGGCAAGCCCGACCGCGGCGGACTGGGCGGCCCTCGGGCTTCGAGTGCGCTGTGGGGAACGCCTGACTGCGGCGGTTGTTAGTTCCACACGTTTATGAGGGTCTTTGTTCTGCTGCCCCTGTTTACCCAATCGGGATCAATGTCCCAGCCGCCGTCGGATGATTTTTTTCAGCGTTTCGATTTCTTCGAGGTGTTTGCGATGCTTGGGGAGAGTGACGTTGATCAGAATCTGCTCCAGATCGCCCTTGTCCAGCCAAATGCCGTGCGCGGGGCACACATCCACGGGAACCCGGTAGGTGATTTTGCTCTCCATGAATTCTCCGCAGATGGGGCAACTCCTGTTTCCTTCGAGGATTTTGTCCGCATTCGGGTGGTGCCGGGGTTTGACGACGATTTTTTTCATGGGCGGGTCCCTCAGGCCTTCGGATGCACGCGGCGCCAGAAGGAGGAGGAGAAGGCGGGGTCGCGGTAGCGTTCGAAGGTGTCGAGGGCGGGAAAGGATTTCTGGAAATGGGCGGGGGACATGCGGGCGTCCTTGGCGGGGTAGAGGGCGCCGCCGTGAGAGAAAACGACGGAATCGAGTTCGTCGAGCAGGCGGAGGGTGCTGGGGCCGCGGTTGGGGAAGTCGAGGGCGAGGGTGACGCCGGGGCGGGGGAAGCTGAGCAGGCCTTCGGCGGGGAGGTCGCCGAAGAGTTTGAGCACGGCGAGAAAGGAGGCCTGACCGCTGGCGGCGATGCGGCGGAGGATGTCGCGGATGGGGCCGCCGTAGCCGTCGCGTGGGACGACGCACTGGTGCTGGAAGAAGCCGCGTTTGCCGTAGAGGCGGTTCCAGTGGCCCACGGCGTCGAGGGGGTAGAAAAAGGGCTGGTAGTGTTTGTCGCCGCGCACGCGGTCGGTCTTGAGTTTGGCGGCGTAGAGGGAATTGAAGGCGCGGACGCTGTGGGTGTTGAGGAGGAAGGAGGGGGCGTCGAGGGGCACGGGCAGGCTGCGGGGCGGGGGGACGACGAGCGGGGCGGGGGTGCTGGAATGGTTTCCGCGGATGAAGATGCCGCGTCCGAGGGCGTCGCCGCCGGCGAGGCAGTCGACCCAGGCGACGGTGTATTCGTGGGTGGCGTCGGAGGCGTCGGCGAGGTCGAAGAACTCGTTGAGGTTCCTCATGCGGATTTCCTCGTTGTCGATGAGCGGGGAGACGATGGGGCGGAGTTGGAGTTCGGCGCGGGTGATGAGTCCGGTGAGGCCGAGTCCGCCGACGCTGGCGCGGAACCAGTCGGCGTTTTGCTGGCGGGAGCAGAGGCGTCGGGAGCCGTCGGAGCGGAGCAGTTCGAAGGAGCGGACGTGGCGGGCGAAGGTGCCGCTGCGGTGGTGGTTTTTGCCGTGGACGTCGTTGGCGATGGCGCCCCCGACGGTGACGAAGCGGGTGCCGGGGGTGACGGGCAGGAACCAGCCGGCGGGGACGGTCAGGTGGTGGATGTCGTCGAGCGATACGCCGGCTTCGCACTCGAGGCGTCCGGTGTCGCGGTCGAAACGGATCCAGCGGTCGAGACCGCGGGTCAGGAGCAGGGAGCCGTTGTCATTGAGGCAACTGTCGCCATAGCTGCGGCCGAGGCCGAAGGGCAGGAGGCTGTCCGTGCGGCGGGGCAGGGATTGGCGTCGGCTGAAGAGAGGCGAGACGGTGTGGGTGCAGCGCGGAGTGCGGCCCCAGGATTCAAACGTGGCGGGGGACATGGTTCCTTGATACAATCCACTGCGCGTCAAAGCAACGGAGAAGATCAGGGAAAAAGGCCGCGGATCACGGACTGGCGGTAGGCGAAGATTTTCCGCAGGCTGGGTTGGACGAATAGGCGGTTGGCGAGAGCGCCGCCTGGGACCTTGTAGCGGACGTGGTCCTCGATAGTGGTTCCGCCATTCTCTTCGTGGAAACTGTGGAGATGAACCCATTCGCGGTAGGGGCCGCGAAGTTGTCGATCGGTAAAGGAATGGGGTGGAAGGTAGTTTTCGATTCGCGACTGCCAGCGCAGGGGAATTCCGTGAAGGCGGAGGGCGTAATCGATGAGGGTGCCATTCTCCATGGGAATGGGGTGGGGAGTGAGGATGGTGAAACTGAGGTGGGTGGGAGTCAGGCGTTCGAGGTTTTCGGGACGGCTGAAGAACTCGAAGACTTCGTGGAGGGGTTGGGCCACGAATTGGCGGGAGTGGAGGTGGAAGGTCCCGTCTTCACTGCGGTGGAATTGAAGAGAACATGGGGTGTGTTGAGTATGCATAGTGATGGAACGCGAGCGCTTTTGAAACCTTACAGCTGTAAGGAGATGCTCTGTGTGGCGATACGTTGACGTGAACCTTTTCCACACCGTGTCCCTTTCTCTTGGATTTGCATCGCTGCTGCAACTGCTGTTGTGGCTCCACTCCGTTCGTACCCGGAATGC
>CAZCFM010000022.1:7861-32509 GCA_964497855.1 uncultured Verrucomicrobiota bacterium | reverse complement strand
TTGCATCGCTGCTGCAACTGCTGTTGTGGCTCCACTCCGTTCGTACCCGGAATGCCGGATGGGTGGATGTCGGATGGAGCCTAGGAATGGGCTTTGCGTCGTTGCTGCTATTGTCTCCAGTTCCGCCAAGCGGACGTTCGGTGCTGGTTTCCATCCTGCTGGGATGCTGGGCTTTCCGTCTCGCGCTGCACCTGCTTCGCGACCGCCTGCTGGGCGGCAAACCCGAGGACTCCCGCTATGTGAACCTCCGCGCACATTGGGGAGAACGGGCCAATTTCAAGTTTTTCTTCTTTTTTCAGGCGCAGGCCCTGCTCGTGGGGCTCTTCGTCATCCCGGCCTGGATTGCGGCCAAGCGCAGTGGACCTTTCCCCGATGTGTTTGACCTGCTCGGTGTTCTGACTGCAGTGATTGCAGTGGTCGGCGAGGCCATTGCGGACCGTCAATTGGCCCGCTTCCGCGCCGATCCGGCCAACAAGGGCAAGGTTTGCGACAGCGGACTTTGGCGCTATTCCCGCCATCCCAACTACTTTTTCGAGTGGATTCATTGGATGGCTTATGTTTTACTCTCCATTGGTTCTCCGCTTTGGGCCTTTTCCTGGCTCGGTCCCGTCTTGATGTACGTTTTTCTCCGTTACCTCACAGGCATACCCCACACGGAGCGACAGAGCCTGCGTTCCCGTGGCGATGCCTACCGCGTCTATCAACAAACCACCTCCGCATTTTTCCCATGGACCCCGCGAAAACCATCCTGAACCCGCTTTGTCAGTCCCGTCACCTCGGTGGGTGGGACCGTTTGCTTGCCTCCGCGTTTCACTCCGTATCGGGAGGGAAGATTCGTGTGACCTTCCCCAATGACGAGGTGATGATCCTTGGCAAGGGCGCTGCCGATCTGGCGGATCTGCAGTTGACCCGGGGCGCGGCCAAACGCATCGTCACGGGCGGTGCGATGGGCTTTGCCGAGGCCTACATCGACGGCCTGTGGAGCAGCTCGGACCTGAGCGCGCTGCTGCGTGTGCTGAGCCGCAGTCAGCGGCATATCGGCCCCATCGCCCGCGGACGCTCCGCCGTCCTGCGCGCCTGGAACGCGATGGGCCATCGACTGCGCCGCAACACCCGCGCCAATGCCCGCAAAAACATTCAGGAGCATTACGACCTGAGCAACGAACTTTACGCCACCTTTCTCGATCCGACGCTTACCTACAGCTCCGCGATCTTCGACCATCCCGGCGAGGACCTGGAAATCGCCCAGCTGCGGAAAATCGACCGCCTGATCGATCAGCTTGCGCCGGGTCCCGGCGACCATGTGCTGGAGATTGGCAGCGGATGGGGAGCCTGCGCCATTCGGCTGGCCCAGCTAACGGGCTGCCGCGTGACCAGTTTAACCTTGTCCGAGGAGCAAGCCGCCGAAGCGCGTCGCCGTGTGGCTGCGGAAGGGCTTTTTGAGCGCGTGGAGATTCGTCTTCAGGATTATCGCGACGTGGAGGGTGTTTTCGATCACATCATCAGTGTGGAAATGATAGAAGCGGTTGGCCACACGTTTTTGCCTGGGTATCTGCGCACGGTGGATGCCCGCCTCAAACCCGGTGGACGTTTTGCGCTTCAGGCGATCACTATTCCAGATGAACGATACGACAGCTATCAGGCGGGCTGCGACTTCATCCGCAAACACATTTTCCCCGGAGGACACTTGCCCAGTCCGGGGCTTTTGGATGGGTTGATTCGCACAGAAACGTCGTTACGCCTGTCGGATGAACTGGAGTTTGGCCGCGACTACGCTGAAACCCTGCGCCGCTGGCGGGATGCGTTTCTGGCACGCGTCGGCGAGGTCAGTCGTCTCGGCTTTGGGGACACGTTTATCCGCAAGTGGCACTATTACCTAGCGTACTGCGAGGCAGGGTTTGACACCGACATGATCCACGTGCGGCAGTTGATTTTTACTTCAACCAAGCCTCGTTGATCTGAACTTTTTTCATTTTGGGCGCAATGACCAGGCGGCAATAGGCCGCGTTCGGGTTGCGCTTGAAGTAGTCCTGGTGGTAGCCCTCGGCCTTGTAGAAGGGTCCGGCCACCTTGACTTCGGTGACGATGGGTTTGGGAAAGGCCTTGTCCGCCGTGAGGGCGGCGATAAAGGTCCGGGCCTCCTCGGCGCGGGCTTCGTCGGGAGCGAGAATGATCGAACGGTACTGCGTGCCTTTGTCCGCGCCCTGCTGGTTGAGGGTGGTGGGATCGTGAATGGCGAAAAAGACCGTCAGCAGGGTTTCGAAGCTGACAATGGCGGGGTCGTAGACGACCTGGACGACTTCGGCGTGTCCGGTGCGTCCGCTGGTGACTTCCTCGTAGGTTGGGTTTGCGATGGTTCCGCCCTGGTAGCCGGAGACGGCGGAGTGGACGCCTTTGAGTTGTTCGAAAAAGGGTTCGACGCACCAGAAACAGCCTCCGCCGAAGGAGGCGGTGGCAAGGGCGGGGGCGGGGACGGCGGGTTCGCTCATGGCGGGGGCTCCGAGGAGGGTGAGGAAAAGAAGAAGCAGTTTTTTCATGGGTCAACCTACAGTCGATGAGGCGAAAATCAACGGGGGGGAGCGGATTCGATCAGACGAAGGGCGAAAAAGACGCGTCCGTCTTCGGCGGGAAAAAAATAGAATTCGCGGGAATCTGTTTTGAGTCCGCGGGCGGCGATTTGGTTGCGGAGGAGCTGGAAGGTGGCGAGTACGTCGGGGTGGTCGCGCCGGGCTTCGGGCAAGGTGGCCCAGCGTCCGGCTAGCGGAAGTTCTTCCTGCGGACTGATGTCGGCACCGAAGGGAAGGGGGCGGGGTTCATCGCGGAGGATGGAACCGGCGACGCTGAAGTTGCCGTCGGCGTGGAGAACGACAAATAGGGGGCCCTTGAAGTGAAGTTGGGCGCTGGTGATGGATTCGCGGAGCAGGGGCCAGGCGCGGTCGAGACGGGCGGGATTGGGAATGACGAGGCGGGGGCCGGCTGGCAGGGTGAGAAGGAGGAGTTCGTTGGGGTCCTCGGTCGCTGCCGGGAGCTGGGCGGCGGCGGGGATCTCTCCGCGGTCCGCGTGCAGGTCTGCGCGGGAGGGAAGCGATTCGGGTTCGGGCGTGGGAGAAGGCGTGGGCGCGGTGAGGGGGCTGAGATCAAGGTTGCGCGACAAGTCGTCCAGATCGGGGGGCTGGGCAAAGAGGGGGAAGGACAATCCGATGAGGATGGTGAAACGGAGGATGCGCATGTGGGGGAGAAGGGGTGATTACAGGGCAAGCATATACTACAAACCAGAAACCTGGAACCTGGAACCAGAAACTTTATTTTCCTCGCCGTGCTTCGAGGACGACGGGGCTGCCGAAGAGACGGGTGAGGCCCAGCACGCGGCAGGGGGCTTCGAGGATGCGGCTGAGGATCGGGGTTTTCAGGACGCGGTGTAGGACCATGGGCCAGAAAAACTGGGGGCGGATGGCGGTGACCGTGTAGCCCTGGGTTTCGAGGACCTTGCGGATGTCGTCGTGACGGAAAAGGGTGAAGGGACGGGTGTTTTTTTCGAGCTTCTTTTTCAGTCCAAAGAGGGAGTCAGCGACAACGTTCAGGCTTTGGGTGGTGGGGTAATCGAAGACCACGCGGTTTTGGGCGACGCGGCACATTTCCTGCAAGAGGGTTTGCCATTGCGTGCAATGAGGCAGGAGACGGAAACTGATCACGGCGTCGAAGGACCGATCCGGGAAGGGCAGGGCGAGGCAATCGGCCAGCACGAAGTTCACGCTTTGGGTCAAGCGTTCGGCGCAAACAGGATCGCTGCCCGTCACGGTGACGTTGTAGCCCGCCGTCGCGAGCACGGGGGCCGTTTGGGCGTGACCGCCGCCGACGTCCAAAACCAAGGAGCCATCGGGAAGGCCAGCGAGGGATTGGCGGAGGCGGAGAGACTGTTCGGCGAGCATCCAGAAGCCGATGGACCCGCGAAAACGCCGCGCGTAATCGGCGGAGGATGTCTCGATGTCGGCGGTTTCGGTGAAGGCCATCAGAAGGTGTACTTGACCCCGAACCCGGTGACGGACTGGTCCATATTCACGGTGAAGCGGGTGGGCGTGCGGCCGTCGATGTTGCGCCATTCCGCATCAAAGGAATAGTCGGTCCAGCGCTGCATCACGTGAAGGGAGAAATTGCGGGTGATGTGGTATTCCAGGCCGATGCTGTAGAAGGTGGCGTCGACGGAGCTGTCGTAGACGTAGATGCTGTTGCGGCGGCCCCAGTTGGGTTCGGCTGAAAAAGATACGTCATGGCTGCCGCGGCCGAACTCGATGTAGGGAACGAAGCCATAGGGGAGGGGATAGCGGAGGTAAATGTAGTAGTAGGTGCTGTCGATGGAGAAATCCCCGTCGGTGTTGGCCGCCGAAGGACCATCTTTGGTGACGAGGGTGAGTTCGTCGAAGGTCAAACCGATACCGACGTAGGTGTGAAGGCGGTACTGGAGGAACCACTTCGTGGGTCCGGATTCCTCTTCAACCTTCATTTCGTTGATGCTGCCGAAGTAGGTGCCCTCGAATGTCGTGCTGTCGCCGCGTTTGGTTTCATCCACGGAATGACTGGTAATGCGGGTGCCGATTTCGAGACGCTCGCGGACCCACTGATCCACAAAACTTTTCTTGACCGGGGCAACAGGTTCCGGGATTTCCCCGGGTTCGGTTTTGGGAGGGAGTTCGGCGGGGACTTCGGGTACCACGGGAACTTCAGGCACAACGGGAGCTTCGGGAGCCACTGGAGCGGGAGCCTCTTCAGCATTTGCGGGAGGCGTGCTGTCCTGAGCGAAAAGAAACGGGGTCGAAGACAGCAAAAACAGGAGGGAGATGAGCTGTGTTTTCATAGGGATATGTTGTGGGAACCTATCCTTTTTTCCGTTTTAGGCAATGGCAAAACCCCTGGACGGACTCGAAAAGAAGAAGAAACTACGGAATTGTCGTCTCAGAGCGGAATGGTGGGGGTGCTGAGTTCGGCGAGGGAGGCGTCGATTTCGCGTTGGGTGAGTTCGTGGTCCACGAGTTTGCCGGAGAGGAAGGATTCGTAGCTGGCGAGGTCGAAATGGCCGTGTCCGCAGAGGTTGAAGAGAATGACTTTTTTCTCGCCGCTGACTTTTGCGGCTTTGGCCTCGCGCAGGGCGGCGGCAATGCCGTGGGTGGCTTCGGGCGCGGGGAGAATGCCTTCGGTTTTGGCAAAGAGGATGCCCGCTTCGAAACATTCGTTCTGCTGGATGGCCACGGCTTCGATGAGTTTGTCTTTGAGAAGCTGGCTGACGATGACGCCGGCGCCGTGGTAACGCAGGCCGCCGGAGTGGATGGGTTCGGGCACGAAGTTGTGGCCGAGGGTGTACATCGGCAGCAGAGGGGTCATGCCGGCGGTGTCGCCGAAGTCGTAGCGGAAGACGCCGCGCGTGAGTTTGGGGCAACTGGCGGGTTCGACGGCGAGGCAGCGCGGGGAGCGACCGCCCTTGAAAGAGTCCCGCAGGAACGGAAAGGTGAGGCCGGCAAAATTCGAGCCGCCGCCGAAGGGCGCGATGATGACGTCGGGATATTCGCCCGCGATTTCGAGCTGGCGGCGGGCTTCCTGGCCGACGATGGTCTGATGAAGCAGGACGTGGTTGAGCACGGAGCCCAGGGCGTAGTGGGTGTCGTCGGATTGCACGGCCACTTCGATGGCTTCGGAGATGGCGATGCCGAGCGAGCCGGGGCAGGCGGGATCCTTGGCGAGAATGGCGCGTCCGGCGGCGGTGCGGGGCGAGGGCGACGCGTGGACTTCGCCGCCCCAGGTGTTCATCAGCAGTTTGCGGTAGGGCTTGCTGTCGTAACTGGCGCGGACCATGTAGACTTCGCATTTGAGGCCGAAGAGATTGCAGGCGTAGCTGAGCGCAGAGCCCCACTGCCCGGCACCCGTTTCGGTGGTGATGCGTTTGATGCCTTCCTGTTTGTTGTACCAGGCCTGCGGAATGGCGGTGTTGGGCTTGTGCGAACCGGCGGCGCTGACGCCCTCGTATTTGTAATAAATGTGGGCGGGGGTATCGAGGGCTTTTTCGAGACCGATGGCGCGGAACATCGGGGTCGGGCGCCACTGGGCGTAGAGGTCGCGGACCTCGTCGGGAATTTCGATGAGGGGTTCGCTGCTGACTTCCTGCTCGATGAGGGCGCGCGGGAACAGAGGGGCCAGGGCGTCGGGACCAATGGGCTCGCGGGTGCCGGGATGCAGCGGGGGCAGCGGCTTGTTGGGCATGTCGGCGAGGATGTTGATCCAGTGGGTGGGGATCTCGGATTCGGGCAGGTTGATTTTGTGGAGGCGCATAGTGAGGGGTCCTTTAAAACCAATGGGAGGAAAAGGCGAGGGCATTTTTCAGGGCGTATCGTCTTCTTTGCGGGTGTTGATCCATCCGTGTCCGAAGGCGAAAATGGGACGGAAGATGTTGCCGGGGCGCAGCAGCAGCCAGAATTTGATTGCGGGGAATCCTCCGGCGCGGATGTGTACCTGGGACAAAAGAGGTATGACCACGCCGACGGCCAGAAGGAGGTTCAGGAGGAGCAGGGCCTGAAAATAGGAAAAGTCCCCGCCCCAGGGCAGTGTGAAATTCCAGCCGCGGGAAGTCCAGAGGTCGAGCAGGCCTCCGCCGCAAAGGGGTCCGAAAGCGGCCATGGCCCCAACCGTGGACCAGTGGAGGGCCATGGACATGGCGCGTCCGGATTTTTCGGTGAGGGTGTTCACCAGATGAATCTGACAGAGGCCGAGTCCGGCGTAGACGCCGCCGGCGATGAAGTTGCCGCAGAAAATGATGACCAGGGGCAGGGGAAGCGTGAACCCGGCGATCTGCACGCTTCCGGGGCGGACAAAAAACCAGGCGCTGGCGAGCAGGGGACCGAGAACAAAAAACAGCATCGCCAGTCCGCGCGCGCCAAAACGGTCGATGGCCTTGCCGATGGGAATGCCGCAGAGAACGGTGCTCAGGGCACCGGCCACGGGGAGCAGGACCAGAAAGCGATAATCGACGTCGAAACTGCGGCGGAGATACACCGGCGCGAAGGAGGCGTGCAGTCCGATGCCGAAGGCCCAGACGCCAAAGGCGAGGGTGCAGAAGAGGAAGTCGCGGTTGCGAAAGGGTTCGCGGAGGCGGGCGGCGAGGGGCGTCGTTTGGGCGGGGAGCAGCGGACGGGGTTCGGGCACGGCGAGGTGTACGAAGATGTCGACTACCCCGAGCAGAGCGCCGATGCCGAAACACCAGGCAAATCCGGTCAGACCGCTGTGGGCGTCGAGCATCCATCCGGTGAGGGGCATGGCGACGATGAAAGCGGCGGTGGTGATGGATTGGCGCAGGCCCCAGAAACGTCCGCTGAGTTTGGGCGGCACCAGATCGGCCATCCAGGCAAACCAGGCGGGAACGGTCATGTGTCCGAGGGCCGAGCTGACGGCCACCATGGCCAGGGTGGAGGCAATGAGTGTGGCGCTGGAGATGTGGGGCAGCAGGAGGAGCAGCGGAGGCAGAAACCAAACGGCCCGGTGCGCGATGGCGAGACCGGCCCAGAAGGGTTTGCGTCGCGAGAGACGGTCCACCCACAGCGCGGCGGGAATCTGCACGGCCATGGCGACCTGCTGGAGGGTGGCGGAGAGGCCGAGTTGTTTTCCGCTGGCCCCGAGGGCCTCCAGAAACAGGGTCAGAGGCATGGTCAGGGCCATGGCAATCCAGAAGGTGCCCAGCAGACCGGCGAGGATGTTCCAGCGGAGGCCTCGCTGGATTTGTGCAGGGCTCAGGTTGTCACGCGTGGGCATGGTTGCGCGACTCCGGGTCGAAATGGTCCTGCAGATAGTCGTAGGGATAGATGGAGGAACGATGACCGTCGCTCCAGCTTACGGCGGCGGCGTAGCGTCCGACCTCTTTGATTTCGGTGGGGTAAATATCGGGGTCGATGTCCTCGCGGCGGATGAGGCGTTCGCCGGTGGATTCGCTGACACAGGCGGCGCAGCGGCAGGCAAAGCGGAGGTCGGCGGGAGGGATTTCCACGATGCGACCGTCCGGGAACGACAATTCGCAGTTCTGGCCGACGTTGTAGGCCAGCACGGGAGAGCCCTGGTCCTCCGCCTGCAGGCGGTTGATTTCGCCATGCACCGCCTCGGCGATCTGGTAATAGAGTTGGCTGAGGGAGTCTTCGGGCAGATAGGCCACCATCGGTTCGCCCGCATCGCTCATGGCGGAAAGACGGGGATCGACGGGCACTTCGAAGGTGTGGCGGAAACCGAACTGTTCGATCAGCTTGCGGCGGGCCCCTTCGCCGAAGAGCCGGTGTTTTTCGCTGCAGGAGGGGCAGATGAAATAACTCATGTTTTCAACGACGGCAACGGTGGGAACCTTGACCGTGTCGAACATCTGAATGCCCTTCACCACGTCGACAAAGCTGAGCTGTTGCGGCGTGGTGACGATCAGCGCGGCGTCGATGGGCAGTTGCTGTGTGAGCGTGAGCTGAATATCGCCGGTGCCGGGGGGAAAATCGATGACGAGATAGTCCAGGTCGCCCCAGTCGACGCGGGTGGCGAGCTGGGCGACGACCTGGGAGACCATGGGGCCGCGCAGGATGGCGGCACCCCGCTGCTGGGTGGGGTCGGCCCATCCGAAGGACATGGCTTTGAGACCGAGGACGTCGATGGGGACGATGAGGTCGCCGCGTTGGTAGAGGGTGCAGTCTTCCGGGCGCAGGAGCGTGGGCAGGCTGGGGCCGTAGACGTCGGCGTCGAGCAGTCCCACGCGCAGGCCGTATCGGGCGAGGGCGAGGGCCATGTTGACGGCGGTGGTGGATTTGCCCACGCCGCCTTTGCAACTCGACACGGCGAGAATGCGCTGAACGCCGGCAAGACCGGGAAAACGGGAGGGGGATTCGGAAGACATGGCCGCGCTTTTACGCCGCAAAACCAGAAGTGCAAGCCCGGGATGCCCCTTGATTCGGCGGCGGAGGCGTTTGGATCAGTTGATCAGTTTGCGACCCATGGGGATCACGGTTTTGCCGGCGAGGTCGTTGATGATGATTCCGGCCATCATGTACCAGGCGCCGAGGGCGCAGATGATGAGGTCGATCGCGGCGAGGGTTTTGAGTCCGGGGAAACCGAAGTGGACCAAATCGAGGAGGATGAACCCGATGACGAGGGTGCCGAAGGTGAAGGTCATGGCGGTGTGAATCCGGAAGGAGGCGATAAACAAAATGATCGTGTAGAGGGTCCAGACGATGAGGTAGACACCGAGATCGCTGGTGCTGGTCGTGTGGAAACCGAGATGATTGAAGATTTTGATGAGGCACAGGCCGATCCAGAAGGCCCCGTAGGAGACAAAGGCGCTGTAGCCGAAGTTGTTACCCAATTTCTGCTCCTGAAAACCGGCGATCATTTGGGCCAGGCCTCCGAAAATCAGCCCCATGGCCAGAACGGGGCCCCAACCGAGGAAACCGAGATTGTGGATTTGCAGGAGAAGGGTCGTGAGGCCAAAGCCAGCCAGGCCGACAACAGCGGGATTTCCATTTTTCATATGCGCGAAAGAGACGAAGGGGGTTGGCTGTCGGATCTGAAATGCGGCTTTTCCGGCATCTCTCCGACATGCGCGCGCCTTTTAGTCGTGTCAATGGCGCTTTGACGAATACATTTTCCCGTATTTCATGACTTAATATCTATCGGATATGGATGCATTCATGCTTTGCGCCGATACGACCAAAGAGAGGCGCTTTCACAGAGGATCAAGCGGACGGTGCGTTATGACGTTCTGGAATGCGTTGGCGTAGGCGAGGCCGGAGAGGAGGGCTGACTCAATGCGCGGGGGATGGGGATCGCTTTCGAAGGCGTCGCCGGCCGCGTGGAGACCGGGCAGGATTTCGAGAAAGGGGAGGGGAATCCGCTGGGCGGCCTCGGCGAATTTCCAGCCGTGGACCGTGGCCTGGACGATGGGAGAGGCGAGGTGTTCGGCGAGGGCGGCGCGGAGGACGGCGGTGGCGAGAGTGCGGTCCCGGTCATACCATTCGAGGCTGAAATCGGGGCGGGCGTGGGCGGTAACGAGGGGAAGCTGCGAAATTCCTTTCCGCTGATGGTCGATCAAGGTGCTGAAGTGTCCGGAGCGGGGCTGAACGATCCCGGGTTCGGGCAATCCGCTGGGTCCGGCGCATTCGGCCAGAAGGCTGAGGCAGCGGTTGTAGCGCACAGAGTGAAGGGCCTGCAGGACAGGGGCGCTGGGACGAAGATCGGAGGCGGAAAGCAGGTCCAAAATCTGCGGTGGAGGGGCGGTGAGCAGGATCTGCGGGCTGTGCAGGGTCAGTCCTGTGTTGCAGTGCAGGGTCCACATGCCGTCCTTAAAAACCAGACGCTGCAGTGCGGTGCCAGAGCGCAGGTCCAAGCCCTCGGCAAGGCGTTTGGCGAAGGCGTTCATGCCGGTGGCGGGGCGCAGGCGCATTCGGGCGGAGTCGGCGGGACTGGCGTGCCAGGGCTGGAGAAGATCCCAGGCGTTCCAGTGCTGGAGATGCTCGACCATTTCCGGATGCCGGAAGGTCACAAATTGAGCGCCGTGGTCCCAGCAGGAGCCCGCTTGGTCGTGGCGACGGGTGGCGACGCGTCCGCCCACGCCACGGCCTTTATCGAGCATCATGACGGAGAAGCTTTGGTCTTTGAGACTGCGTGCCGCGGCAAGGCCGGACAAGCCCGCGCCTACAACAATACAATGAGCGTGCATTTTCCTGATTCGCGGGTGAGGCGCAGGCCTTACGAGGAAATTCGTTCCACCAGAATGCGTTCGGCGGCGCCGAGGCCGAGGGTCAGGGGGGCTGGACGCTCGGAAACAAGCAGGGTCATGGCATCGGCGGCATGTTCGATGTGCAGGATGCGCAGGGATTCGCCGGGGCGGAGGCCGTTCTGGTCCAGATACACGAGGAAGGCGCTGTCCTGGCCGGCGACGCGGCGGAGGAGGAGATCTTCGCCGGGAACGCAGTGCGAGAGGGCGACGAGTTCGGGGCTGCTCACGTCGCCCGAGGCGGAGGGAATGGGCGCCCCGTGCGGGTCGGTGCTGGGAAACCCCAGCAGTTCGTCAATGCGGTCGATCACGCGCTCGGAGATGACGTGTTCCCAGGCTTCGGCTTCTTCGTGGACTTCCGACCAGTCGAGATGGAGGCATTGGACCAGGAAAAGTTCGACAAGGCGATGACGCCGGAGGACGCGCAGGGCGAGCGTGCGTCCGCTGTCGCTCAGGCGCACGCCGACGCGGGGTTCGTATTCCACCAGGCCGGAGAGGGCGAGGGATTTGGCCATGGCGGTGGCGGTCCCCGGCGTGACACCCATGGCGGCGGCGAGGCGTCCTGTGGGAGTTGGATGTCCCCCGGCTCCGCGCTCCTCGGCGTAGAGTTTTTTGACGTAGTTTTCGACGGTATGCGTGGCCATGATTCAACGCGGTTGACGGGACGTCAGTTCGGTGGGGGCGAGAGGCGTTTGAGGCGTTCGCGGGCGATGCCGGCGGGTTCAAGTTCGGAGACGAGTTGCCACGACTCCTCCGTCTGCACAAAACGGAGGCGCAGGTGATATTCGTTTTGCGGGTCGCGGCGCGTGGGGGGCGGAATCAGCATTGTGCGCCGCGGCTGGGTTTGTCCATTGAATTGGAAAACGAGATCGACGCGCGGGTGGGTGCTGAGGGCGATGGCGGTGGGGGCGACGGGTTCGGCGTAGGGTGGAACTTCTTCCACGACCACAGGACGGGTTCCATCGCCCAGGGAGGCTTCGGCAAAGCGGAAGGTCGCGGGGCTGGGATTTTGCCAGGAGATGGAAACGAGCGTGTTTCCGCTGGGCTTGGGCGTGGTGCAGCCAACGAGGGGGAGGAGGATCGCGAGGCACAGGAGGAGTCTGGGCATGGAGGGGCCGGGGTTATCCCCCGTCTGCGGGCTGAAGAGATTCCAGCCGCTTGCAGGGGGTATCGGTTTCATTCAGGGGGAGAAGGTCGATGCGGAGTTCGGACACGAGGGTCCAGCCTTGCGGGGGGAGTGAGGGAGCGCTGGAGAGGAGCAGGGCGCTGGATTCTCCGTCCGCCGGGGCGATCCGAAGAAACCCGGAGTCGAGGACAGGTCCATCTTCCAGCTCCTGACGCCAGTGCAGGAGCAGCAGATGGCCTTCGTATTGGCGGGCAAACGCGGCGATGCGGGAGGTGGTGGGTTCCGCGTGCTGGGCCCAGCCCGCACAGCCGTCGCGTTCCAGAGAATGTGTCCAGAGGGCTTCGTTATCGGTGAGGGGCCAGGCAAAGCCGAGAGGAAGGGGGCGTTCGGGAGAGGCGGCCAGTGCCGTGACGCGGGTGGTGATGCTGAGTCGATTGCCTTCAGGAGATAGGTTTACCAGCATGCTCAGCGCGTAACTCAAGGGCGCGGCGAGGCGGCGGTGGAGCATGATCACCTGGGCCCCGTCACTCGTTTTCCATCCGCGGCTTTCCCAGGGCGTCGAGTTTGGGGGCAGCGTCAGTCCGGGAGGAAGCAGCGACACGGTACGCGGCAGCATTTCGCCGGACAGGCTTTCGGAGAGGGAGAGCAGATTGCCGGCGATGGGGTCAATGCACAGCTGCAGCTTTTCACTGCGGAGATGGAAACGGGGTTCCCCGCCGGGGCTCAACTCCGGGGCAATCGGCGCAACGGGAACATCGTCGGCTCGGAGAGAGACGATGCCGAGGAGAAGAGCCAGTATGGAAGCGGGAAATCGCATGGAGTGGTGAATCGGGATGAATCGTTCGGAGGTGATTTTCACTCCCTATCCAGAGTGGAGGGGAATCTCAAGTGTATTTCCGACCCTCGGAAAGAGGCGTTGGGCTGGGTTCCGACGTTCGGAAGATGTGGGCCGGGTGCGCTCGGCTGCTCTTAGCGGGGTGCTTTGACGAATGTGGCGACAAACATGCCGTCGCCCCGGGTGTCTTTGGGCAGCAGGGCGAGGGTTCCGTTGGTGGTTTGCCCTCCCAGCGGCGAGGCGAAGGGCTGGAGCTGCAAGGTGGGTTCGGCGTCCAGCAGGGCGCTGACCACGTCGCGGGTTTCGCTTTGGGCGAGGCTGCAAACAGCATAGACGAGCTGACCGCCGGGACGGAGGACGGGCAGGACGGCGCGCAGCATTTGGAGTTGGCGGCGGGCGGACTGGCGGATGTCGGAGAGCGAGGTGCGCAGGGGGGCATCGGGATTGCGGGCCCAGGTGCCGGTGCCGGAGCAGGGGGCGTCGAGCAGGATGCCGTCGAAGGGCAGATTGGGCAGGTCGGGTTCGTGCAGCAGATCGAGGACGTAGCGGCGGACTTTGCCGAGGCCGTGACGGCGTCCGCGTTCGATGAGTTCGCGCAGAACGATTTCGCGACGGTCGGTGCAGGTCAGGTCGAGCCGGCGTCCGGCGTGATCGAGGAGTTGCAGGGATTTTCCGCCCGCGCCGCAGCAGGCATCCCACCAGATTTCGCCGCTCTGGGGGTTGGCGATGCGGACGACCTGCTGACTGGAGATGTCCTGGATTTCGAGGCAGTCGGCGTGTTGCCGCATCCACGTGTGGACTTTTCCGGAGTCGGTGAATCCGTAGCTGCAGGGGGAGGATTCGGACCAGAGGGCGCCGTCCTCGAGGAGGGCGGCATGGAGTTCGGGCTGCCGGTCGCGGTCGACGCGCAGCCAGGTGGGCGGGCGGTGAATGGCTTCGTGCAGGCGGTCCGACCAGGGGCCCCAGAGGGCGGATTCTTCTTTCCACCAGGCGGGAAGGAGAGCGTCTGGCGGGGGGAGGGCGACGCCGAGGGTTTTTTCGACGGCGCGGTATCGTTCGTCCAGGCTGCTGTTGGAGGCGAGGGGGGGCGGGGCGTCGACGCCGAGGTCGCGGAGGAGGGCGAGCAGGGGTGTGGGCCAGGGCGCGGCGTCGAGCATCCACGCGGCGCAGAGGGCGGTGTGGGGCGTGAGGTCGTCGACGGCGCCGTGCCAGCGCATGCGGGCGAAGAGGGCGTCGCCCATGAGGCGGCGGTCGCGGGATCCGAATTGTTTTTGTCCGGAGAGGCGGTTTTGCAGGGCGCGGTCGGCGGGGGTGCCTTCCATGACTTCGGGGAGGATGCCGGCGATGAGGTCGAGCAGCAGATGGGCTTGGCGAGGGGCCCAGGAGGGCAGGGGGGCGCTGGGATCGTTCATGCGAGGAGACCGATCGCGTCGACGGCGTTGCGTTCTTCGGTCAGATCGAAAGCGCTGATGCTTTTCCCGTCGCGTTCGAGGCTGGGATTGGCGGCGAGGTCGGCCACATCGCTTTCGCTTTTGCCGGAGGCGACCAACTGGGCACCGAACGCAGTGTTGGACCATGGAATCGTGTGGTGGGTGTCGTGGTCGCTGAAGAAGCGTTGCAGTTCGACCATGCCTTCGAGGGGGCCGGCGGAGAGGTGGATGCCGTTGCTGCCCTGGTTGACGTCGCGGAGGCCGAGGGCGTCTTTGCGGGCGAGGAGTTCGGCGCGAAGGCTGCCGGGAGAGGCCTTGGCCGGGTTGGTGGCGCCGGTGAGGTCGCTGCGCAAGGATTTCCATTCCCGGGTGGAGCGGCCTTCGAGCACGAGGATGGCGTTGCCGGGCGTGGTGTAGGGGACCAGTTGCCAGGCGTGAAAGGGGTTGAGGATGATGTTCAGGTGGCCCTGGATGTTCACGCGCAGGGCGTAACTGCCGCCGCCGAGTTTGGTGGTGCCCACGTTGTCGCTGAGGGTGCAGAGGGACAGGGCGCTGAAGGCTTTTTGTTCGGCGAGAAACTGGTGTCCCCCGAGCACGCGGGCTCCGTTGGCGAGATCGGCGGCGAACACCTCATGAAGTTTGTGCAGGGCGCTTTCGCTGAGGGCGCTGAGGCCCAGCTTGCTGATGCGGTTGATGACGCCGTAGTGCTGATCGAGAATCGAATGCGTTTCGAGATAGGCGGCGGGCAGCGCGCGGGCGGCGTGCAGAGTGACGCCAAAAAATTCGAGGCGTTCCTGGAGAAGCTCCAGCACAGCCTGCACGTTGACGCCGTCGCGGAGGGCGGTGACCTCTGGCTTGAGAAAAAGCACAAACTGATGCAGCCCCGGCGTGGTAGGCGGGGTGTAGGGAGAAATCCATTGCTGGTGCTCGGTGGCAATGGCGTGGTCAAACGCGGACAGATACGATGAAATCATGCGGTTCTCCGGGAAAAAGAGGAGGTTGGTCAAAAATGGGGTTGTCTTTCATAACGGGATGGCGGCGGAAAGCAACGCCGGATGCCGTCTTTTCAGGGGCGAAGTCCTGTGTGGATGCGCTTGCGGGGACGGGGCTTTTGGGATAGGGAAGCAGAATGACACCCACGCCATCCCCTTTTGTCGCCCGCTTTGAGTCGTATGCCTATGGTCTTTTTGTGCACTGGGGGCTTTACAGCCAGCTTGGGAAGGGCGAATGGGTGAAACACTGGCACAAACTGCCGATGGAGGAATACCGCCTTCTCACGAAAACTTTCGACGCGGCCGAGTTCGACGCCCCCGCGCTGGCCCGCTTCGCCAAACGCTGCGGCATGAAATACATCGTCCTCACCACCCGCCATCACGACGGATTTTCGCTCTATGACACCTGCGGGCTGAACACCTACGACGCGCCACACAGCGCCGCCGGCCGCGACCTGATCGCGGAATACGTGGCCGCCTGCCGCGCCGAGGGCATCGTGCCCTTTTTCTACCACACCACGCTCGACTGGTCGCACGAAACCCACACCTGCAACGATGCCGATTTCGCGGCCTACCTCGACTACCTCAACGCCTCGGTCGAAATCCTCTGCACGCACTACGGCCCCGTCGGCGGGTTCTGGTTCGACGGCAACTGGTCGCGTCCCAAGGCCGACTGGCAGGAGGACCGCCTCTACGGGATGATCCGCCGCCTGCAGCCCGAGGCCCTGATCATCAACAATTCCAGCATCAACGCCCTTGGCGTGAAGGGCCATCCCCAGCTCGACGCGGTGACCTATGAGCAGGGACGTCCGGAGCCGATGGACCGCCGCGGCGCCCCCAAGTACCTGGCCGCCGAGATGTGCCAGACGATGAACCTGCATTGGGGCATCGGAGCCCAGGATTTCCTCTACAAATCCCCGGCGGACGTGATTCAGGATCTCGCCGCCTGCCGCCGCGTCGGCGCGAACTATTTGCTCAACATCGGACCCACGGCCGGTGGGGCGGTTCCCGCCTACGAAAAAGCCTGTCTGGAGCGCGTGGGCGACTGGGTGGCGCTGTACGAGAGCGCGCTGCGGGACACACGTCCCTGCGGCATCCAGTGCGAGGGCGCGGATTTTGTGCTCCGCCACAAAACCACTGGAAGGCTCTATTATTTCGCGCACAACCTGCCCATCCACGACAACGACCACAAGACCCGCGAAATGGGCGCAAGCGAAGGATTCCGTCCGATGCGTGGACTGGCCGCAACGCCCGTCGCCGCGCGCTGGCTGGACAATGGCGAGGCCCTGGAGCTGCGCTCGGGCGCATGCGAAGGTTGTTGGGACCTCGCGTGTACGGGCTATCGTTACGGCAGCAACAGCGTCGTGCGCGTCGCGGAGCTGGAGACGCGTTGATATGGCAAAACTGATCAACGAATTTTCGTGGTCGCATAGCGCCGCCGGCGAATTTGACGCCTGCCGCCGCAAGCGGTATTGGTCCAAATACGCGGGATGGGGCGGATGGGAGCGGGACGCTTCCGCCGAATGCCGCAGCGCGTATCGTCTGAACAAAATGACCAACCGTTCCGCCTTGCGCGGGGTGGTGGTGGAGGAGTCGGCGATGGCCCTCTGGCGCGAAGTGCAGGCCGGACGTCCGGCTGACGAAACCTGGGCCTGGGACACTGTGGCCAAACCCATGCTGCGCTCGGCTTGGGACGAGTCCACGGGCAAACAGTGGCTGGCCGATCCCAAAAAGAACTGTCTTCACGAACATTATTACCCCGATTTCTGCGGACTCAACGAACGCGAGATGATGGTCGAGGTCGCCGAAGACGTGAAACTCTGCCTGGAAAACTTCCGCCGTCACGCCATCCCGCGCCTGGAGGGCGTCACCCCGGCGATGGAAATTCCGGTGCGGTCGGGTGGACGAGGGTTGCCGGAACAAATGATGTTTGAAGGGGTTCGCGTCTATGCGATTCCCGATTATGTCTATGTCCGGGAGGGTATGTGGCACATCGTCGACTGGAAAAGCGGGGGACCGCACGCGGAACATCTCGATCAGATTCGCCTCTACGCCCTCTGGGCCCGAACCCAGCACGGGGCGTCCGCGGCCCGGATGCGCCTCCGCCTCGAATACCTCGGACTTGGCGAGTGCGTGGAGGTTCCGGTAACCGACGACGATCTCGATCAGAGCGCCGAACGCATCCGCGAATCCGTTCAGGACATGGCGCAGTATCTCGAAGAAGCCGACATCCGCGCGAACCGTCCGCAGCCCAAAGAAGATTGGGACCTCTGTTATTTGCCCTCCCTATGCCGACGCTGCAGTTTCTGGGAATTGTGCCGTCCCGAGCTGGGAGACGATTTCGCGCAGCAGCCCGACGACCCTGATTCCCTTCCGGGGGGCGGTTGACTTGAGCGGCTGTCGGTGCTAGGCTGGACACTTATCCTTCCCTAATACAAAACCTCATGAACTCTGAAACAGACCTCCCCAACGAAAAAATTCAAGTCGCCGTACAGGACGGTGTGGGTTACGCCCGCGTCCTGGGCCGCGGTTCCTTCAAAATCAGCGCATCCCTGAAAGAATTCGGGGCAACGCTTCTGCTCGACGGCCACAACCGTCTCATCATTGACCTTCGCGAATGCATCGGCATGGACAGCACCTTCATGGGCATGCTGGCCGGTCTCAGCCAGCGTTTCCGCAAAGATCACAACGGCAGCATCGCCATGACCCACGTGTCGCCCAAAATTCATGGGCTGATGTCCACCCTCGGGCTCATCCGGATGGTGGAAATCGTGACCGAAGCCGCACCCATGCCGTCTGCGGGGCTCCGTGACCTCGCCCACACGCCGCAAAGCGCGCTGGAATCGGCCCAGACCATGCTGGAAGCCCACGAAAAACTGGTGGAGATCAAAGACGACAACCGCCTTCGCTTCCAGGACGTTCTCGATTACCTGCGCGAGGATATTCAACGGCAGCGGGGCCGCTGATTGTATGTGGCCCGCCGCACCCGCTTTGCAGACCGTGGCCATGATGGAGGCGTTCCTGCTGGGACTGCTGGCCGTCGTGTTGGTGATCTCTTTCTTCGGAGCGTACTTTTCCATTCGCGTGCTCCGCAGAACGCGCATGGCCCGCGACAACCTGCTCAAGGAAAAGGAAATCATCTTTAACTATGTCCAGAGCATTGGAGATGCCTTCACAGAGTCGGAAACACCCGATTTGGACAAGCTTCTGCAACGCGTTCTGTACTACTCCCTGCGCACCACCCACACTGCCGGCGGCGCGATTTTCTTGCTGGGCGAAGACAAACTCCTTCGATCCCATGCCGTCTCCGGTGTGTTTCCGCCCATGACCGCCGGACGGGACTGGGCCAGCGGCATTGATCCCGCCCTGCTCAAAACCGAACAGCTTGAAGAACTCACCCGATCCGTACCGATTGCCCTCGGCGAGGGCCTGATCGGTCAAACCGCCGATTTCGGCACGCCCCTTCTCATCGAACGCGCCGAACTCGATCCCCGCGTGCCGCACTTCGACAACAGCCTGCTCAACGTCCGCAGCATTTTGCTGGTGCCGATGCGCTTCCGCCACGAAGTCATGGGCGTCGTCTGCGTGGTCAATCGTGTGGATGGAATTCCCCTCAGCGAACGCGACCAGAGTTTGTTGCAGGCCTTGGCCGACCAGGCTTCGGTTTCCGTGTACTACGCCCAGTTCCGCTCCGCGCTCGACGAAAAACGCCGTCTCGACCAGGACCTCAACCTGGCCAAACGCATCCAGAAGGGCCTCCTTCCGCGTGAACTCCCCCATGTGTCGGGGATTGACATGCACGCCTTCAACCTGGCAGCCCAGGAGGTGGGCGGCGATTACTACGACGTCATTCCGGTGGATGAAGACCGCATCGGCATCGCCATTGCCGACGTCTCAGGCAAGGGTATCGGCGGCGCACTGATGATGTCCATCTGCCGCAGCGTGCTCCGTGCCCATGCCGTCCGCAACCCGGACCCCTCCGCCGTCCTGCGGGAAGTCAACCGCACCATGGTGTCCGACATTTACGAAGACATGTTTGTGACCATGATCTACATGGTCTACGACAAACACACCCGTGAGTTGGCTCTCGCCCGAGCCGGCCACGATCCGCCCCTCATTCTCCTGCCCGACGGCAGCAGCGTGCTCCGCGAATCCAGCGGTGGCATGGCCGTGGGACTGATCGATCCGGAAACGTTTGACCAGGTGATCGAGACCACCCGCATCACGCTTCTTCCCGGTTCACTCGTTCTTGCCTACACCGACGGCATCACCGAGGCCCAAAATGCCTCCGGCGATGAATGGGGTGTGCCCGCACTCACCCGCGTCCTCCTTTCCAGCCGCACCCTGACGCC
Organism: uncultured Verrucomicrobiota bacterium; assembly: GCA_964497855.1. Lineage (GTDB taxonomy): Bacteria > Verrucomicrobiota > Kiritimatiellia > SS1-B-03-39 > UBA6053 > CAYLNG01. The sequence goes on along the minus strand of CAZCFM010000022.1, from coordinate 12,997 downwards.
CCACCAAATCTGCGAGAACATTCAGGAGCGTGTTCTTCGTTTCACCGGCGATCAGCCCCAATACGACGACATGACGCTCTTCGCGTTGAAAGTCCTGTGATGCTTTTGATTTGCCAAGTCTCTCCTTTCGCGGCAATAGAGCGCGCATGGACTTACACGAAGACGTCATCCGCCTGTTTCAAGAACATTACGGCGTTCCGCCTGACATCGTGGTTCGTGCCCCCGGGCGCGTGAACCTCATCGGCGAGCACACTGATTACAATGGGGGCTTTGTCATGCCCATGGCCATCAACCGGGCCATGTTCATGGCGATTCGTTACCGTGACGATGGGGAGGTTCACCTGCTCTCCGGCGATTTTCTTCACACCGCCCGTTTCAACCTGAACGACTACCAATACCGCAATCCCCACTGGTGTGAATACATCAAAGGCGTCGCCTCCGCCCTCCAGCGCCGCGGGCTCCAGCTAAAGGGTTTCGACGGCGTTATGCTCGGCAACGTCCCCCGCGGTTCCGGCCTCTCCAGCTCCGCCGCTCTCGAACTCGCCGCCGCCAAGGCCTTTTCCGAAGTCTCCAATTTCCCCTGGGATCCTGTCGACATGGCTGTCGCCGGTCAGGAAGCCGAAAACAAATGGGTCGGGGTCAACTGTGGCATCATGGATCAAATGATTTCCGCGTGCGGACGCGCCGGCCACGCCTACTTGCTCGACTGCCGATCCCTCGTCGGCGAACATGTGCCCCTGCCCGCGGGCGTCAAGGTCGTCATTCTCGACACCGCCACCCGCCGCGGTCTCGTGGATTCCGCCTACAACGAGCGCCGCACCCAGTGTGAAGAAGCCTCCGCATTTTTCGGTGTGCCGTTGCTCCGCGACGTGAGCCCCGAAACCTTTTTCGCCCGCGAACAGGAATTGCCCGAACTCACCCGCAAACGCGCCCGCCACGTCATCACCGAAGACCAGCGCACCCTTGCCGCGGCGGCAGCGATGCGCGCCGGCGATTCGAAAACCCTGGGACGGCTCATGGTCGAAAGCCACATCAGTCTGCGCGATGATTTCGAAGTGTCCAACGAAGCCCTCAACACCATGGTGGAGATTGCGCGCGAACAGCCCGGATGTTTTGGCGCCCGCATGACCGGCGCCGGTTTTGGGGGCTGTGCCGTGGCCCTGGTGAAAGATTCGGACGCCGCAGCCTTCGAAATCAACGTCGCGAAGGCCTACGAGGCGGCTACCCGATTAAAACCCGCCGTCTACGTCACCGAAGCCACCGGCGGTGCCTGCCGTTTGGACACATGACCGCTGTCCTCGTGCTCAACGGCACGCCCCCAAGCACCACGCGCTTGCGGGAATTGGCCGCGCAGTATCCCGTGTATGCGGCCGATGGCGGTGGAAAAATCTGCGCCGCCGCCTCCGTCAAGCCCCAGTGGGTCGTCGGGGATTTTGACTCGGTCTCGCCTCGGGAACTTCCCGAAGAATGGACCTGTCGGCGGATTCCGGATCAGGACAGCACCGACTTCGAAAAACTGTTGTTTTCGCTGCCGCCGGAGATCGACGACCTGCTGATTCTCGCGGCTTTTGGCGATCGTCTGGATCATCTCCTTACCAACCTGCTGATTGTTTCCGCCCTCCCGCCGCGGATGCGGGTGCGGTTGGAGGGGGAGGGACAGTCGCTTGTCCGTGTGAGTTGCGCCCACGCGTTCGAGCAAGAACTCCCTCCCGCTGCAACCCTGTCCCTTCTGCCTTTTCCGTCGGCGCGGGGCGTAAGCACGCGGGGCCTCCGCTGGAATCTCGAAGAGGCCACGCTCGCCGCCGACCTGCAGTTGGGACAAAGCAACCAAGTGCTGGGACCCGTCCATGTCCGCCTGCGCGAAGGGTGTCTGTTTGTGTGGACGCGCTCACCGCACTCGTGTGCTATTTGATCATTTGTAGCCCGGGAGGTAGTCCTTTTCGGCCTGGAACATTTCCAGAACCATGCTGCGGATTTCCTGCGGGGAGCAGATGGCGGAGGTCAGAGGGTCGAGCATGAGCGCGTGTACGGCGCTTTCGATGCTGCGCTCGAGCGCGGCCTGGCTGCCGAGGCGGAACATGGCGAGATTGCTGGCGCAGAGGGCGGCCATGTGCGGGGGGAGGGCACCGTAGCGGATCGGCTGCACGCCATTGCCGTCGCAGAGGCAGGCGACTTCGACGCAGGCGTCGGCGGGGAGGTTGCTGATGAGCAGTCCGCTGCCGTTGCGGGGCTGGTTCATGAGGTTGCCATGGATGCGGTAGGGGACGTTTTTCTCGCGGGCCTCGATGATCCAGGAGGCGTATTCCCAGCTGCGTTCCCAGTTCATATCGCTTTTCCCGCTGAGCATATCGCGGCGGGACTGGTCCTGTCCCTTGCGCCAATTGGGCCAGTTGGTGGCGTAAAAACGGGAGCCGCCGTCGTATCCGGAGCGCAGCAGTTTGCGGCCTTCGTCGTTTTTGCGGTAGTAGGGGAGGTATTCGGAAAGGTGGCCCGAGCTTTCCGTGATGAAGGCCCCGAACTGCGTACACATGTGCTTGCGCACGAGGTCGCGGTGGTGCTGCGGGCGGTCGTGGGGCGGCATGCCGCTGAAGGTGTGCAGCCATTCGGCGGGGACCTTGCCCTGTTCGACTTCGCGCAGGGACTTCTGGATCTGGGCGCTGAAATCCTTTTTCAGTTTTGGATAGAGGTCTTTTCCCTTTTGTTCCAGTTTGGTGAACCAGGCGAGGTGGTTGATGCCCGCACACTCCCAACTCAGCTCCTCGTAGGGAATACCTGCGTATGAGGCGAGCAGATGGCTTGTGCCTTGCACGCTGTGGCAGAGCCCGACGACCTGAAGGGAAGTGACGGCGGCGGCGGCGGTACACATCATCGCCATCGGGTTGGTGTAGTTGAGGACGATGGCGCGGGGGGCGAGGCGTTCGGCGTCGCGGAGAATATCGGCCCAGGCCGGAATCGTGCGCAGGGATTTGAAGAGACCGCCGGGTCCGATCGTGTCGCCAATGCACTGGTCAATTCCGTATTTGAGCGGAATATCGTTGTCCATTTCCACACAGGCGGCACCGCTGACTTCGATGCAGTTGATGATGTAGTCGCTGCCGGCGAGAACCTCGGTCCGGTCGGTGGAGGCGATCACTTTCCAGGGGGCGCCGCCGACAGACTTGACCTGCCTGCGGACGAGACGGGCGCTGAGGGCGAGGCGTTTTTCATCGATGTCGACGAGGGCGAAGGTGCCGCCCTTCTGGCCGGGGGTCTTGAGGATGTCCCAGAGCACGCGCGGGGTGAAAAAACTGCCGGCGCCGATGAAGGCCACTTTGATGGGGCGTTGAAAGACGCCGGGAAGTCCGCGCTCGTTCGAATCCTGTGTGTGAGCGGCGTGACCGGCGGGTTCGTTCTTTTTGGTGGCAGATGACATAAGGCATTTCCGGGGAAGGGGGTTGCAAAACGGCGCGTATTCTGCCGCATCACCGTCAAAATTCCAAGAAACGTTGCTTGATGAAGACTGCGCAAAATGTGATATGGGCAGAATGAAATCTTTTCCCAGCACCTTGAGTGGTTTTCCGGACATCCGCTATCTGGCGCATGAGGTCCATCGTGTGGATCGGTATTTCTGGGACAATGCCCAGCGGAAACGTTCGCCGGGATGGATTGTGCAACAGACTCTTTTCGGGTCCGCTTTTTATGAGAATTCCGTCGGAAGACAGATGGTGGGTCCGGGGCGGGCGATGTTGTTCCGCCATGGGGAGGACAGTCGCTATGGCTTGGATGACAGCTGTGAGCGGCCCTACGGAATCCGCTGGATTTTGATTGAAGGCGAGGGCGGCGTCGAAGAGCTGTTTGGCAAAATGTGTGATCAGTTCGGTCCGGTGCTGCGCATGGCGGAGCAGGGGGAGGCCGGGCAGTTGCTGCGGCATTTGCAGGAGGATTTTGCGCGGGGCATCCGTCGGGACCGTCTGTATTTGGCGGAGGCGGCGTATCGTTTTCTGATTGCGTTGTATCGCGAGCAGGTGGCGGAGCGGAGCGGGGATGATCCGATTGCGCACGGACGACATCTGTTGGAGTCGCAGTTCCGGGCGCCGCGCAACCTCAAGGAGTGGGCCGGGGAAATCGGGGTGAGCCGGGAGCATTTCACGCGGGAATTCCGCCAGCGCTACGGCGAGAGTCCTGCGATGTTTTTGCGGCGGCTCCGGCTGGAACATGCGCGTCTACTGATGGGAACCTCGCACATGGATTTGGCGGACGTTGCGGCGGCGAGCGGCTTTGCGTCCGCGCAAACTTTCCACCGAGCCTATCGGCGTCATTTCGGGAAAGCGGCGGGAGCGGACCGGCGGGTGTGAATTCGCTATTCGCGGGGGTGGGCCAGGAAGTAGCTTTTGGTTTCGCGGGCGATCAGGCCACTGAGCAGGAGCAGACTGATCAGATTGGGGACGGCCATGAGGGCGTTGAGGGTGTCGGCCAGATTCCAGACCAGGTTCAGTTCCGCCAGGCTTCCCAGCAGCACGGCCCCGACCCAGAGGAGGCGGTAGGGAGTGATGATTGTGCTGCCGAAGAGGTATTCCGCCGCGCGCTCGCCGTAGTAGGACCAGCCGAGAATGGTGGACATGACGAAGGTCATGAGCCCGAAGGTCAGTACAAAGGGTCCCCAGACGGGCAATTGCGCGAAGGCCTGTTCGCAAAGATCTTTGCCGCTTTCGGCATGGGTCCATGCGCCGGAGCTGACAATGACGAGTCCGGTGAGCAGGCAGATCACGACCGTGTCCCAAAACGTGCCCGTGGCCGAGACGAGGGCCTGGCGCACGGGGTGGGTGCAGCGGGCGGCGGCGGCGACGATGGGGGCGCTGCCCATGCCGGCCTCGTTGGAGAAGAGCCCGCGCGCGATGCCCCGCTGGATAGTGCGGGACAAAACGGCCCCGGCAAAACCGCCGGCGGCGGCGTGGCCTTTCCATGCGCCTTCGAAAATCAGGCGGAATGCATCGGGCAGCATCTCCGCGTTGCGGATGAGAATCGCGACACAGCCGACGACATAAATCACGGCCATGAAGGGGACGAGCCAACTGCAGACCCGCGCGATGGAGCGGATGCCGCCGAGAATCACGAGGGCGGTGAGGAGCGTCATGACCAGCCCCGACATCAGCGGCG
>CAZCFM010000022.1:0-7761 GCA_964497855.1 uncultured Verrucomicrobiota bacterium | reverse complement strand
CCGAGAATCACGAGGGCGGTGAGGAGCGTCATGACCAGCCCCGACATCAGCGGCGTGATGTGCGGGAATCCGCCGGCCTTGAGGGTGACCGTGCTGATTAAGTTGCTGAGGGTGTTCGACTGGACCATGTTGCCGATGCCGAAAGAGGCGAGCACGGTGAGGCCGGCGAAGATGCGTCCGAGGGTTTTGAGGCCGAGCTGGTGTTCCAGCACGTACATGGGACCGCCGACGGTGTGTCCCTCTGGCGTGGTGACGCGGTATTTGACGGAGAGCAGCGCCTCCGCGTATTTGGTGGCGATGCCGAACACGCCGGTCAGCCACATCCACAGAACCGCGCCGGGGCCGCCGACATAGATGGCACCGGCCACGCCGAAGATGTTGCCGGTGCCGATGGTGGCGGCCAGCGCCGTGGCCAGGGCGCCGAAGGGACTGACGTCGCCGCCGCCCTCCGCATCTTTGGCCACGGAGAGGCGGATTCCTCGGAAGATGTGCCGTTGCACAAAGCCCAGACGCACGGTGAGGAAGAGGTGGGTGCCGAAGAGGAGAACCACCATCGGGGTTCCCCAGACAATGGCGTTGAGGGCGGAGACAAGGTCGCTGAAGTGCTGCATAAAACCGCGCAAGAGAGCGCAAAAAATGTCGCTTTGCAAACCGAAACTGCGGTCAACGTCGTTCGAGGGTCGTGCGGTGCTCTTCGCTCTCGCCGTTTTCGGTTGTGATCTGGATGCGCAGCTCGACGGCGCTTCCGCTGTCGCCCAGCAGGAGGTCCCGCAGTTCTTCTGTCGTCATGCCCGCGCAGGGCTGGTCCTGGATGTGGGTGACGCGGTCTCCGGACTGTATGCCGGCCACGGCGGCGGCGCTGCCGGATTCGACGGCGTCGACCTCGGCGTATGCGTTGCCCGGACGGAGCCGGAGGCCGGGGGAGGCGTTGCGGTAGATCGGGGGTGAGAAATCGAGGGTAACGGCATTGTCGATGGAGGGTTGGACTTCGACGGACTCGGTGGAACGTCCCCAGGCGTCTTCGAGGTGGAGGACAAGCGGACGGGTGTCGGCGAGTTGGAGCACGTTGCGCCCGTTGCGGACGGGGCTGCGGAAAGCAGGGGTTTCGCTGACCAGGCTGTAGTCGCCTTCAAGGCTGGCAATTTGAAGCACCAGCATGGCGCGGCGTGGGACTTCGGTGGGGAATGGCGTGGGAGTGGGGCGCGCGCGGGGAGCTTGGGTGGGCGGAGGCGGGAGGTCGAGGGTTTTGATGAAGTCCAGCGCGCGGGGCGTGGCGGTGGGGGAGGCGGGCGGAGCCTCGGCGGCGCGCTGTTTGCGAAGGGAAAAGAGCCAGGCTCCCAGCAGGGAGAAGAGCACCAGCAGCGAGAGATCAATCCAGGTACGTCTGCGCATGGGGTGGAGTGTGGGTCAAGGGGTGGAGGCGAGCAGAGTGTCCATGCTGCGTTGCCAGAGCAGGCTTTCGTGGAGGGGCACGATTGGGCTTTCGGGAAGGCCGTCGCGGATGCAGTCCCGGACGTGTTCGATTTCGAACTGGAATCCCGTTCCACTGAAGGGCAGGGGCAGGGATTCATCGACTTCGTTTGCGCGGCAGAGGGTGACGGCCTGAGCCTTCCAGAAGGCTTCGTCCAGAATGATGCGGCCCTCCGTGCCGGCGACCCAGGCCTTTTGCGGAAGGGTGCTGCGGAGGCTGCAGCCGAGGGTGGCCATGCGGCCGCGTTGGAACTGCAGGAGCATCGTGGTGTCTTCGTCGACGCCGGTTGTGCCGCGATGGATAGCCCCCTGTGTGTGCTGGAGGTCGGTGCCCAGCGCCTCGGTGGCAAAGGCCAGAGTGTAGATGCCCACGTCCCACAACGCACCGCCCGCGAGTGCGGGATTGAGGAGGCGGCCCTCGGGATCTCCGTTGCAGCGGAAGCCGAAGTGGGCGCAGGCCTGAAGGGGTTCGCCGATGCGCCCGTCGCGAATCCACCTGCGCATCTGCTTCCAGGCGGGAAGGAAACGGCTCCAGAGGCCCTCCATGAGAAAAAGCCTTTTTGACGAGGCCAGGGAGATCAGGGGCGCGAGTTCGGAGGCGGAAATACAAATGGGTTTTTCGCAGAGAACGTGTTTGCCGGCCTCGAGGCAGAGGCGGATTTGTTCGGCGTGAAAAATGTGCGGGGTCGCGATGTAGACGATGTCCACGGCGGGATCGGAGGCGAGGGCGGCGTAGTTGCTGTGGCAGGTGTCGGCAGCAAATTCCGCAGCAAAGGAGGCTGCGCGTTGCGGGTCGCGCGAGGCCACGGCTTGAAGGCGGCATCCGGGCACGGAGCGGAGGTCCTGGCAAAACCGTTGGGCGATGCGTCCGGGGCCGATGAGGCCCCAGCGAAGGGGTGGGGTGTTGAACATGGTGACACCATGGCGGATGCCGGGCGTTTTGTCTATTTCAAACCAGTGGACAGGTTCCGGCAAATGCGCTAGGGATTAGGAATGATTGAAACCCGCGCTGAACGCGAAACGTGTGAAAACGAAATCCTGGCTCCCTGGGCTGCCCGCAGTGGAACGACGCGCGGACGTCTCTATCCGGAGGCGCGGGCCTCGCGGCGCGTGGAATTTCAGCGCGACTGTGACCGTGTGGTCAATTCGAAGTGTTTCCGGCGTCTCGAATACAAGACCCAGGTGTTTGTCATTGGCACGCAGGACCACTACCGCACGCGTCTTACGCACACGATGGAGATGACGCAGGTGGCCCGCACGCTGGCGCGGGCGCTGCGCGCGAACGAGGATCTCGCCGCCGCGATTTCGCTGGCCCACGATATCGGCCACAGCCCCTTCGGCCACAGCGGAGAGCGGGCCCTGGACGAACTCATGCGCGGGCACGGCGGCTTTGATCACAATTTACAAAGCCTCCGCTGGGTGGAAGTTCTCGAAGAAGATTATCCCGGGTTTAATGGTCTGAATTTGACCTGGGAGGTCCGCTCGGGCCTTCGCAAACATGTCAGCCGCGACCCCGGGGCGTCGCTTGATGGATTTCCCGTCGGGCCCTGGCAAATGGTCGAGGCGCAGATTGCCGATGTGGCCGACGACATTGCCTACCAGGCGCACGATGCGCAGGATGGACTGGAGGCCGGGCTGATCACGCTCGAGCAGATTCGGCGCATGGATCTGTGGCGCCTGGCCGAAAGTCGGGTGCGCGAGCTGTATCCGGCAGGCCCGGAGGATCGCATGGTTTCCGCAGTCATTCGCATGTTGTTCACCCTGCAGGTGGAAGATGTGCTCGCGGTGGCTGGACGAAATCTGGACTCGTGGCGGCCCTCCTCTCCCGACGATGTGATGAATGCGCCCGGGCGACTTGTGGCCTTCAGTCCGGAGTTCCGGGACCTGCTCCAGCCCTACCGCAGCTTTTTGTTCGAGGAAATGTATTTCCATCCCACGGTCAAACAGGCAAACGATCAGGCGGTGCTCCTCATGACGCGTCTGTTTACCCATTACCTTGAACATCCAGCCGACCTCGGACGCAAAGCACGCCAGCGCATTGTCATTGATGGTCTCCAGCGCGCCGTCTGCGATTATGTCGCCGGGTGCACCGACCGCTTCGCCCTCGAAGAATGCCACAAACACGGACTCAGCACATGAAAACCTACATACAGAAATTGGTCGATGGAGACGGACTCACCCGCGACGATGCCTACCAGGCAATTGCCACGATCATGCGCGGAGAAGCGACAGAGGCTCAAATCGCTTCGTTTCTGACCGCCTTGCGCCTGCGGGGCGAGACCCCCGATGTGATTTCCGGCGCCACCCGCGCCATGCGTGAGGTGTTCACGCCGATCCCGACACGTCATGTGGACGCGGTGGACACCTGCGGCACGGGCGGCGACGGACTGCACACCTTCAACATTTCCACCACGTCGGCCTTTGTGACGGCGGGGGCGGGTGTTCCGGTCGCCAAACACGGGAACCGCAGCGTGTCCAGCATCAGCGGCAGCGCCGATGTGCTCAAGGAACTGGGCGTCAACATCGCGGCCACCCCGGCCTGCATGAGCCGCTGCCTGGACGGGATCGGTATCGCCTTTCTGTTCGCGCCCTCGCTGCATCCGGCCATGAAACACGCGATTGGCCCGCGCCGGGAAATCGGGATTCGCACGCTGTTCAATATTCTCGGACCCTTGAGCAATCCCGCCAGCACGCGGCGGGGGGTGCTTGGCGTCTACAACGCCGCCCTGGTCGATCTCGTGGCCAACGCGCTCGCCGATCTGGGCACCGAACATCTGTTTGTGGTCCACGGCGAGGATGGATTGGATGAGATCACCACGACGGCGGCGACGCAGATCGGCGAAGTGCGCAACGGCACCGTGACCCGCTACACGATCACGCCCGAAGAGTTTGGACTGCCCCGCACGCACCTGGAGGACCTCCGCGGGGGCGACCCGGCGCAGAATGCGGCCATCACCCGCGCCATTCTCGCCGGGGAAAAGGGGCCGCGGCGCGATATCGTCCTGCTCAACGCCGCCGCCGCGATTTGTGCCGGTGGGAAAGCCGTATCTCTCAAAGAAGGACTTCTCGCCGCCTCCCACTCCATCGACTCCGGCCAGGCCCTCGACAAATTGACGGCTCTGGCAACAATAACGACCACCTAACGTCACCATCAACACGTCGCTGCTTGCCGCGGGCCTTGCCGTGGATTGTGTACCCTCGGTGTTAGCGGAGGATAGACTTTCAGGCTGTCTCGGTGTTAGCGGGAGGATAGCCTTTCCAGGCTGTCTCGGTGTTAGCGGGAGGATAGCCTTTCCAGGCTGTCTCGGTGTGCTTCGGAATGTCGGGCTAAAAGCCCAACCTCCGTTGCGTTTGTCGGGCTGAAAGCCCAACCTCCTTTTGCAACCTCTACACCACTTCGGGGGTGCGCCCCCCCCCTGTGGGGGTTATGCAAAATACCCATTGCCTTGAAAATGGACTCTGTGGTACGCTGTGGGCAACACCACAATGAGGTCCGTCCATGAAAACACTGTTGGGTCTCTTTCCTTATGTTCTGTTTTTTCTCAGCCTGACGCTGCCAGCGGAGCTGCGAACATTGGACGCCACGCAGGCGCTGGTTGCGGAGTGGATGAAGGGTAGCCGATCCCTGTCAAAACACGAAATTGCCGGGACGGAGGTTTTCGCAGTGGAGGGATTCGAGGTCGGTCTGCATGTGTTCCGGCTTCAGCCCGCGGGATACCTGATTGCCAATGCGGAGACGCGTTTGCCGCTGCTTGTGGCCTTTAGCGGTACAACGGCGCTTTCGCTGCGCGAAACGAGCGAAAACACCTTGCGGGCCCTGCTGGAAAGCCACGTTCGCGGCATTCCCGAACGTCTGGAGGCGCTGGCCCTGCCCCGGGCCATGTCCAGCTCTGAACCGCTGCCGATGTCGGATATCTACGTCGCCCCGATGCTGGGCACAGCCTGGGACCAGACCGACCCGTACAACCTCCTCATGCCCGAGGTGTCCGGGGCCTTGAGCGGCTACGACGGACGCGCCCCGGTGGGCTGCGTGGCCACGGCCTATTCCCAAATCCTCAACTTCCACCGCTGGCCCGTCCGTGGCTGGGGCGGACACAGCTATAGCGACAGCAGCGGGCCCGTGACGGGAACCCACAGCGTCACCTTTGACACCGAATACGACTGGGACAACATGCTCCCCGGCTACAGCGCCTTTGGATCCAATCCCCCCGAGGCCGCTGCGGCGGTGTCCAAACTCATGTGGGATCTCGTCGTGGCCAAAGAAGCAAACATCGAAGCGGATGGCACCTCGGCGGTCACTCTTTTTTTAGGTCAGCAGTTGAACCGCCATCATTATATGGAGACGCCTTCCAAAACCTCCAGCGGAACCGAGGCCGCGCTTCAGGCTGAATTGCAGGCGGGGTATCCCGCCATCGTTGAAATTCCCGGACATGCCGTGGTGGCGGACGGTCTGGACATCAGCGGTGGGATGACGTTGTACCATATTCAATACGGATGGGGTGGTGACAACGATGGATGGTTCGCCGCCATCGCGATTCCTGGCGGGGGCTTGGATGCGGTGATCGTCGGCATCCGTCCTTCCCTGATGCCCTTTGCGACGGAAGGTCCTGTCAGCGCCCCCGCCAACCAGTCGGCCACCCTTTCCTGGATTCTTCCGCGCGAACGCGAAGACGAGCTGCAGGCGCTGCGTCTGCACCAAAGAGAAACCCTGTCCGGAAGGTGGAACGCCGACCTGGTCGGACAGCCCCATATCGAAGCGATGGACTGGAACGTCGTCGAGGATGCCACTCGTGGGTCGGTTTATTTTGCCGGACGTACAGGCCCTGCCACGCTTTTGTTGAACGAGACCTTCGTGCCCACCGCCTCCAGCACGCTTTCTTTTTGGATGAAATATCGATTGGCGGGGACTACACTTCATGTGGAAGTGTCCAACAACGGTGGTCAGTCCTACACCAGCATCTTTCAGCGAAACAACAGCAGTGCCACCCCTTCCTGGACTCAATACAGTGTTCCTCTTTCCAGTTACGCCGGACAGACAATCCATCTCCGCTTTTTTCTGAGTTCCGGAACTTATTGGACGACGGGTTTGAATGGTGCTTGGCTGGATTCCGCCTCCATCACCAACACGACTTGGAATCAATGGACGTTTTGGAAACAGCTCAGTTCCTTCGCGGTGGACCGTTTCTCCTCCGTTTTCACGACGGTGGACGAAGGAAACGATTTCACGACCTTCGTCAAAACATCCCCCTACAGCTCTATGGATTGGCAAATTGCGGCCATGAACGGCGGCGACGGTTTCTATAAAGAACCGGGGGGACAGTACAGTGGTATTTCGTACCATCTCAGTTCGACCTCGACCATCACACCCACCGCCAACACCCGTCTGGTCCTCTACGGACGTTACGAATTCTCAACGGATTTCCTGCGGGTGCTGGCGTCGACAAATGGAACGACCTGGACCGAACTCCAGTCCTTCACGGGAAGCAGTCCCTGGACAAATCTCACTGTCGACTTGGCGGCCTATGCCGGGCAGGCTATTTATCTTCGCCTGGAGTATGTGGTGGGGAGTTATTATTCCGATGGCGGCGTTTGGATCGACCGTGTTTCATTGGAAGAAGTCACGAACCCCGAGCTGGAGGGTCAGCCCCTGCACCGCACGCTGGTGACGGATCTGGGACTGGGGGAAGGCACCCACACGCTCGCCGCCACCGCCGTGGATGCGGGCGGGACCGAGCACCGCCTGTCGCCGTCTTTCACGCTCAACCTCACGGCCCCCGAAACCAGCCGTGGCACCCTTCACTCCTGGCTCGTCACTTATGGCGGCATTGCTCCCGCCGCCGACGATGCCACCTTCGAAGCCGCCGATCTTGACGACAGCGACGACCCCGGATTCGCCCTCTGGAAGCACTTCCTCGCCGGCACCATTCCCGGCAGTCCCCTCGCAGCCACCCCCAGCTTCAGTGACAGCACCGTCACGGTCTCCTGGAATGGTCAGCCCGGACGCAGCTACCGCGTCCTTCGCACCAACGACCTCTCCCAGCCCATCGCCCAGTGGACCCCGCAAGGCCAAACCCTCACCGCCACGGAGCTCAATCAGCCCCTCAGCTTCGGAGACCAACCTCCAGCCCCCGGCCCTTGGTTCTATGCCCTGGACGTTTCGTTAACGGACCCCTGAGTCGGTTGTTGAAATCGCAGATTGTTTTCTTTTCTTGTGGGCAAGGCTTCGCTAGGGTGTGGGCATGAAAAATCCCTTGGATCATAAAGGCTTGTTGGGGACGATGCAGGAGCGCG
>CAZCFM010000021.1:13370-36856 GCA_964497855.1 uncultured Verrucomicrobiota bacterium | reverse complement strand
CAAAAATTTCCGTTTTTTCAAAACGTTCTTGCAATCCACCGTGACACAAGGTACCTGGCAGAAAAAACAACATGTTGCATAATACAATGTTATCTTATGAAGAGATCGAATCACGATAGACCTCATTTTTGGATTACAATTCCTGCATTAGCGGTTTTGGGTTTCAGTATTTGGACCTTTGTTCTTTACACGAAAAATCCAGTGATAAGCCTTCCTGTCTACCCCAGAGGCACCTATTCTGTTTTTGATCCGTGGGCTGCATCATCCCAACTCTACTTGGACAAAAACGGACTTTTGTGGTTTGAAGATTCGAAAGCCAATGAATCAGAATTTTCTAAACAGTTAGATATGCTTAAAAGGGAATATGGCCAAAATATAGTTTTTAATATTCATGCTGATGAAAATCTTGCTTTTTCAAAAATCTGGAATCAGATTGAAATTCTCAAAGTGAAAGGTTTTTGGAAGCTAAACTTGGTTTTTCAAAAACCGAACTCTGAAGATGCTTTTCCCATGGAATTTTATGCGCCAAAATTCAATGGGTGCTCGGAGTGCTCAGATTCTCCAGTCATATTCGAGGGGGGAGGTTTAATAATTGATTTAAATTCAAAATCCGGTCGGGTTGATTCTGGTGTGATTATTTCTTGGGATAATTTACCACTTATCATAACTCGTCTTTGGGATATTGACCCAACCCAACCAGTGACCTTAATTGTGAATCCAAAACAGAAATACGGTGAAGTGGTGAAAGAATTCGGTTACTTGAGCATTGCGACTCAACCTGTAACCCTTTTACCTGCTCATCATAGATTCAATAATTCACCTTAAAGCTAACCTAGTGATAACCAAAATATTGAGCGAACCTCGTGAACTCGGTCCGCTCATCTTAACGTTATGGAAAAGTATCTAACAATCTTGCTAACTTTTATGTTTGGCGCCTGTGCGAACTTTAGCCAAACAAATCCAAGGGTGGATGAATACGGTATTACTGTGGACTACTTAGGAAGAAGGTGGCCAATAAACTTCCAGCAGTACAGCGAACCTCCAGATAGCATCCCAGAATTTATAGTGAGGGCAGAAATGAAGAAAGTCACTATCGATTCTGGGGATGTTAATGACCAAGTGACCATGGCCAGTTCGTTCTCACCATTACTGGCAGTTCGAAACAAGCCAGTGTCACTTCCGGAAGATTTCCAAAAATTTCTGGAAATGGTTCTGAAAGAAAACAGACCTTACCATATGGATGATATCCCTTGGCCTTTTGCTCCTGCAGGTCATGCGTATCTTTTAGTTTCAAAAGATTTGTCGAAAATAATTTCGTTGACTAGATATGATAATGCTTTTGTAATTCAGCATGCGTTTTTTGCTTCGAGTCCATACGATGAAGGAGGTGTTCCTTATGAGTTTCAAAGCCTTGGCGCATGGGCTACATGGGTGAAGAGCCCTGAGTTAGCTAGGTTCCTCGATCAGACTTTTGCAGTTGTCGACCCAAAACCAAGTCCATATTCGAAATGGTTGTATGATTCGCCAGTCTCATTGGACAGCGAGGAAGAGGATTCAGTTCCATAAACATAGGTTGGTGAGAACGCTTCGCGTCCCACACCCTAAACGTTAGGCAGAAAAATACATGGCTGACATCGGCGCTTATCTAAATGTCTACAACACCGCTCTTGTGATTCTTGAGCGCAAGGGATGGTCTTTGGAATTTGAAAAAGGCAAGGACTGGTGGCATGCTCGCAAGGACGAATGGCACTTCCTCGCCGATGATCCGATGCAGCTGCTCGGTTTAGTCGCGATCTTTGAATTTCATAGTCCCACCGCAAAGAGTGAATATTGGTGGAAGATAGACTCTCCGGATTTACTTGGTCATTTCGATCCAGAAACAAAATGAAAAATGAGCCTAACGAAGCGGTGGAGTGAAGCCGATTGCTTGTCACGGATCATGCTTTCGCATGCTCCGCGCCAAGCAACCGTCTCGCTCACCTTGAGCGTTCCGGCCCTACAAACAAACCCACGAGGCCTTTGGCACTCCGGCAACGGCCAGCCTCCACAACGTCATGAAAGACCTGCTCCGCATCCGCGACCGCGTGCGCAGGTAGCGTTACTCCACCACAACCGGGGTGCCGCTGGGGATGAGCATGAAAAGTTCGGCGACGTCTTCGTTGCGCATACGGACGCAGCCGAGGGAGACGGGCTGGCCGATTTTCTCGGGTTCGTCTGTGCCGTGGATGCCGAAGCCGCGGCGGTCCCAGCCCAGCCAGTGGCTGCCGATGCGGTGCTCCGGGTCGCCGTAGGGAATTTCACGTCCGTCGTCGGGATGCCACCAGGTGGGGTGCAGCAGCCGGTCGGTGATGCGGAATTCGCCCGCCGGCGTGTTGCCGCCCGCGCCGGTGGACACCGGGTACTGCTTGAAAAAGGTTCCGCCCAGCGAGACAACCAGTCGGTTTTCGGCGCGGTTGACGCGAAGAGAAAAGGGCTGGCGCGGGACCTTGAGGCGGTCGCCGCGTCGTACCGTGTTGCCCGGGATGCCGTTGATTTGTTTCAGGAGTTCGACGGTGGTATTCTCGCGTGCGGCGATCTTTCCGAGGGTGTCGCCGGGCTGCACTTCCACCCGATCCGCTTCCGCTTGTGGAAGTCGCGAGAGCAGCAGAGACAGGTTGATCTCGCCCACACGTCCGAGGATCCGCTCGCGTTCCGCCGCTTCCTCGGCTGTCGCCGCCGCCCGCAGAAGCGTGTCCCGCGCCTCCTCGCGACGTCCGGCCGCGTAGGCGCGTTCCGCGCGCTCGACCAAGGGCGAATTCGCGAGGGCCATCCGCAGGGGACAACAGAGGAGGATGAACAGAAAGCAGCGTTTCATAGCGCAACTCTAAGGGTTTTTGTCGCCGGATAAACAAAATTCATCCTCGGAACTTCACATCGTTCAAAGCTTGAATTGCCCTGCTGAAATGGAAGAATGCATAAGGTCACCCGATTGATTCAGACGCCATCCCGCGCAAAAACCTATACACCACCTCTCAACACCTATGACTTTACCCCGCCTTTTCCTATCGTTCCTGTGTCTCGGCGGTGTTTCGCTCCGCGCACAAAGTCCCGTCCGCGAAATCACCTTGGAGGACTGCCGCCAGCTGGTCCTCGAACAAAACCTGGAAATCGCGGCCCGCAAAATGGGGTTGTCGGGTGCCAAGGCCCTCTACCAAGGTGAACGCGGCGCCTTTTGGGAACCGGTGATGGTTCTGGGCACCGAACGGGTGAGCAACGAGCGCGAAAACAACCAGGAGCAGTTTGTCAGCCAGGGCGTGGATGATTTTTCCGAAGAAAACCGCATCCACCGCGCCGCGATCGAGCAGCCGCTGCCCACTGGCGGCCAGCTGCAACTGGGCTACACTCTCCGCGACCTGACGAACAACCTGCGCGAGCAGCGCGAACTCGAGGGCGCGGCGCAGGAATTCGAGGGCTTCCTCGGCGTGGTCTTCACCCAGCCCTTGCTGAAAAACGCGGGCACCGGCATCGCCACCAGCCTGATCCGCATGGCGCGCGCCGAGTACGAGGCCCAGTTCCAGGAGTGGCGTCGTCAGATGATGCAGACCCTCGGCGGCGCCGAGGCGGCCTACTGGGATTTGTACATCGCCCAGCGCCGCGTCGAACTGCGCCAGGCCTCCGTGGACGTCGCGGAAAAAGTGCTGGCCGACAACAAGGCGCGCCTCGAGGCGGGCAGGATGGCCGATGTGGAAGTGCAACAGGCGGAAGCCGGTCTCGCGCTGCGTGTCACGCAGTTGCTGGAGGCACGCCAGAACCGGGTGGAAACCGCCAATCGACTCAAAACATTTTTCTCGGAAACCGTGCGCGGCGACGAGGCGGAGCTGCAGGTGACCGCGCGTCCCGCCCTGCGCGAGATGGAAAAAGCGAGCGACGACTTGCAGGCCCGCGCCATGGAGCTGCACCCCGATGTGCTCATCCGCAAACACCGCCTCGCCCAGGACAAACTCCGCCAGACCTACGCCGAAAACCAGGTCCTGCCGCAACTCGATTTCACTGCCACCTACGGCTACAACGGACTTGCGGAGGATTCGTCCGATGCCTTCGACGAAACCCGCGACGGCGACTACGTCTCCTGGTCCCTGGGCGTGCAGCTCCGCGTGCCTCTCGGCGGAGGACGCCGCAGCCTCGGCGAGCGCGAGGCGGCCCGTCGTCGCGCGGCCGAGGGCGAGACCGGCTACAAGGCCACCGAAATCGCGCTCTCCAACGCCCTCGCCGCCAGCCTTCGCCGCGTGGCCAACCATCACGAACAAGCCCTCAATTATCAGCGGGTGGCCACCTTGAACTCCAAACTCCTCGAAACGGAATTGGCACGTCTGGAGGCCGGACAGAGCGACAGCCGCAAGGTGCTCGACACCGAACAGAAACTCAGCGAAGCACTGGAAGGCGAAGCGACCAGCCTCACCCGCTTCATGGTCGCCCTGCTGGAACTCGAACTGTCGTCCGGCACTCTGCTCGACGTCCGCGGCATCGATCCGATGACCGACGAAACCCGCTGAGTCTGGAGAATCCTATGCAAAAACCGCTGATTGCGTTGGCCTGTCTGATTGTCTTTCCCGTTTTCGCGCAGACCTTCACCGGACTGGTGGAGCCTTTCCGCGATGTGTTGCTGAGCAGCGCCGTTCCCGGACGCATCGCCCGCATCCACGCGCAGGAGGGCGACCGCATCACCGCAGGCACCGTTCTGCTCGAACTCGAATCGCGGGTGGAAGCGCTGGAAGTGGAGCGCCGCCAGACGATTCATCTGGACGAAACGGAACTCAAGGCCGCCCGCGAACGCGAGGCGCTGCTCAAAGAAGAGCTGGCCTCCACCCGCGCCCTTGCCGAGCGCACCGGGTCGGTCAGCCGCGATGAACTCAACCGCAAACAGCTCGAAACCACGCTGGCCGGTCTCGAAGTGGCCCGCCTCGAACAGGAAAAACTCCGGCAGGCCATTGAACTCGAAATGGCCCGCGAACGCCTCGCCCTTCAGAAGATCGCCGCGCCCTTCGACGGCGTACTCGCGCAGCTTCCACTCGACGAAGGCGAGAGTGTTCAGCCCAACCAACCCGTGCTGCGTCTGGTGGACGACGACAAAGCCTTTCTCGTGATCAACCTCCCCGCGGAGCGTGCGCGGGCGCTGCGCGTGGGCGACGCCGTGCGTCTGCGCTTCCTGCTCGCGGAGACGGTGGACCGCGAAGGCAGCGTGGCCTTCATCTCGCCGGTGGTCGATCCCTCCAGCGGCCTGCGCAAAGTCAAACTGCTGTTTCTGAATGCCAATCCCCGCATCGAACCCGGCGTCTCCGGTCAATGGCTTGCCCCGGAGCCCGCCGATGGATGAGTTTAGCGCCAGCCCTCTGCATGTCCGCCTCGAAGCCCTGCAATCCTTCGCGGGTTCCCCCGCCGCGTTCTGGAAAGAACTGTCAGCCACCGCCGCCGGCGCGGTGGAAGGCCGCGCCGCAGCCATCTATGTCCGCCAAACGTCAGGATCGCCCTGGCAGTGCATTGGCCTCTCGCCGCAGGAACCGATGGCCGAACGCCAGCAGGCCCTGCGCATGTTGCCGGCCTCCATCGCCGACGCCTGCGAAACCTGTCGCGGACGCCTGTCCGAAGCGCTGCCCGGCGACCCGTCGCTGCAGACACTCGCCGTCGGAATTCCGCTGCCCGGCAGTGACGGACGTCTGGTGCTGGCCACCGTTCGTCCCGCGCCCGAGGCCGGGCGCGTTGACGCGCTGCTCGACCGTCTGGCCAGCGTGGCCGCCGCCGCTCCGGTGTTCCAGGTGCAGCACATTCTCAAGCAGGCCCGCACCGATGTGGGACAGTTTTCCAACGTGCTCGACCTGCTGGCCCTGGTCAATGGACAGGAAAAATTCACCGCCGCCTGCATGGTCCTGGTGAACGAACTCGCCACCCGCCTGCGCGCCGACCGGGCCAGCATCGGCTGGCAGAGCAAGGGCTACATCCGCGCCCGCACGATCAGCCACATGGAGCGTTTTGAAAAAAACATGGACGGCGTGCAGTCGCTCGAAACGGCGATGGAAGAGGCCTGGGAGCAGGACGCGGAAATCGTCTATCCCGCCGGCGAGGACGATGCCGTGATCTCCCGCGATCTCGCCCGCCACTGCGAAACGCAGACCGCCGGTCATGCCGTCGCCGTGCCTCTGCGCCAGGAGGGCAAGGCCGTCGCCGTGCTGCTGCTCGAACGCAAGTCGTCGCCCTTCGATGAAAACGAAATCCGCTGGCTGCGGCTCTGCGCCGACCAGATCTCACCGCGCCTCTGCGCGCTTGAGGCGAAGGACGTCTGGTTCGCCGAGCGCTGGGGCCGCTCCATCCGCCGCTTCGCCGCCAAGCTCCTCGGCTACGAACACACCGGAGCCAAACTGCTGGCGATTTTCGGCACGCTGCTGCTGCTCTTTCTGCTTTTCGGACGCTGGCCCCACCGCATCAACGGCTCTTTCGAATTGCAAAGCGCGGAGTCGCTGATCCTGCCCGCGCCCTTCGAAGGTTTTCTCGAATCCATCGCGGTGGACAAGGGCGACCGCGTGTCGGCCGGCGACGTCCTGCTGCGCCTCGATTCGCGCGACCTGCTGATCGAAAAAGCCGCCGCCCTCGGCGACCTGAACCGCAACCTGCGCGAAGCCGAAAAAGCCCGCGCCGAAGGAGCGCTGGGCGACATGCGGATGGCGGAGGCGATGGCCGAGCAGGCCCGCGCCCGTCTGGCCCGCGCGGAGGACCGCATCATCCGCTCCGTGATTCAGGCCCCCTTCGACGGGGCCGTGGTCGAGGGCGACCTGCGAGAACGCGTCGGTGCCCCGGTGCGCCAGGGCGAAGTGCTTTTCCGCATCGCCCGCTGGGACGCGCTCAAGGTGCAGGCCACGGTGGAGGAGCGCGACATCGACCACGTCCGCGAGGGCGCGGTGGTGAAACTGATTTTCGCGAGCCGTCCGGACCAGCCGACCGAGGCGCGGGTCCTGCGCGTGGACCCGATGTCCGTCACCCGCGATGGCAGCAACCTCTTTGTGGTGCATTGCGAGGTCGTGGGAACCGTGGAGCCGTGGTGGCGTCCCGGGATGAGCGGCACCGCGCGGGTCGATGCGGGCAAGCGCACGCCGATCTGGCTGCTGACGCGCCGCACGCTGGATTATCTCCGTCTGCGGTGGGGGTGGTAAATGGCTTCCGGCGCGCGGATGTTCAGCGAGCATTGGTACCGTGTGGCCAACCAGCGCGTGGCCCTGCGCGCGGGTGTGCGCAGCAAGCGGCAGATCTACCGCGGTAAAACCTGGCGGGTGCTCTACGATCCCTTCGGGCACCAGTTTTTCCGCCTGCACCCGGCGGCCTATGAATTCGTGTCGCGCCTCGACCCGCGCCGCACGGTCGAGGAAGTCTGGAAGGACTGCCTGGAACGCATGCCCGACGAAGCCCCGGGCCAGGGCGAAGTTATCCAGTTGCTCGCCCAGTTGTATTTATCGAATCTGCTGCAACTCGACCTGCCCCCGGACGCGCAGCAGTTTTTCGAACGCTACCGCAAGCGCAAGGCGAAGGAACGCGCCTCGTATCTGTCCTACATCATGTTCGCGCGTTTCCCGCTGTTTGATCCGGACGCGATTCTGAACAAACTCAAGCCCTACGGCGTGGCCCTGTTCAGCCGGATCGGGTTGCTGGTGTGGCTGGGAATAGTCGCGGCCGCCGTAAAGACCGCCGTGGACAACGCGGACCGCCTCCTGGACCAGAGCCAGGGCGTGCTCGCGCCGGGCAATCTGTTCCTGCTCTACATCAGCCTCGTCTTCATCAAGGCCCTGCACGAGTTCGGCCACGGACTCGCCTGCAAACGCTACGGTGGCGAAGTGCACACCATGGGCATCATGCTCATGATCTTCACGCCGATTCCCTACGTGGACGCAACCGCAAGCTGGGCCTTCCGTAAGCGACGGCACCGCATGCTCGTGGGCGCGGGTGGCATGATTGCCGAACTGCTCGTCGCCGCCGCCGCGACCTTCGTCTGGGCCAACACCGGCCCCGGAACGCTGAACTCGCTTTGCTACAACCTGATGTTCATCGCCTCGGTGTCCACCCTGCTCTTCAACGGCAATCCGCTGCTGCGCTACGACGGCTACTACCTGCTCTCCGACCTGCTGGACATCCCCAACCTCTACCAGCGCAGCCAGCAGCAGCTCCGCTATCTCTTTGAGGGTAAAATCCTCGGACGCCCCGCCCTTCGTCCCGCCGCGCCCGGACGCGGCGAACAGACCACCCTCGCGGTCTACGGCGTGCTCAGCGGCATCTACCGCGTCTTTGTGTTCGGCGGCATCATCCTCTTCGTCAGCCAGCGCTTCCTGCTCGCCGGCATCGTCATGGCCGTGATCTGCGTGGTATCCTGGCTCCTGGTGCCGACGATGCGCTTCGTGCATTATCTGCTCACCGATCCGGCACTCGAGCGCAACCGCGGACGCGCCATCGCCATCAGCCTGGCCGCCGCCGTCGCCTTCGCCGCACTCATCGGATGGATTCCCTTCCCCGCCTCGTTCTCGGCGCCGGGGATGCTCGTCTCCGCGCCCTTCGTCGAAGTCCCCGCTCTCGCCTCCGGCCGCCTCCGGGTCCTCGTCGTTCCCTCCACGCAGGGGGTCGGCACCGGACGCGTGCTCGCGCAGATGGACAATGTGGAATGGACCTACGACTGGAACGCGGAAGAGGCCGTGCTCCGTCACACCGACGCCCTTTACCGCCGCGCGCTGGCCCAATCCACCTCCGATCTCAGCGTCATCGAGGAACACCAGCAGCTCATGCGCAAGCGCCTGGTGCGGCTCAGCGAAGAGAAAACCAACCTCGACATCCGTGCGCCGATGGACGGCGAATGGGTGGCGGGAACCCTCGACGACATGAAGGGCGTGTGGGTCGAACGCGGCAGCGTGCTCGGATTCATCATTCATCCGCAGCGCCGTCAGTTTATCGCCGTCATTGGCCAGGACGAGGCCCGCTGGCTTTTCGACGCAGGTGGCATTCGCAAAGGCCGCGTTCGCCTCCGTGGCGCCGCCCACCGCCCACTCAACGCCGATAACTGGAACGTCATTCCCGCCGAACAGCGCAGACTCCCCTCCCCCGCACTCGGGTGGTACGGCGGCGGCGAGGTGGCCGTTGACCAGGGCACGCGCGACGGCACCGATGCCGCGCGTACTTTCTTCGAAGTGCGCGCGGATGTGCCGACCGACAGTGGAGACGTGGCCCTGCTGCACGGGCGCACCGGACGCATCCGTTTCCGCATCGCCCCGGAAAGCCTCTGGCGTCAGGTTGACCGCCGCATCCGCCAAATCATGCGCAAGGAACGCTGAGCGTGGAAGTGCCCTCCGCCGAATACCATCGTCTCCGCCTCACGCGTCCCAAAGCCGCGCCTGCCGGGCTCGATGCCCTCGCGCAAAACGTCGCCGGATGGGTGGACCATCGTTCGGGCCGCCGCGCCCGCCTCTGGAAACTGGTTGGCGAGGTCGAAACGCGCGAAGACAGTTTGTTGCACCTTTCCGATCATCACCTGCGCGAAAAACTGGCCGATGTGCATGAGGTTTTCCGCCGACGCCGCGAGACGCCGACGGAGCTTCTGCCCGAGGCCCTCGCCCTGATCCGCGAGGCCGCGTTCCGCGCCATCGGACTGCGCCCCTACCCGGTGCAGCTCCTCGGCGCACTGGTCATGCACGAGGGCGGGCTCGCAGAAATGGCCACCGGCGAAGGCAAAACCCTCACCGCCGCCATCTGCGCCGTGCTCGCCGCCTGGACCCACCGCCCCTGCCACGTCCTCACCGTCAACGACTACCTCGCCCAGCGCGACGCCAACGGCTTTAAGGCCCTCTTCCGCTTCTGCGGCCTGCACGTCGACTGCGTGACCTCCCTGCTCGAACCCGCCCAGCGCCGCCGCGCCTACAAGGCCGACATCACCTACACCACCAGCAAGGAACTGCTCGCCGACTTCCTGCGCGACCGCCTTCAGCTCCAGCGCGTCGGCGATCCCCAGCGCCGCCTTATCCGCCGCATCGTGCGTCCCGACGCCGCCGGAAACGACAGCCTGGTGCTCAACGGCCTCCACACTGCCATCGTGGACGAGGCCGACAGCATTCTCATCGACGAAGCCGTCACCCCGCTGATCATCGCCCAGCCCCGCGCCAACCCAATGCTGGTCGAGGCCTGCCAGGCCGCGCTGCATGTGTCCCAGGTCCTGAAGGCCGGGGAGCACTACAGCTGCGACCCTCGGTACCGCGAAGTGAAAATCACGCCCGCCGGCGGTGACCGGATCGCGGAACTCTCCCAGGACCTTCCGCCGGTCTGGCGCGGCGCCGGACGCCGCATCGAACTCATCGAACAGGCCCTCAGCGCGCGCGAGTTTTTCCACCGCGACAAACAATACGTCGTGCGCGATGACAAGGTCATGATTGTGGACGAGTTCACGGGACGCATCATGCCGAACCGCTCCTGGAGCGAAGGCCTGCACCAGGCGATCGAGGCCAAGGAGGGTCTGCCCATTTCCGAGCCCAACGAGACCGTGGCGCGCATGAGTTTCCAGCGGTTTTTCCGCAGCTTCCCACGTCTCTGCGGCATGACCGGCACGGCCCACGAGGCCCGCGGACCGCTGTGGCGCATTTACGGTCTGCCCGTCGTGCGCATCCCCACGCACAAACCCTGCATCCGCGAGGTGTACCCGGAGCGGATCTTCAGCAGCGACGAGGAGAAATGGACCGCAATCGCCGCCGACGTGGAGCGCATGCACCAGATGGGACGTCCCGTGCTCATCGGCACCCGCAGCGTGGACGCCAGCGAGAAACTCGCCATCCGCCTCGACGCTCTGCAACTGCCCTTCAACCTGCTCAACGCCGTCCGCCACGAGGAAGAGGCCCGCATTGTCGCCGAGGCCGGACTCGAGGGCAAGATCACCATCGCCACCAACATGGCCGGACGCGGCACGGACATCAAACTCGGTCACGGTATCGCCGAGCGCGGCGGACTGCACGTGATCTGCTGCGAGCGGCACGAGGCGCGACGCATCGACCGACAGCTCTTCGGCCGCGCCGCGCGTCAGGGCGATCCCGGAAGTGCGCAGTCCTTTGTAAGTCTCGACGATGAACTCTTCCGCCGTTTTGTTCCCGAAGCCCTCCGCCGCTCTCTCGCGTCGATGTCCGAGGGTCTCACCAGCAAGCCCTTCCTCGCCGCCCTCAATGCCGCACAGAGCAGCGCGGAACGACACGCCTTCCGGGGACTGCGTGCCGTGCTCGCCACGGACACCTGGCTTGATGTGTCGCTGTCCTTCGCCGAGGACATCGGCGGCGTCTGAGCCCCAGGGGCTGGAAAAATGTGACACAGACATTCCTGTCTGTGCAAGGTCGTGAGCCCGGCGCAGAACTGCGTAGTAGCCTCTGTCCCCAGAGGCGAACCCGCTGCCCTTGGGACCGTGGACTCTCCATCGCCAGAGAACACCATGGGGCGGCGGGGGCGCCGCCGCTCCATGTTCGTTCGTCTCTTCTTTTTTCTTGTATAAAAACGACTGGTCATGCACACTGGTTATATGCAAATGTCCGCCACTGAATTTAAGGCTAAATGTCTGAAAGTCCTGGATCAGGTCCATCAGACGGGGGAACCCTTGCACATCTCCAAGCGGGGAAACGTGATTGCCGTCCTTGTTCCTCCGCCCCGCGACCAGCCGTGGAAGGGGTTGCGAGGAAAGGGTCGTATGTCGGGTGATCCGTTTGCTCCTGTACTGTCGGAGGATGAGATTGAGGTGTTGAAATGATTCCGGCACCCCTGCTAGACACCCACATCTGGCTCTGGTGGTTGTTGGGAGATTCGCGGCTTTCCTTTGACGAGGCCAGGGTCTTGGATGAACTTCCGCCTCAGAATCGGCCGGCCCTGAGTGTCATCAGTTTGTGGGAAATTGCCATGCTGGTGGAACTCGGGCGGGTCCAGCTCGATATTTCATTGGAGGAATTTTTGCAAAAAGCTTGTTCGCCGGAGACGGTTAACCTTATCCCTCTCAACATGGAGGTGGTGTTGGAAATGAACACCCTGCCTTCGAGTTTTCATCGGGATCCCGCTGACCGGCTGATTGTCTCTTCTGCACGAGTGGCGAAACGCCCTCTTTCCACACATGACCGCAAAATCTGCGAGTCAGATCTTGTGACGATTTGGCGTCCGTGAAGCAGAAAATCACCCCAGCTTAAACGCCTACAGCCAGGAACTGATCTATCCCGGATGTCGAAGGAGACTTTGAAACATGAACACCCCGAAACCCGCTACCTCCCCATGCAAGCCCTGGAAACAGGAGCGCAGGCGATTGTGAGTTTTCGCCCAAAACCATTTCCCGAATGTTAGGTCACGGGCGGGCTGGCGCAGTTTCGTTCGAGGAGCTTGGCGAGGATTTGGGCTTCGTCGAGGTTGGCGGGCCAGCCGTAGGCGTGGGCGACGGCTTCGTCGATGCGGCGGTGGGCCGCTTGCAGCCATGCGGGATGCTGGTTGTAGAGTTTGGTGAGGGTGCGGTCGCGCAATTTGACCGCGCAGGCCGCGTCGGCGGGCACGAGGCGGGGATACCGAACGACGCCCACGCGAAACCCGCCCCGCTCCGTCAGCGTGTCGCGGTCCAGAAAACGGTCCCAGGGGCCGCCCTCTCCGCCGGGGTCTGCCGCAGCCGGGCTGGGATGGCCGAGCACCGCGCAGAGATCCAGAAAGTGTTCCTGAGCCGCCGAGCGCTCCTTGAGATCCACGCGCCGCCATTTTGCGATAAAGTCCGAGATGTGCATGTTGTGAAAGCACTACAGCCCTGCGGGCCGAAAATCAACGATGTACATTCCCGAAAATGGGGTCAGATTCCGGCCAGCGTCATCACGTCCGAAACGGTCAGAGGTAGTCAAGGCCACCTGGTTCATGCCGGGTTGCACATCGTTTACCCCATCGGTGTTTCCGGGGTCAATCGCATTCTGAAACCCACATGCCCAGCATGGATTCTGTTGTTGATGAATGATGCAATTTTTTGACAGAGATATTTATCTGGGAAATGGCCACTGGCGAAGGCAAAACTCTCACCGCCGCGATCTGCGCCGTGCTCGCCACGGACACCTGGCTTGATGTGTCGCTGTCCTTCGCCGAGGACATCGGCGGGGTCTGAGAAATCCTAGATCAAAACTGGAACGCGTGGGAAATCATCATCTGCACGCCGAAGCCTTCCTCGGAAAACGCGCTGTCGATGCGGGCGAGAATTCCTTTGGCCCAGAGGCGAATGCCCAATCCGGCGCTCACCTTCATATCCGAATGCAGCTCTTCCGCATCCCATTCCGGGGCGACGCGGCCCAGCTCGACAAAGGGTGCGAACTGTATCCACTCCACGCCGATGTGCCTCTGAAGTCCGGGCCATTGCTCAAAGGGATTCCACTCGGGCGTCATCCGGAGTTCGGCGGCGTAGTACAAGGCGGATTTGTCGTTGAAGCGCTGGGAGGGATACCCGCGCATTCGCCACAGCCCCCCCAGGGTGGACCCGGTGTAGGCGGGAGGATTGTTGTCAATGGAGCCATCGGCATTGGTCTCCCAACTTGGTGAATAGGACGTCCACATGTCGAAGGCCAGTACATTGTGGCGCAGCCAAGAACCCGTTGCGAGGGGGAAATACATGTCGATTTCGGTGTCAAGGTTGGTCCAGGGATTGGAGCTGTTCAACCAGCCGAAGTCACGAGAATAACGAGTGCGCACGCCGAAACCCCGCGAGGGGTTGGCATAAAAATCGCGGTTGTCCCAAAACATGGAGAAGTCGAAACCGTTGGTTTCGAGTTCGATGTCGCTCTTGTCGGTCTCGATCTGCAGCGAGCGGTAAAAGGGTCTCACTTCCACATAGGTCCGCCCGCTTTGCAAGGGATTCAGGGAATCGCCCCCCGCCGCTCCGGAGGTTAAAAAACCGTCTTTCATGTGGAAAGCGCCGATGACCCTGTCCCGCCCATGTCCAATGGGGAGGAGGTATTTCAGGCGAAGCCGGAAGAAGTTGTCCCATCCGTCGCCCTCAATGAAGTTGTCGGGATCGGATGTATGGCTGCCGGCGCGTTGATCTGGAAACTCCGGGTTTCCGTTGATAAACGCCTCAGCGCCGTTGTAGTACCCCAGGGAAAAAACCGGGTCGAGGAAGAGTCGTTCCACATAGGGCATTTGCAGGTCGCGGCCCGCAAGGAACCCCATGGCCGACCCTTCGGAACCGGCGATCACCGTCGCGAGCAGGGTGGCTTGTTTCTGAGGTTTGCCGACAACTCCATACACGTAGCCCGCCGCAAACCCGAAGGTCTCGTTGAAAAAGGCGTAGGGTAAACTCAGGGTGCTTTCGGTGATTTGTCCGTCGGCATCCACCCGGACACCCTGTCCAAAAGCGGAAGACAATGAGGCGGAAAGCAAGAGAAGCAGACTCGGGAATTTGTTTTTCATTGTCTAGGCGGAGTGGAGGCTGTTGTGACGCATAACCGCAGGCCAGCGGGATGTCAACGGGCTTGAAAGAGGAATTGACGGGACCAATCGATCTTGGATGCGTGAATGCGTTTGTCCAATTTTCGCGGCTTGACGCGACCAAAGGTTTTCGATAGCGGGAATTGAACCCCAAAAAAAGGAATGCGTATGTCCTCCTTCCGTCGTAACTTTGCTTTCGTGTCAGCAGCACTTCTTTTCATCAGCGGACTCACCGGGTCCGGCTGCGCCACCAGTCCGACCAGTGCGAACACCGTTCGCCGCAGCGAAACAGGAAGAGCCCACTCCTTCGACAGGGGTGAAGTGATCTATGTTCGCGCCGTTACCATTGAAGGAGAGTCCGAGGGACTGGGTGCCTTGGCGGGTGGCGCGATGGGATTGGCCCTGGGCAATGCCGTGGGCGGTGGACGTGGACGCAATATCGCGCAAGTGGGCGGGACCATCGCCGGTGCCGCCGCCGGGACCGCCATGGAACGGGCCGCCACCACCCGAGCCGGTGTGGAGGTGACCATCCTGCTCGAAAGCGGCGAGTTGATCGTGGTGATTCAAGCCGCCGACGAAAACTTTCAGGAAGGCGATTCCGTTCGCGTGATTCGCCGCGCTGATGGCGGTGTTCGCGTCGTCCAGTAAGCGCCCCCTCTGAGCGGGCCTGGGTTTGAAATCACAGACGTCCCTGCAAATTTGTCGCCCCCTTCCCCAAATCGACAGCGACCATGTTCCGAACCCAAGCCCCTGTTTCTTTTTTTGTTGCGGCGGGCCTCTGCCTCTCCCTGAATCTTCCTCTGTGCGCCAGGACCCTCCAAGTCCCCCAGGCAAGCACCAACGAAGGCTTTATTGCCCTTTTGTTGATTAACGAGGTGCCGTTTCCTGGTGAATGGGGCTATCGCAGCGAGGCGGACACCCAGGCGGGCATGGAACAAATGTTGTTGGTGCTGGACCGTCGGCTGCGTCGCGTTCCTCCGCCCTACCGACAGCGACACGTCGCCGCCGTGACGACGGATGATATCATCGAGATTATCACCGCCGGCGGAGTTCGCGGGCAATTTGACGGGTTTTTCCGCGATGCGAACGGCAGGCCCACCACGGTGCCCCGGGTCGAAAAACGCATTCGCAATTTGGTGCGGATCGGCAATCAGGGGGAGCCGGGACGATTTTTCCGGCTTCTCTCCCACGCCACCGATCTGTCGGTAAACTATGTGCGGAGCGGAGAACTCCCCCACGACCGACATGCCGCCCTCACCACCGCCCAGGGCCTGCCCGCAATCGGCGGGTCTTTCGGCTGGATGACCGACAAAGAACGGTTTCATCCCGGTGGAAACTTTTTGAGGATTGAGGATCACCAGCAGGGATCTCTCGGCGGCAACCGCTTTTTCACGCTTCGAAGGGAACCCCGATGAGCACGTTTCGACAGGCTTGGTTTTTGGCGCTTTTTTTCCTGGCCTCTGTGGCCTACCCGCAGAAGCCGGACGCTCCCGTTTTAACCCAGGAGTTTCTCTCGCAAGTCGCCCAGTATCTCTACCGCTGGCATCTGGACGAAACGGCGCTTCTCGCCCTTGACGAAATGCCGGACGTGGAATTTCGCTACGGGTGGCTCCACCCGGAACTGGACGAGGGGGACCGGAGCCAATTCATCGAAGTGTTCATCCCCCGGCTGAATTATCTCGTCGTGTTGAAAAAAGCCGACTACCGGGTGCCTGAGTTGAACCTGCACATCCGCAACGAGGGCTTCCGGATGTACCGGGTGGAACAGATGGAACGGCCACCCGCGGCGTTGGCCGGCTTGGAATCGGTTTCCCTCAACAAACAGGAACTGATTGAGCGTTTGTTTGCCACCCGGAACCAGAAGGTGTTCCCGAATGAAGCCTTGATGGAACGCATGCGCGTGGCTCTGCGCGAAGAATACGAAGACTTGGACGGAATACAGGTGGAAGGCCCCCAAACCATCTATGTCGCCCCGATTTCAGAAGTATCGAACACTCTCTGGGTGTACTGGGTGAACGCCGGACGCCTTGTCCGCTTCAGTTCGGACGGAGACCTGATCCATCTGGCGGACGGAGGGGCTGGAACCATGGACGTGCGAATGTACGATCTGGAAAACGCGGTGGTTCTTTCACACGCCGAGGCCGCCGGCAGCAACGCCTTTGTCACCCGCGAATGGGCTGCCCGCATCCTGTTTAATTGTATGGTGCTCGGACAACGCCACGTGATTGTGCCTGTCCCAAAATGATTCCGGTATACCCGCCCCTTCCTCTACACTTCCCCTTACAACCCCCATGGCCAAAGCGAATCTCCAAACCGAATCCCTGGACGCAAACACGCTGCGTTTGTCCTTGTCCGGATCCTGGCGCGCGGCGGATGACCGCTCCGAGCCCACCGCGTGGCTGCACGAGGTTTCCCATCTTGCCGGCATCACCCGCATCCAGTTCCGCGATGACGGCATCCTTGAATGGGACAGCACCCTGCTGATCTTTCTCCGGTCACTGAGCCTGACCGCAGGTTCGCGGGAACTCCATCTGGAT
This sequence comes from uncultured Verrucomicrobiota bacterium, assembly GCA_964497855.1. Lineage (GTDB taxonomy): Bacteria > Verrucomicrobiota > Kiritimatiellia > SS1-B-03-39 > UBA6053 > CAYLNG01. The sequence continues at coordinate 19,859 of CAZCFM010000021.1, read as the reverse complement.
TTGACCGAATTGCCGGAGGGAGTTCGCCGCTTGATCCATCTCGCCGAAGCCGTTCCGGAACGCAAGGGCGCGCGCAGATCGGGCTCCACCTCCTTCTGGCTCGCGCGCGTTGGCGAACGTTTCACAAAAGGCTGCGGCGATTTCAGGGAATCCGTCAAATTTCTCGGGGAACTCACCCTGGCCTTTTTCGCCATGCTTCGCGGCAAAGCCCGCTACCGCAAATCCGATTTGTTCGCCATCATTCAGGACTGCGGGCCGGAGGCGCTGCCGATTATTTCCCTGATCAGCTTCCTCGTCGGCATGATTCTCGCCTTTTTGGGTTCGGTCCAGTTGCGGATGTTCGGCGCCGAAATCTTTATTGCCAATGCCGTCGCTCTGGGCATGGTGCGCGAAATGGGGGCCTTGATGACCGCGATCATCATGGCCGGCCGCACCGGGGCCGCCTTCGCGGCGCGTATCGGAACCATGCAGGTCAACGAGGAGGTCGACGCCTTGCAAACCATGGGCTTTTCCCCCATGGAATTTCTCGTGCTCCCCCGCGCCGTCGCTCTCATCATCATGATGCCGCTGCTGACGATTTATGCCAACGTGCTGGGTATCCTCGGCGGAGCCACCATCGGAATTCTGATGCTGGATTTGACACCCGCGCAGTATTTCCACCAGACGATTGGTGCCATCAACCTGAGGGATGTGGCCGCCGGACTCATTAAAAGCTCGGTGTTCGGCATTCTGGTTGCCCTCTCCGGCTGCATGCAGGGAATCCGCTGCGGACGCAGCGCCTCCGCTGTCGGCGAAGCCACCACCGCCGCCGTCGTCAATGCCATCGTTTACATCGTGGTGGCCGACTCGCTCATTTCCATCCTTTTTGTCCTCACGGGATTCTAGACATGCCAGCTCCGACATCCCCTCCTCATATTGCGATCAAAGACCTGACAATGGCCTTCGGGGATTTCCTCATCCAAAAAGACCTCACCTTTGATATCCGGAAAGGGGATATTTTCATCATCATGGGAGGCAGCGGCTGCGGGAAAAGCACCCTGCTGCGACACTTGGTGGGCTTGAAGTCTCCCGCCAAGGGTTCCGTGTCCTATCAAGGCGTCAGTTTCTGGGACGCGTCCGAGGAGGAACGGGCTCGTTTGATGCAGAAAATCGGCATGATGTACCAGAGCGGGGCCTTGTGGAGTTCCATGACCCTGGCGGAAAATGTGTCCATTCCCCTTGAAACCTACACCACGTTGACCCGGAAAGAAATCCGGGAGGTGGTGGCCTTGAAAATGGCCCTGGTTGGCCTGGCGGGTTTCGAGGAGTACTACCCCTCGGAAATCAGCGGAGGCATGCGCAAACGCGCCGCACTGGCGCGCGCCATGGCCTTGGATCCGGACACCTTGTTTTTCGATGAACCCTCCGCGGGTCTGGATCCGGTCAGCGCCAAACTGTTGGATGACCTGATCCTGGAGCTGCGCGACAGCCTGGGTGCCACCGTGGTCGTGGTGACCCACGAACTCGCCAGTATTTTCGCCATCGGAAACAACTCCGTTTTTCTGGACCCGGTAACCAAAACCATGATCGCCCAGGGCGATCCCAAAGATCTGCTGAACAACTGCCCCGACCCAAAAGTGCGCACCTTTCTGCGCAGAGGCGTGGCCGATTCCCCGGAATAATGTATGGATACTGCAATCAAGGAACTACATTTATGAGCAAAAAAGCGAATCCCGCCGTCGTTGGCGGTTTTGTTGTGGGGGCCATCGTGCTTTCCATTGTCGGGATTATGCTGCTGGGCGGCGGTGCCTTCCTGCAGGAACGCATGGACGCGATCGTCTATTTCGATGAAAGCATCAGCGGTCTCGATGTCGGCGCCCCGGTCGAATTTGAAGGCGTGCGGATTGGAACCGTAACCAGTGTCCGGATGGAGATGAATACCGCGGAGGATTCGGGAAGGGTCTTCCGTCCGGTCATGTTCCAAATTGAATTTCACCGAATCCATTTTCAGGGAGGACGGCTGAGTCGCGGCCGGGAGGTGTATGAGAAAATGGAAAATTTGGTGCAAGTGCAGGGCATCCGCGCACGTTTGGCCACGCAGAGTCTCCTGACCGGCCGCTCGAAAATCGAGCTGATCTACTCTCCCGGAACCCCTATAAACCGGAAAAACCGGGATTCGGGATTCTGGGAAATGCCGTCCATACCCTCGCCGCTGACCAGCATGCGAAAAGGAATCCAGGAGCTGCCCCTATCCGAAATTGTCATGGAAACCCATCGGGCCATCACGCAGGTGGCGGACATGCTGGATCCGGAAAAAACGGACCAGGCCCGGCAGGCCTTGACCCAGACCCTGACCGATATCAATGAAATTCTGGCCCAGGTGAAAACCAGCATGGGCCCCATCGCCGACGAAAGCGTGGGGGCCTTGCAGGATATTCGCGCCGCGGTGCGGGAACTTCATTCGGTGATCGAAGGGATGGATGCGAATTTCAAACCCATGATTGAAAGCGTGACGCAAACCACCCGAAGCATCGACAAAGCGTTGGACCCCGAAGCCCCCATGCGGGAGGAATTCATCCAACTGATCGGGGACATTCGGGTAACCAGCCGATCCGTTCGACTGTTGATGCAGCTTTTAGAAAAACATCCCGAATCGATCCTGTGGGGAAAATGAGGTCATGAACGCATTCTGCCAAAAGGAAAACACCATGAAAACCTATGTAAAACCGGCCTTCTGTCTGCTCACGGCGTTGATGCTGGGCGCCTGCGCCAGTTCGCCCCCTCCCCGCCTGTATGTGTATGCTCCCGGCGATGCCTGGCGCGTTGCATCCGCCCGGAACGCGGAGAGCAGTGAGTACACCATTCGTTTTGCCGAAGTCAGACTGCCCGCCTACCTTGACCGCCCCAACATCGTGACCCGGATCGCGGACAGCGAGATCAAAGCCGATGCCTTTAACCGCTGGGGGATGCCCCTGGACCAAACCGTTTCAGAACTGCTCCGCGAAACCATTGCAACACAGGTGCCGAAGGCCTTTGTGGATGCGAATGTGGCCAGTTCAAACCACCGACCCGGTTACCTTGTCCACGTCAACATTATCCGCCTGGATGGTGTTCTCGGAGGACCGATCGATTTTATCACCCAATGGCAGGTCTCCCGCAGTGGAGCGGAACCGGAAGTGCTCTCACAGCGCTTCTCCCATTTCACAGAAGCCTCCGCCGACAGCAGCTATGAGGCCTACCTCGACGCGATCCACCGCCTCATGACCAAGCTGGGCCAGGAAATCGCCGTTGTCATCGAAAACGGAGCGGCGCGCGAGCGTCCTGCAAAGACGGAGTGAGGTTCCGAAGGCCCCTCTAAACGAAACCATATAAACCGCCAGGCCGAATATATGACTGTACGATCAAACCCCAAGACCCCCGCCGGATTGTTCCTGCGGATTGTTTCCATCGATCTTTTTCTCGAAAAAGAGTCATCTCCGATTCTGGAGCCGGGCCTGCATCCCGAAGCCGCCGCGAGCCTGTTGCGACTCGCGGATGATTTCGAGCCCAAACACGGGTACGAGATCGTGCTTGAGGTCCCGCCGGAGGACCTGGGGCGTATCGAAGAGGTGAGGGAAGGTTTGCGGAACTGGTCAAAAAACCAAGCGAAAATTGCCAGTCAGGATATCCGGAGCACGGTACGGAAATACGCAAAAGCCATGACCGCGGCGTTGCTGATTGTTGCGGTGCTGTTGGTGATTGTCGAGTGGTTCAAGGTATTGGGACAAGGACGTCTCTACAACATTTTTGGCGAGAGCATCATAATCATTGCCTGGGTGGCCCTGTGGGTGCCTGTGGAGGCCTTGCTGGTTGAGCCCATACACCTGCGCCGCCGGCGGCGTATTTTCAACGCCATTGCAGGTGCCGATTTGCAGCTTCAACAACGGAACTGAGCCTTTACTGTAGGCTCATCGGAAGCATTGCCCCCCCCGAGATGCTGTTCCGGGGAGGGTGTGCAGGGTTACGGGAATCCCAAAATCGAATACGATCAGACCGATCCTAAGGTGTTTGCTACAGATTTTTGGGGCACTGGTAAGATGGGAATCCGTCAGCAAAGGAAAATCAACGCTTCTGGCCGATTTGACAGATCATGTCCACGACCAACCCGAATTCCTTGGAGTGTTTCAGGGGGATTTCCAGAATCCGCAGGGGTTCACCCAGGCGGGGCATGATCATTGAAGCGGCTCCTGCAAGGGGCGTTTATCCACCTTTACGTCCAGGATAAAGTGCAGGAAGTAGAAGCGATAAAAGTTTTGATTGTTGATGCGCTCCTCAAAGGGGTCCATGACCATTTCATGCTCCTTGCTGTCGTAGCAGCGCAACAGGAAGGGGAACTCTTCTGGGGCCACGGGGCCTTTGCGCAAGAGGCGTTCCTTGGGACTTTTCGTTCACGGCACTGCCATCCCAAAGAAATTCTGGACACGTTGCAGAAGCCGTCCGGGAGGCAAGGTCCGTCCGAAGGTGCTTTGCAGGGATTGGCTGATGGCGGGCCACTCGGGAGAATTTTCCGGAAAGTTTCGAAGAAATTGCAGCAGGTCTGCGGTCAAGCGTGGTGGGACAGTCCCTGCAAAAGGGATCACAAGACTGGTGGCGAGGGAGAAGACATCATTGCGGTGTTTGTGGATGTCCTTGGACAGAACGGGCTCCCCACGTCGTTTTCTTTCGGTAAGGTCCAGCCACGCCCTTGCCTTGAAGAGCAGAAGTGCGTAGGGGCTTGCGACAGGCAATCCATCCTGAAGGGCGCGGTTGTCCTGAAGAAAGCGGTAGTAGTCCGGGTCCAGCAGGATAGCCGAAAGGCTGGGGGCTTCCGTCATGCGGATGGGAATGATGCGTTGATCCTCTGCCGGGAAAATGTCGTCAGGGGAGCGGGACAGCAATTCCAGCATTTTCGGGTAGCCGGGAGTCTGGGGAGCGTCGAAACGATAAAGCCGTGCCGGACCCAGTTCGCTTTTTTCGCGCACCTGGTACCCACCGGCATCGACAAAGGCCCGAAATGCGACCAAGAAGGGTCCGTCCATCGATTCCAGGATCAAGACGATATCCAGGTCCTGCGTGCTGCGAAACGAGAGCGCCTGGGACTCGAACCAGACGTCACAGGCCGCCCCGCCGATCAGGACGAAGCTCCCGGTATGCGGGGTGAAGGCCTCCTGAAACCGATCAATTCCTTTCACCGCCATTTCACGTTCTCCATCATGGATGCAAGTTCGCCTTGAACACGTTCATCCGGATCGTCGCGCAAACTCAGCCAGAGCGAAAGCGGGTCCACCCGTCCTTGTTCCGCGAGGATGACGGGAGTATAGCTCCAGCTTTCCAGCCTGTGCGTCGCCGCGTCACGGTCCTCCAGACCCACAAGCTTGCCGGACTCCAATGCGTCGTGAAGTTCTGGATGGTGAATAGCGTGGGTCTCCCAGGCATCGTCCGAAATCAGGGTCAGCTCCGACAAGGCGGTCAGTCCTGAACGGAAGGTGGGGAGTTTGGAATCCACCAGATCGACCCAATACGCCATTTTGACGGGCGACCGCAAACGTGGCAGTGCCTGTTCCCACAGTTCGGGGCCTTTCTTTTCAAACCGGAGGTGTATTCCCCGGCCTTTGCGGTCGAGCTGACAGAGTCCGGCGGCATGGAATTCCGCGCGGATCTTGCTGACCATCATGTCCGTGCAGCCGAGCAGGACGGCGATCTCTTTTCCGGTCAGCGGTTCCAGGGTCCGTTTAAGGAGATGCACCAACAAAGCGGCTTGGGCTAATGGCGTGAAATTTCCCTCGCTGCTTTCCAGGCGTCCAGGATACTTCTCCGTCAGGTGGATGAGCGCCTCGGGGAGAAACAACTGGGAAAAGGGGGTGACAAAGGGTACGCCCATGTCCACCAAACGGTCGCGGACAATGGAATGAATCCGGGGCAGGACCAAAACCACGGGATGAGGGATGCCTTCGCTCAGCAAGCGGAAGTGCTGACGATATTCTCCCGGGGTTCCAAGCTTCCAGCCTTCGTTCTCAATGGCCCAGATCCGCCATTTTCCCATAAATTCGCCCTGAAACAACGCATACCGCTCCTGCACATACAGCGGCAGTGCTACGTCTTCAGGCCAGCCGCAAAGCGCGCAACAGGCTTTTTGCATGCGCGTGAGATACCGCTGAAGCTCTGTTACGGTCTGATTCATCACTCTTCAATAAACAATTTGTGCTGGATAAACAAGAACGGTTTATCTTTCTTTTTGTGTTTATTGTCTTGGAGGCTTCTTACTCGAATCGCATCTTCTTCATGAGCGAGAAGAGATTATTGCAACAGGTACAATATCTCCCAATCCGCGCATACGCTGCCACGATCCGTTCCCGAATCTCCGCATTCGCCGGGCACAAGGGGTCTTCCAACCTTAGACTTGAAACCTTGACCAACCTTCAACCTTCCAACACCAACCTGTCCCCAGCTCCCTCCCCGTTCCTTCCGCGCTTGGAACATACTTTTGGGGAG
>CAZCFM010000021.1:0-13270 GCA_964497855.1 uncultured Verrucomicrobiota bacterium | reverse complement strand
CCTGTCCCCAGCTCCCTCCCCGTTCCTTCCGCGCTTGGAACATACTTTTGGGGAGGGGAGTGCGGGACTATGCTGCTTCAACAGGAACAGGCGGGGTGTCGGTCCGGTATTTGTAGAATTCCACGTAGAGCACCGGGACCATGATCAGGGTCAGCAGGGTTGCGAAGAGCAGACCCGCCATCACCGTGACGGCCATGGCCGCGAAGAAGGCATCCGTCAGCAACGGAATCAGGCCCAGAACGGTGGTCAGTGCGGCCATGGAGACCGGACGAAGGCGGCTGATGGATGCGTCGACGACGGCAAACCACGGGGCTTTCCCCGTGTTGATCTGAAGCCGGATCTCGTCGACCAGCACAATGCCGTTTTTGATCAACATCCCGGAAAGGCTGAGGGCCCCGAGCAGGGCCATGAAGCCGAAGGGTTGGTTGGCGAGCAAGAGACCCGCGACGATGCCGATCAAGGCGAAGGGGACGGTGATCCAAATGATCAGCGTTGTCTTGATGGAGTTGAACAGGGTTAGAACGATCAACACCATGATCAGGAGGAAGAAGGGCAAGGAGCTGGCGACGGCGGCCTGCGCGTTCCCGGCATCCTCATATTCGCCACCCCATTCCAGAACGACTCCGGGCGGGAGCGGAATCGCCTCGACCTGCGAACGGATGCGCTCGAACAAGGTGCTCGGCAAGCCCGAAGTGGGGTCCGCATGCATGGTAATGGTGCTCTGGCGGTTACGGCGCATCCGGATGGGATCCTCGTTCTCGACCGTGAAATCGGAGACCACCTGTCGGATCGGCACGAAGCTTGCCGTTGCCGAGCTGAAGACCTGAACGTCGCGGATCATGTCCGGGTCATTGCGCTCCCGGTAGGGACTGCGCAGCAAAATGGGGATCAGCTCGTCTTCTTCGCGGAAAATACCCATGCGGCGGCCACTGAAGGTGGACTCGAGGGAATGCGCCAGATCGGTGCGGGTGATGCTGGCCCGACGCGCCTCGGTTTCCATGAACTGGGGACGCAGGACGTTAACCTGCTCGCGGCTGTCCAGGCGGACACCCTGTGCGCCGCCGTCCCGCCGGAGAATGTTCATGGCCTCCACGGCGACAGCACGCACCTGATCGTGATCCTCGCCGGAGAAGCGTGCCTGAATCCGTCCTCCGTTGCCCGGTCCCAGCATGAAACGTCGGGTGACGATCTGGTTGTCCGGAAACATGGACGTGACTTCCGATTGGACAAGCTGAATCAATTCGTTGATGCGTCGATGATCCTCCACGTCCACGATCAGCAGCGAATAGCCTGTGTCAGCCTGTTCCGGAGAATAGGTGAGCAGGAAGCGGGGGGCCCCGCGGCCCGCCACTGTGGTGACGTGCGTCACGCCTTCGAGCTTTTTGATATACTCCTCGATGGCGGAAAGATTGTCGACAGACTCATCGAGGCGGATGCCCACGGGAGACCAGACGTCCACCATAAATTGCCGACGGGTGGAGTCGGGGAAGAAACTCTGTTCAACAAAACGGAAGGAAAAACCCGAAAGGCCAAGCAGAATAACCAAGGCGACCAGCGTCAGCCGGCGGCGGCGAAGGCAAAAGTTGAGAAACGCTTTGTAGCCGACGAAGAGAGCCCCGGCATAGGGATCTTTTTCGGGTTTTTTGGGTGCGCCAGCGGCTTCCTCGGGTTTGCCCTTGAGGAAAAGATAACAGAACAGCGGGGTAATGGTGACGGCGGTGATCCAACTGATTCCGAGTGCAACCAACAGAACGATGAAGAGCGAGCGGCAGTATTCGCCGGTGCTGTCCTGGGACAGCCCGATGGCTCCGAAGGCAAGAATGGCAATCGCGGTGGAGCCGAGCAGCGGCATCGACGTCTGCGTGACGATATCCTTGGCCGCCTTCATGCGGTCCACGCCACGCTGAATGGACACCAACATGCCCTCGGTAATGACGATGGCGTTGTCCACCAGCATCCCCAGGGCGATAATGAGGGCACCCAGCGAGATGCGCTCGAGGGACAGGCCCAGGGCCTCCATGACGATCATGGTTCCGCAGATCGTGATAAAGAGGACCCCGCCAATGATCAAGCCACTGCGCATGCCCATGAAGACCAGAAGAATGACAAAAACAATCGCCACTGCCTGGCCGAGGCTCAGGACAAAGTTGTTGATGGCCTCGGTGACATTGTCCGCCTGAAAGGATACGGGGTGGAGTTCGATGCCCAAGGGAATCTGTGCGCGAAGCTCCTCCAGGCGACGTTCCACGGCGGCACCCATCCACACCACGTTTCCGCCACTGACGGTGGAAATCGTGAGTCCAATCGCGGGCTCTCCATCATAACGCAACAGCGCTTGGGGCGGATCGATATAATCGCGGGTAATGGTCGCGATGTCCCGGAGGAAAATGAGCGGGCTTTCGCCATCCGGACCACTGCGGGCCTGGCGGATAATGATTTCCCCCAGCGATTCCACACTCTGGGAAGAGCCGGTGGGGTCAATGGTCATGCGCATCGGGCCGGAATCGGCGATGCCGGAAAAGCGGACGAGGTTCTGTTCGCCGAGGGCGGCGGCGATTTCGCGGGGCTGAATGCCGAGTTGCGACACCCGGTTGCGGGCCATCTCGACGTAGATCACCTCCTGCTGGTTGGCGAAAATCTCGACTTTATTGACATCATCGACCAGTACGAGGTTCTGTCGCAGCATTTTGGCGACATCGTAGAGTTCGGCCTGCGTGTAGTCCGAGCCGGTGATGGCGTAGAAAATGCCGAAAACATCGCCGAAATCATCAATCACAAGGGAGGGAGTGGATCCGGGCGGGAGATGGCGTTGGGCATCGCCGATGCGGCGGCGCAATTCGTCCCAAACCTGCGGCAGGGTCGACCGGTCATATTGGTCCTTGATCGTCGCGGTCACGGTGCTGCGGCCCCGTTCGGATCGGGAGGTCACGCGTTCAAGCTGAGCCATCTGTTGGAGGGCGCGTTCGATGACATCGGTGACTTCGTCGGCCACTTCGGATGCCGAAGCGCCGGGGTAGCCGGTGACGATCAGCGCGTCCTTGATCGTGAATTCCGGGTCCTCAAGGCGGGAGATATTCACATAGGACAAAATCCCCCCGATCACCATCAATGCAGTGAAGACAAGGGTAACGGTTTTGTTACGGATCGAAATTTCAGCAGGATTCATTAGAAAAAGGGGGGTCAGGGATTGCGGGTTTGCATCCTGCGGATGGGAGTTCCTTCGGCAAGGAAACGAGCGCCCGATACGACGATTTCATCCCCCCCGGAAAGGGTTTCAGACTCAATCATCGCGGCACCGCCCTGTATCGAAGCAATCTTCACCGGCACGGCGGACACGGTCATGCTGTCCGGATTCAGACGCCAGACGGTGGATACGCCCTTGTTTGTGGTCAGGGCCTCCACCGGCACCATGCGGACAGATCCTGCTTCGGGGGCACCGGCGGCTTCGCTTGCCTTGCGGCGCACCAGAACCGAACCTGTCATCCCCGGAAGGATGTTCAGATCCGGGGGAGGAGCGAATTCAAAGGACACCAAAAAGGTGCGGGAAACGGGATTGGCGCGGGTGCTGAAACTTTTCAGGGTGAGGTCGATCCGGCGGTCCGGGATGGATGCGAATTCCACGTGCGCTTCGAGAAGTTCGCGGGCATCGTCCACGGTGAGTCCCCTCTGCCCAATCATCATGTCGCGCTCGGGGATGTTGATCTCGACTTCCATTGTGGAGATGTCCTCCAGGATGGCCACCTGCTCCTGGGCGCGGACATTTTGCAGTTCGCGGGCGATGCGGTAGGAGATGCGACCGTCGAAAGGCGCCTCCAGGCGGGTCGACTCCAATGCGCGCACGGCGGTGCGCAAGGCGGCGTTGGCCGTGTCCAGCTCCTGCCGGGCCCGGTCAAGGATCGCCATGGAGATCACATTTTGCTTTTGAAGGACTTCGTTGCGGTCAAAGTTGTTCTTGGCGGCATCGAAGCTCGCCTGTGCACTGTCGCGGGCGGCCACGAAATCCGCCGTGTCCAGCTGGCCAATCAGATCGCCTTTCTTGACCAACTGGCCGTTTTGGATGGGGAACGAGATAATGCGTCCCGACACCTCGAAGGAGAGACGACCGGTTTGGGTCGCAACGACCTCACCCGGAAAATTGCGAAAGGAGGCTTCACGGGCGTCCTCCACCTGGAAGAGCCTCACGGGCTGCGCCACAACGGGGCGCTCCGCCACCTCTTTTTTGCAGCTCGAAAGGATGACCGCGAGCAGGCAGGTGGCGACAACACGCCCTGCGGCGTGATACGGTTTCGGCCCCATCGGATTGTCATCCGCAGTCACGGGTTGGAATCCTGGAGTGAACGTGGTTTTCAGGGCCGTGGCGCGGGGCCGCAGGAGGGTGGAGTTGGAGAAAGGTTTCATGGTAATGGAGTTCTATGATTGAAAGATTCCCCCGTCAACTGGAAATCGTATTGGTGAAAACATTTGGTGAAAACATGCGGGCTTTTCCTCCAAAGGAGGCCCGTACAATCTGCTTGGAGTTAAAAAGAATAATTCAGTCCGATGAACACGGTTGTGATATGGGATTCGTCCACGATGGGACTGTCGCGCACTTCATCGGAAAGTCGCTCAACCCTGGCTGAACCTGCGACGGTCCACTGCGAGGAAAGTTCGTATTTCACCAAGAGGCGAATATAGCCTTCCACACTGTCGCCGGGGTCAAATGCAGGACGAAAATCCGTTGCCTCCACAGCCCTCACCCCATAATAATAGTCATTGTAGTCTTCGCTGCGCCAGCTGAGGCCAACGCCGGGTATCAGCAAACAAGGACCAAAGCGGAACGGGCGGTTCAAAGACAGACTCCCTTCTTGGCCATCGTGGCGGTCCGAAACGTCGGTCAAAACGGAGAACTCAAGCCGGTAGGGAGCGAAGACATGTATATTGGCATTCAGCCCCGCCATCACGGTGTCTTTGCGCTGATCCATTCCCTCGAGGAATCCTTTGGCCTCAAAGGCATCTTCCTTGAAACGGTAGTCGGCGACCAGGTTGACATTTCCCCAGGCTTGTCTTGTGAGGTTGAACCCGGCCCGGGGACTTGCCACAAAAAACCGCTCGCCAATGTAGGTGATCATGGGCAAAACCCTCACAACAGAGTCGCCATCGACATAGGGGTTGGTGGCGGCCATGACCAGAACCCCGGCACCGATGACGGGCGGTCTTGAGGCTCCGGATTCCGGCTCAGCATCGGTCATAATCTCGGTTGTCAGATCATACCTGTTCTCATAGGAGGGGGTCCCGGCGGATTCGGAGGCCGGAGTTTCGATTTCCGCCGCGAAGGCCGTGGATGAGAAACAAACAAGTCCCAAACCAAGGGATAAACAGGAGGAAAATATGTTTTTCATATGATCAGACTTCCTGGCGAATGAGGCGTTCTTCCACCGCAGCGACATCGCGGGTTATTTTGGTTTCGTTCATGGGACCAGGAGGCCTGGGTTGGAGGCGTGCGGATCAAATGCCCCAGGGAAGTCCAAGGACATGCCACACAACAAACATGAGCGTCCAGAGCACAAGCAGGACGGCCACATAGGGGAGCATGAGTGCGACGACAGTGCCCACCCCCGCTTTTTTGTCATACTTCTGACAGAAGACCACGACCAGAGCGAAGTAGGCGTTCAGCGGCGTGATCATATTGATGGGGGAATCGGCCACGCGGTAGGCGGCCAGCACCGATTCGGGATCAACCCCGAGCCGCATCAGCAGGGGCACGAAGATCGGCGCGAAAATGGCCCACTTGGCGATGGCGCCGGTGATCAGGAAGTCGAGCAGGACCACGACCACGATAAATCCGAGCAGGAGCCACAGCGGTCCGATGCTGGCACCGGTGAGGGCGTTGGACATGGAGACCGCCAGAATGGTCGCCATGTTGGAGTAATTAAAGAAGGCAATGAACTGCGCGATGATGAACAGCAGGAAGATGAGGCTGCCAAGGGTGGACACCGATTTCTCCATCGCCTTGATCGCGTCGGTTCCTTTTTTCATCGTGCCGGCGCCTTTGCCGTAGCAAAAGCCGGAGACGAAGAAGGTGGATGCAATAAAGGCGATGAGGCCGTTCATGAAGGGGGTGTTGCCGATCAACTGGCCGCTTTCCGCATCGCGCAGGGGCGCACCGGGAGGGAGGGAGAGCAGGCCGAAGAAGAAGAGCACACCGAGGAGTCCGAACCCGGCGAATTTGAGTCCCTTCTTCTCTTCGGGAGAGAGCGTGGCACTTTCCGGCTCAATATCCTTGGCCTCGAACTTGCCCAGGCGCGGTTCGATCACGCGCTCGGTGATCACCGCGATCACGACGGTCAAAAACAGAACGGATGCCATGGAAAACCAAAGGTTGGATGCGAGTCCGATGGAGACATCGGGGTCGACCAGATGGATCGCGTCGTTTGTGAATTCAACGAGCACCGCGTCGAGCGGTTTGATCAGCATGTTGACGGTGAACGCGCCGGCGACGGCGGCGAAACCGGCGGCCAGACCCGCCAGCGGATGGCGTCCGACGCTGACAAAGGCGGCCCCCGCCAGAGGGATGAGGACCAGATAGCCGGCATCGGCGGCGATGCTCGACACGATGCCGACGAAGACCATGATGTAGACCAGTAGTTTGGGCGGGGCGACCACGACGAGCTTGCGGATGAGGGCCTTGATCAGCCCGGCTTCCTCGGCAACGCCAACCCCGAGCATGGCGACGATGATGAGTCCGACGGCGGTGAAGGCCATGAAGTTCGGAATCAGCGAGGTGTACATGAAGCGCACGCCTTCGGTGCTCAGCAGGCTGCGGGGAGTCGCGGTCCGGGTCTCAATGGTCGAAGCCATTTCGTCGATCCCGGCGTAACCGTAGGCCTCTCCCATGCCGTACTGCATGGGGTCGTTGTTTTCCACCTCGGTCACCGGGCTCTGTTTGGGAACGATGACTTCGTAGGTGACGCTGGTGCCCATCATGTGCAGCACCTGGGACAAAACGACGACCAGACCCAACAGCATCAGGAAGATGACGGCGGGGTGCGGGACCTTGTTTCCGACGCGTTCGACGACGTCGAGAAAGTTCTGCATTCCCGTTTTTTTGGCAACGCTTTCAGTGCTCATGGTACATACCTGTTTTTCGTGGGGGGTGTTTTACAAGGGAAGGTAAACGAAGGAGAATATAGAGGGCAGAGGTCAGAAAAACCAGCGAGTTCCGATGAGAAGACTGTCAGCGTCCTGATAACTTCCGCCGAGTTCGTCGCTGTAGGTGAATCGCCGCCATCCGATGTAGAAGTCGACCGAGAGGGCATCGAAGCTCTGCACCGCGTAGAGACCATAGTTCTCGGTCTTGGCCCCATCGGACAGAAAATCGCTGCCGTTGTAATAATCCACGGAGAGGGAGGTTGTGCCGACATCGAAGCCATCCACCCGCCAGCCGAGGCGGGTGTAATAATACTCCGGTCCGCTGATCAGGGAGCCGGCGGAGACCGCGAGGTTCAGTCCGCTGGGGTTGTGGAAGAGCGATACCGATCCTGCGACGCGTTCCTCATTCTCGCCATCGGTGTCATCGACCCATCCGTAGCTGATCGCGGGGCGCAACGAAAAATCGCCCAGTTCGGTCACACTGCGGAGCGCAACATCGTAATAATTGCTGTTGTCCCCGGACACGAGCACGTTGCGGCCATACGAGGAGGAGAGCATCATGCCTGCGTAGCGGGGGGAGTCGTAGCGGAGGCGGAAGCGGCGGAGGCCGTCAAAGTTGGTGTTCACCGCGCCGACGCTGACGTTGGTCAATTCGCCGTCGCCGTCGCGAAAGCGGAAGGCGCCGAAGCCGTCGGTGGAATCCGTCGCCCCGGCGTTGGAGGTGAAGGATTCGTCAACCCCCGCCGTGCCGTCGGAGGCCGAGCTGCCCTGCCCCGCGGAGACCGTGCCGTAGCGGGTGTCCAGGGCGGTCTCGAACCAGCGCAGGGCGGTGCGCTGCCAATCGACCCGATCCGGCGTGGACTCTTGCGAGACGGATGCGCTGTTGCGAAACCCAAGGCCGGTTTCGAAACGGAAGCGCAGGGTGTTTTCGTTCATGGGCGCCCTGACCAGGAAACCGAGGCGGGAGTTCCAGTTGCCGTTGTCCACTAAGCCTTCGGTGGTCTCTTCTCCGTCGTCGAACACCTGGTAGGTTGGGTTGAACTGGCCATAGAACACCGCTTCGCTGCCTCTGGGGTTCGTGAAGGTCATCCGCGGTGTGAACACCTCGGATTCGATGACAGCTTCGTCGTCGGTGGCGTAGGAAGAAATCTCGGTGGCCGGTTCTTCTGCGCTGGGTTCCGCAAGGACCAGCGATCCGAGGGCCGCCAGCAGGCAGGCGAGCCCCATTTTATTTCCCGATGAACTCGAACGTGTATTTCGGACAAGGTTTCCAAAAAACCGGAAGGAGAAAGTTCTAGGGTTTGTCATAGGGTCTTTCGATGGGTTGTTCGGTGCCGGATTGTTGAATAGCTTGGTGCACGAAAATTCGAGTGTCAAGGACAAACCAAATTCACTCCTCAGGCTGAAGGGGCTTGAACCCCTCGCCGAGAATTTCCGTGGCATCGACGATCACAATAAAGGCGTGGGGGTCAATCTCGGAAATATAGTCCTTGAGCATGTGGGCTTCGAGGCGGTTCACGGTGGTGAAGATCACTTCCCGATCCTTGTTCTCATACATCCCGGTGGCATGAAACAGGGTCCCGGTGCGGTTAATATCGCTAATCAGTTTGGTTCGGATCAGCTCGTACTGGTTGGAAATGATAATCAGGGCCTTGTCATAGCCCACACCTTCCAGGGTGACATCAATCACCTTCCCGATGACGAAGATCATCACCCAGGAGTACAGCGGAATTTTCCAGTCGCCGAAGGCCACCAAGGCAAACAGCACGATGGCGGAATCGACGTACATGATCAACTGGCCCAGGGGAAGGCGGGTGTACTTGGCGAAAATCATGGCGATGATGTCGGAGCCGCCGCTGGTGGCCTTGGATCGGAAGATGAGCCCCTGTCCGAAACCGATGAGCACGCCGCCGAAAATCGTGGAGAGCAGCGCATCATCCACCCTGTTTTCGTGACCCAGAAAGAAGTGGAGACCATCAATAAATACGGAGGTTAGAATAAAACCCACCACGGTTTTCACCCCGAAGCGGGGGCCCAGGAGTTTAATGCCGAGTAGGGTGAGAGGAACATTGAGAAGTAGCCCCGTCATCCCGATGGGCAACCCGTCGGGGGCCCACGGAAAGAGGCCTACTGTGAGGTAGTTTACAACAATTCCGATTCCGTAGACCCCTCCGGGCACAATCCGGTGGGGGGTCACAAAAAACACGAATCCAAAGGCGACGATGAAGGCGCCGACGAGAATCAGAGCGTACGCTTTGAACCATTTAGCCGAACAGAATTTCTCTTTGGAAGTGTAGGACATGGGATTGAGGTGGGTGATTCAACGTTACAATTCCGGCCCATACGCCGAATCAGCTGTAAATTCAATGGGTATCTCACCCTGATTGACAAGGCGGGCGCACCCGATGGATTGTGTTCCTGACTCACACAGCGCCGCGGCCCAACGCTGCGCCAGCGCGATGCACACTTCGGTTGCCGCCGACATGTCCTGGAGGCTGACCCATTCCAGGGGTCCGTGAATCTCCTGCATGCCGGTGAACACGTTGGGGGTGGGCAGGCCCAGCTCGGTCAGCCGCGATCCGTCGGTGCCGCCGCGTATCGGCACGGAGTAGGGCTCAACCCCTGCCTGTCGGCAGGCCTCGCGCACCATCTCCACCGGACGCATGTCGTTCTCCAGCCAGTAGCGCATGTTGCGATACTGGGGAGTGATGGCGCAGGTGATCCCGGCGCGGGGCTCTCCGGATTGCACAGCCGCGCAGACCTTGTGCAGCAGTTCTCCCAGGCGGGCGAGACCCTCGCGTTCGAAGTCGCGCAGGATGATGTCGATGGTCATTTCAGCCGCAGACCCCTTCATGCCCACGATGTGCAGGAATCCTTGGCGTCCAGAAGTCGTCTCCGGCGTCAGGGTGGCCTGGGGCAGCGTGTCCACGATCTTGGCGGCGAGGTGTGCGGCGTTGACCAGCTTGTCCTTGGCCCAACCCGGGTGGATGGACACGCCTTTGATGGTGACCTTGGCCGCGTCGGCCGAGAAGGTTTCGTAGACAATTTCGCCCCGGTGCGCGCCGTCCAACGTGTAGGCGACGTCCGCCTGGAGGTCGCCCGGCAAACGGGCATGAACGCCGCGTCCGATTTCCTCGTCGGGGGTGAAGGCGATGCGGATGCGTCCGTGCGGGATCTCCGGATGTTTGAGCAGATACTGCGCGGCAGCCATGATGATGGCGACACCGGCTTTGTCATCCGCGCCCAGCAGCGTGGTGCCGGAGGCGGTCACGATGTCGTCGCCCACTTTCTGCGCCAAGTAGGGCAGCGCTGCGGGTGACAGCACCTGGCCGGGGTCATCGGGCAGAACGATGTCCGCGCCGCCGTAGCCGCGATGAACAATCGGTTTGACGTTGGTGCCGGAAAACTGGGGCGCCGTGTCCACATGGGCGAGCAGGGCAATCGTGGGAAGCTCCGCGGGCACGGTCGCCGGGATCGTGGCCAACACAGCCCCATAGTCGGTCAGACGCAGATCCGACGCGCCGATCTGTTTCAGCTCCTCCACGAGCAGCTTGAGCAAATCGAGCTGGACAGCGGTGCTGGGCGATGTGGCCGAGGCCGGGTCGGAGGTGGTATCGATGCGGACGTAACGCAGGAAACGTTCTTCCAGCCCGGAACGGAAGGGGGCGTTCATCGTTTTTCCTTCATTTCAAACTGTTCGTTCAGGCGCTGGAGGTCCTGGGGGCTCCAGCCCTCGGGTTCGGTCAGGCATATCCAGGCCGTTATGTAGTCAACGGGTGCGATTTCGTGTCCGAAGCCGCTGGGAGCCGTTCCGAAAACCATGTCGGCCAAAACCTGCAGCGCGGTGACCACCGGGAACCAGCGCAGATCCGGAGTGACATCGAATCCCTGCGGGCTTTGCATCCACGAGGGTTCGCGCCACATCATCGCCGGGTCAAAAAACGTAATGGGATCGCTGGCGTATTGGAGAAAGAGGAGGCGGAAGTTGCCCCACTCGGAATCAAGGGACTGGACACCTTTTTGGGTGGCAAAGCGCACGACCGAGCCATCGCGGAAAGTGGGGAGCCAGGCGGGGGAGTTGGAATTCCGCTGGGCGGTCGTCTGGCGCCAGGTTTCGGTCCGGTACGGCGGCCCGCTCCAGAGGGCGCCTTCAAAGGGATCGTCGATGATGTCGAAGAGGTTGAAGGAGAGATCGGAATTGAAAGCGCCGAGGCTCAGGCCGTGCAGGAAGAGCCGGGGCCTTGAATCGCGCGGCAGGGTCCGCCAGTGTCCGTAGATGGTGTTGAACATGACTTGCGCCATTTCGGCTCCATACGCCGCCTCGGTCAGCAGAGCCAGTGGACTGTTCAGATAGGAGTACTGCGCGGCGACCGTGGCCGTATCGCCGCGGTGGAGATACTCCAGCGTGTCCAGGGCGCCGGGATCGATCCAGCCCGTGCCGGTGGGGGTGGCCAGGACAAGAATCGAGCGCTCAAAACCGCCGGCGCGGATCAGTTCGCGCAGGGCGAGGTTTGCGCGTTCCTCCGGCGTGGGAGCCGAGTTGAGGCCGACATAGACCCGCAGCGGGGCAGGTGTCGCCACGCCAAAAAAGGCCGTCAACGTTTCCGCCGTGGGGCCGGAGGATACGAACAGGCGGCCCTGGCGACCGAGATCCGTCCAATCCATGAGCCCGGCGGCGCCATAGGTTTCGCTGAAGTGCGGAGGGGGCTCCATGTCGGGCTCGATCAGGGCGTCGAGTTGTTGGAAGGATCGATCCGCCACCCGCAGCAAGGAGCGGATCAGCACGCCATTGAGGGTGGTCCAAAACAGAAAAATGGTCAGGGCGAGCCCGAGGAGATGCGAGACCCTCCGGGGGAGAAAGCGGTGCAGGAAGAGAGTGAAGATCCGAAACACCCGTTTGAAGAGCCGGGCGAAGAGCAGGAGCAGGCCGAAGACCAGGCCGGAGACAAGAGCCAGGAGCAGGGGGCGGGCTTGGGCCGTTGGTTCCATACCCATCAACTCGCGGACCGTGTTTTGCCAGGCGGTGGATTTCCAGAGAAAGGTGACGATGATGATGGCGCAGACCGCCGCCGAAACGATGCCCATGCGGCGATGCCATTTCGGCGAAGCGCTGGGCAGTTGCAGATAGTGCCAGAGCCAGGTTCCGAAGACCCCGAACCCGTACCCGAGCGCCAGAGAAACTCCGGAGAGAAGGCCTTGAACGGCCGCGGGCCGCGGCAGCAGGGAAGGCGCAAGGGAAGCGGCGAAGAAGAGGCTGGCCATCACGGCGGGCACGGACCAGGCGGAGGCAATCTGCAGAGGGGTCGCGCGAAGAGACGCCCAGAAGGAGGGTCGGCCTGTTTTGTCTGTCGTTGGGGTGTTCATACGGGGTACATGTGCTTGTCCGGGTTAAAAGGTCAGGGCCAGGCCCACACCCAGCGTGTCCTGACGCCAGTTGTAATCAATCATGCTTTCGCCATAGCCCGAGAACCCGCGGACGTAGCCTCGGAGCGAGCCCGCCAGCGGAAAACTCCACTCGGCGGTCACTGAACCGCGGTTTTCGCCCGTGCTGAAGTTGTTGCGCAGGCGCAGGGAGTACAGATGGTTTTTCCTGTTGTACATCGCGGTCAGCTCGCCACGGCCGATATACTCTTCGATCTCCGGATTATCGTCCTTGAAGTCGGATTCCGGAATACGCCACCAGGGTTTGAACACGAGTGCGAGGTTGCCGATTTCGGCCCCGACTTCCGCAAACACGCGGTCCCAACTGCGTGAGAGCGGCTCGGCACGTCCGTTGGACTGATGGACGATGCCGAGGGATAAATACCGGAACTGAAGTTCGCCCCAGTTCAACGTCAAGGGCGCGACCCACATGAATTCGGGTGCATAGTTGGTCTCGCGGAAGGGGTTGGACACGTCGTCGTTGAAGACCTGCCAGAAACTCTCCTGCGTATAGCCCATCCACAGATTGGCGTCGGGCAGCAGGAGGTCTTCAACCAGCTTGATCTTGAACGAAAGCTGGAACTCGACTTCCTGCTTGTCGAGGCTGTCCTGCTGCGTCCCGACGATCGGTTTGAGTTCCCTGAACGGTTGATCGTTGGGATCGTCGGTGAACTTGACCACCAGATAGTTCGGGTGGTGCGGACGGATCATGAACGGCTCC
>CAZCFM010000020.1:25844-37062 GCA_964497855.1 uncultured Verrucomicrobiota bacterium | reverse complement strand
CGTTGTCGCCGCCGGCGGGGTTGGGATGGGGGAGGCGGAGGAGGTCGCAGAGTTCGGTGAGGAAGAGGGGGGCGTTGGAGCGCTCGCTGGCGCCGGAGGCCTCCCAGCGGGCGATGAAGGTTTCGATGTCTGCGGAGTCCGTCCCGGTGTCCATGGCGGAGAGTTGGCAGAAGAGAGGGGAAAAGGGAAGAAGAAAAGAGAGAGCGGATTAAAAGCGGATGAACCCACAGCTTGACGATTGAACCGAGGAGATGTACAGTTTACACATGAACAGAATCCTTCTTAATCGAATCACAACAAATCCGGATATCTATGGTGGAAAGCCCATACTCCGGGGCAAAAGGTTGGCGGTGGAACATGTGTTGGATTATCTGGCCGCCGGCGACGACCCCGAAACCATCCTCAAGGGCTTCCCCTGGCTTGAAAAAGAAGACATTCAGGCTTGTTGTCTATATGCGGCATTGCTGGCAAAGCATGAAACCCTGGACTTCACACCTGCCTTGGCATCCTGATGGCGCGAATCCTTCTGGATAGCTGCGTTTGGGGTGGTTGTATAGACTCATTGAGGGCGAGTGGCCATGATGTGGACTGGTGCGGCCTCTGGGCGCAGGATCCTGGAGACGAGCAAATCCTCGCTTGTGCATATAGAGAAAAGAGAATTCTGTTCACCATGGACAAGGACTTCGGAGAGCTTGCCATTCTGAAAGGGACGCCCCACTCTGGATTAGTTCGGCTGCAAGGATTCACCTCCCGGGAGCTGGCCGTAACGATCCACGCGATTCTGCTAAGCCACGAAACCCACCTCATCGATGGCTCACTGATCGTCGCCACTCCCAAGAAACTGCGCGTACGACCGGCCTGAAATTTTTGATAGTTAACCAAACCCGGGCTTCCCCCCACCACGAAGAGTCGGGAAAAACTTTCCCTCTCCAACGCAATTCCGGTCTTGCCGTCAAGCCATTGTCAGGTCTATTCTTGGAATAGGGATTCCAACATGACCGATTCGCCCCCACCCAAAGCCCCCACCCTCCAACAACATGCCGTCCGCGGTTCCCTCTGGACCCTTTTCGGGTACGGGGCTTCCCAGATGTTGCGCCTGCTGAGCAATCTGGTCCTCGCCCGCCTTCTCTACCCGGAAGCCTTTGGTCTCATGGCCCTGGTCAACGTCTTCATGCAAGGCCTGCAAATGTTCTCCGACATCGGCATCGGCCCCAGCATCATCCAGAACAAACGCGGCCACGACCCCGTGTTCCTCCGCACGGCCTGGACGCTTCAGGTCATCCGCGGCTTCGCCCTCTTCGCCCTCTGCGCCGCCGCCGCGCCCTTCATCGCCCGTTTCTTCGCCGCCCAGGACCCGCTCTCGGCCCAGCTCCTCTATCTCCTGCCCGTCACCGGCGTCACGGCCCTGCTCGGAGGCTTCACCTCCACCGCCGTCTTCACGCTGAACAAAAAACTGGACATGCGCCGCATGACCCTGCTCGAACTGGTCCCCCAGGCCGTTTCGCTGCTCGCCATGATCGCCTGGTCCCTGCTCGCCCCCTCCGTCTGGTCCCTCGTCGGCGGCGGCATCGTCTACAGCATCGTCCGCCTGCTCATGAGCCACGACATGAACCGCGGCAACCCGCCCGACGGATTCGCCTGGGAGCCCGAGGCCCGCAAGGAACTCTTCCGCTTCGGACGCTGGGTGTTTCTCAGCACCGTGGTCACCTTCCTCGCGGGCAACCTCGACCGCCTCCTGCTCGGCAGGCTGCTCTCCCTCGCCGAACTCGGTCTCTACAGCATCGCCATGACCCTCGCCCGCGTGGCCATCCACACCTCCACCCGCCTCAGCTCCTCCGTCATTTTTCCACTCCTGAGCCGTCACCAGGACGACCCGCCGCGCCTCGTCCGCGCCTGTCTCAAAGCCCGCCGCGCCGTCCTCTGGTTGAGCGGAGCCATCTGTTCCGCCTTCGCCCTCTTCGCCCCGCTCTTTTTCGAATCCCTCTACGACTCCCGCTACGCCGCCGCCGGCGAAACCTGCCGCTGGCTCGCGATTTTTACCTGGTCGCACGTCCTGCTCGCCAGCATGGACCGCATCCCCCTCGCCCTCGGCAATCCCCGCCTGCTCTTCTTTTCCAACCTCATTGGCACCATCGGCATGGTCGCCGCCGTCTGGGGCTACTCCAGCTTCGGCCTTCCCGGCTTCATCCTCTGCATGGCCGCCTCCCGCTGGCTTTCGCTCGTCTTCCTCTCCGCCACCCTTCCCTCCGGCCGCGCGGCCATGACCCTGCAATCCCTGCTCTTTACGATCTCATTTGCCCTCTACACCCTTGCCGCGATCTTCGGGCTTGAATGGGCCAAACCCCAGCTCACCCTCCTCCCCTACGCCGCCCTGGTCTGCGCCGCCGCCGCTCTGCCTATCGCCATCGCCGGACTCCGCGTCTTCTTTCTGATCCGCGCCAAAAAGAAAGCCCGCCCCACCCCATGAAAAACGATCCCTGGGCCCAACTCGCCATCCACGTCAGCACCCGCCACTGCGACATGACCGTTCTCCGCGAACGGGGCAACGACGTCATCATCGCCCGGGTCAAAGCGCCCAACGGAAACAGCGTGATCGTCAAATGCTGGAACCGCCGGGGCCTGCGCGGGGCGCTCCGCCGCCTCACCCGCAGCAACATTGGCTGGCGCGAATTCACCGCCCTCCGCCGTCTCCGCCAGGCCGGCATCCCCTGCCCCGAACCCATCGCCTACCGCGTCCTTCCCCGCTCAGGCAAGGCCCGCCACACCGAAGCCCTCGTCTCCGGCGACCTCGGTCCCTGCGGCGACGCCACCGAGCGCCTCAAACATCTTTTAAAAACCGACCCCGATGCCGCCCGCGCCTTCGACCTCGAACTCATCCGCGCCACCGCCGCCATGATTTCCCGCGGGCTGATCGACACCGACCACCGCCTGCCCAACTTCGTCATCCCCCCCGGCGGCGGCCCTGTTCGCATCGATTTCGAACTCTGCATTCCCGTCAGCCACGTCTCCCTCCACCCCAAACGCCTCGGCGAAATGCTCGGCACCTTTCTCGGCAGCTACGTATTCGCCGTGCAGCCCGACACCGTCCGCGCCACCAGCTTCGCCCGCGAACTTCTCGCCCGCGTCGCGCCCCCCGCCTCCGCCCTGCCCGTCGCCTCCGCCGTCATCCACCGCATGTTGAATCGACAACGCCTCGAATCCGGCATCGACACCCGCTTCGACCTCCTGGAACTGCTCCCATGAATCCCCTCGACATCCCCCTCGTCATTCTTGGTGTCCCCTTCCATCGCGTGAACATGGATCAGATGGTCGACGCCTGTCTTCGCCATATCCGCGCCGGAAAACCCGGTTACATCGCGACCCCCAATCTGGACTTCGTCATGCAGGCCGGACGCGATCCCGAACTCTACCGCATCCTCGCCCAGGCCGATTTTGTGATTGCCGACGGCATGCCCATCGTCAGCCTCTCCCGGCATCTCGGTCCGCCCCTGCCCGAGCGCGTCGCGGGCAGCGATCTCGTGGTGAAGCTCGCCGAAGCCGCCGCCAAGGAAAAGCTGTCGATTTTCAACCTCGGAGGCATGGAGGGCATTCCCGAAAAAGCGGGACGCATTCTCTGCGAACGGTATCCCGGACTGCGCCTGGCCGGATTTTATTCGCCGCCCAAAGGGGATGTGCTGGAGATGGACCACGAGGGCATCCTGAAACGCATCGCCGACGCCAAACCCGACATCCTCTACGTCGCCTTCGGGGCCCCCAAACAGGAGAAATGGATCAACATGCACGTGCGGAACTGGAAGGTCCCGCTCGCCCTCGGCATTGGCGGAAGCCTCGATTTTCTCGCCGGCGCCCAAATCCGCGCCCCGCGCTGGATGCAACGCAGCGGCATCGAGTGGATCTGGCGCTTCGGCACCAACCCCAAACGCCTTTGGAAACGCTACGCCTCCAACCTCATCTTCCTCCTCCAGGCCCGTCGCGACATCCAACGCATTCGCCGCCAGCCCTTGCAGCCCAATCCCGCCCTGCAACCCGCCCCCGCCCTCCTCGAACGCCTCCGCCTCTTCCCCTGGCGCGAACTTCACGACGCCGGCGAGGCCTCCACCCGCATCGACGCCCTCGAGGCACAAGGTCCCGACAAACCCCTGCTCATCGACCTGTCCGCCGCCACCTGGCTGACCAGCCTCGAACTCGGCGTCCTTCTCACCCTCGGACGTCACGGCAAAGAACGCGGTTATCCCGTGCTCTTCACCGGTGCCGCCGGCCGCATCCGCGAATGGATGCAGATGAACGGCCTCGACAAACTCCTGCTCGAAGTCCCTCCCGGCTCTGCCGTCGAAGCCCTGTTGCAGACCCGCGCCTCCGACAGCCGGACGCAGGAAGACCGTCTCGTGTTGACCCCGCCCCCCGAACTCACCGCCGCCTCCCTGCCCGCCTGGCGCGAACAGGTCCGTGAACACCTCGAAGCCCTCACCCCCGGCATCCAGCATGTCGAAGTCGATGCCAGCCGCCTCAGTTTCATCGACAGCGCATCCCTCGGTTATCTCGTCGGCCTCAAAAAATCCGTGGAGAGCAAGGGACTGTGTTTCAGCCTGAGCCACCTTCAGGGCGCGGCCCTCACCAGCGCCCGCCTCGCCCGCGTCGATAAATACCTACAATCCACGGCCACGCCATGACTGCCCCCTCTGCTCCCCAACAAGAACTTGCCACCCGCTGGTTCGAGCCCCTCATCCCCAATCTCGTCCAACGCAGCGAGGGCTTCCGCAGCGACATGGATGTGGTCGATGAGGAACTCCTTGAACTCTTCGCCTCTGAAATCCGCGTGGCCGTCGATGGCCTTGAAATCGCCCTCAACGCCAATGACGAACAGAGCATCCGCCATCACGCCCACACCCTGCACGGCATGGGCGGCGCCGCGGGCGCACCCGAAATCTCCACCGTCGGCGAAACCCTCAGCGCCGCCGCCAAAAGCGGGGACATGGAAACCTGCCGCAAATTGACGGAGGCCTTGCGCGGCTGGGAAAACGAATGGATTCGGCCAACGACAGAGGATATCGTGGCAACGGAATCCATGCCACAACTCGACGGCACCATTCTGGTCGTCGACGACGAACTCCCCAACCGCCGCTACCTGGAGAAATTGTTCGAAGACCTCGGGGCCACCGTTCTTCTCGCGGAAAACGGCGAACAGGCTCTCGAAAAAATCCGTTCGCGGCGTCCGGACGTGGCCCTCGTCGATGTCATGATGCCCGGCATCAACGGCTACGAGGTGTGCGGCACCATCACCAGCGACCCGGAACTGCGCAACACCGCTGTGATCATGGTCACCGCCCGCAACAGCGTGGAGGACATCGAACACGCCTTTGTGAAGGGCGCATTTGATTACATCCGCAAACCCTTTCACAGCCGCGAACTGGTGGCCCGGGTCCGCAACGCCCTCCAGCTTAAACGCCAAAACGACGCCCTCCGCCTCTGGAAAGAACGCATGTCGCGCGAACTCGAAGTCGCCGGCGCCCTCCAGGCCCGCCTCTTTAACCCCCACCCCCTCCTGCTGCCCTCCTGCGACCTCCGCGTCACCTACCAACCCAGCGAACATGTGGGGGGCGACATGTTTGACATGCTCGAACTGCCCGACGGCCGCGTCATCGCCTTCGTCGCCGACGTCTGCGGTCACGGCGTGGCCTCCGCCCTCGTCTCCACCCTCCTCAAGGGCCTCGTCAGCGAAATCGTCCGCACCCGGCACGACCACCCGCTCGACGAATTAATGAACCTGCTCCACCACCGCTTCCGCCAGTACGTCAAGGACCCCGAAGTCTACGCCACGCTGCTCATTTTCCGCCTCGATCCCGAAACCCGCCACGTCGAAGGCTACTGCTGCGGCCATCCGCTTCCTCTTGTGTTTAGCGATGCAGGAGAGCCCATCAACACCCTGATTCCGGACCTCGGCGGCATGCCCATCGGACTCTTCCCTGCGGAACTGGGGGACCCCTACTCTTCTTCCGAGGCCATGAAGTTCGAACTGCCCGAAGGATCGCGTTTGTTTCTGTACACCGATGGACTCATCGAAGCCCGCGATGTCCATGGCGTCGAATGCGGCGTCGAAGGACTTTCCGACTACATCCATCAGGGCCTTCAGACCAAAAAACTGTGCCGTCATCCCTCTCGACTGCTCGACGCCATCGCCTGCCGTTACCGATTGGACCTCGACGATTGCAGCCTCGTCTGCATTCAGATGCTCAGCACAAACGACCGTCTGGCCGCCGGAGACCACAGCCCCACCCTGGCCGAAGCCGAACGCGTCTCCTCCCTCCTGTTCGATACGCTGCTGAAGGCCGAATGGCCCGAAGACTCCGCGACCCTCGTCCGCCTTCTCGCCATGGAACACCTCGCCAACGTCGCCGACCACGCGGGCCTCGGTCCGGAAGACATCTGCTCCTTCCGCATGACCCGTGAACCCGATGGCTGCACGCTCCTCTTCCGCGATCCCGGCCCGGAGTGGGACAGCTCCCGCCGCAAACAGACCAGCCTCGACCAGATGGACCAGATGAGTGAACGCGGACGGGGCCTCCATATGATCCAGCAAATTTCCCGCTCGATTGAAACTTTCCGCCGTGACAATCGGAACCATACCCTTTACCTTGTGTACACGGATATTGGCGAACGCCTCTTGTCCGAACTCCCGGAGGCATGAAAAAACCATGAACGACGCGGTATACCAAGCCAGACTTGAACTCTTTAAAATCCTCGATCTGCCCATGTCCAAGGCGGATGTCCGCCGCGCCCGCCGCCGTCAGCGCCTCAAACTCCGGCTCTGGGAAATCTCCCTCGGAAGCTTGTTCTTCATCAAACGCCTGATGGACTTCAGCGCCGCCTTGATCGGCCTCCTCCTCCTCTCCCCCGTTTTTCTGCTGCTCGCCCTCCTCATCGTCATCGAAGACGGCTGGCCCGTGTTCTACACCCAGAAACGCATCGGCCAGTACGGTCGCGTCTTCCCCTTCTATAAATTCCGCTCCATGGTCCGCAACGCCGACAAAATAAAAGCCCAGCTCCAGCAGCAAAACGAATCGAAGGACGGCGTGATCTTCAAAATGAAACACGACCCCCGCATCACCCGCATCGGACGCTTCATCCGCCGCTACAGCCTCGACGAACTCCCCCAGCTCTTCAACGTCCTCATCGGCGACATGTCCCTCGTCGGCCCCCGCCCGCCCATCCCCTCCGAAGTCGCCCAGTATACCCTCGAAGACCGCAAACGCCTCGACGTCAAACCCGGCCTCACCTGCATCTGGCAGATTTCCGGACGCTCCGACATCCCTTTCCGCGAACAAGTCCGCCTCGACGTCCGCTACATCCGCAACCAGGGCTTCTGGACCGACCTCCTCATTCTGCTCAAAACCATTCCCGCCGTCCTCCTCGGAAAAGGCGCCTATTGACCCCAAAAGGAACCACACACCCATGCAAGCTGAATTCACCCAAAAAGACTCCGTCGGCATCGTCAAACTCTCCGGCGGCGTCAACGCTGTCAATGTCGACTCCCTCCGCCGTTCCTTCCGCGACTGGTACGACAGCAACCCCTCCCTCAAAAACGTCGCCATCGACTTCAGTGCCGTCGACATGATCGACAGCGCAGGTCTCGGCCTCCTCATCGCCCTCCTCAAACACGTCGGCGGCCGCGGGGGCGACCTCAAACTCTCCGCCCTTCCCAAACGTGTCCGCCTCGTCTTCGAAATCACCCGCACCCACCGCATTTTTGAAATCCACGACAGCCTGGAAGAAGCCATCCTCTCCGCAAAATGAAAGCCATCCTCCACACGGGCGGAACCCTCGAGTGGCTGCCCGCCGACACCGGCTGCACCTGGCCACTCCTCCCGGTCGGAAACCGACCCCTCATCGAGTATTGGATCGAATGCTGCATCGCCAACAACATCCGCGACGTGCGCATCATCCTCGCGGATGACGCCCACGCCATCGAATCCTTCTGCGGCGACGGCTCGCGCTGGGGCATCACCATCGAGTACAGCTTTGTCCGCGAGGGCACTCCTCCCGATGCCTATCCCCGGCGCTCCCCCTCCCGCTGGGAAGACGGACTCCTCTACCTCCGCGGCCCGCTGTTCCCCCGCCGCGACGGCAGCGAACTCCGCCCCATCGCCGAAAACGAAAGTTTTGCCCTCGGCCCGGACGCATTCCTCTGCCGCGACCCCGAACGCCTTCGCGTTTTCCTCGACGGCGGCGACTTCCCCGGCGACTCCCTGCCCTTCCCCCCCGGCCTCCGCCCCCAATCCCTCGCCAGCGCCAAGGACTACTTCGACCTCAACATGGACCTCGTCGGCGGCGAAATCACCCGCTACCTCCAGCCCGGCTACAGCCTGCTCGACGACTCCTTCGTCGGCTACAACGTCGTCCTGCCCCCATCCTGCCAAACCACAACCCCGCTGATGATCGGCAACGACTGCCGCCTCCGTCCCCTTTGCGCCGTCGGCCCCTCCGCCGTCATCGGCAACAACGTGGTCATCGACTCCCAGGCCGAACTCTCCACCTGCGTCGTGCTCGACGGCACCTACATCGGCCGCAACCTCGAACTGCGCGGAAAAATTGTCGGCCGCAATGTGATCATCGACCCGGAAACCGGTGTCAGCCTCAGCCTGGAAGACCCTATTCTTCTCGGGCGCACCGGAACCCCTCCGCTCCTGCAAAATGGGATGCGTGTGCTCTTCGGATCGCTCGCCGCTCTGGCCCTGGCCCTGTTCCAAGCCCCCCTCTTTGTCATCCTGTTCCTGCTGATTCTCGTCGGCAAACGCGGTTCATTCCGATTCCGCAACGTGCTGGATCGCCAGGACCGCCCCCTCCGCCTCCCGGAATTCCACGGCAAAGAAGGCTGCGCTCTCGCCTCCCTGTTCCAGGCCCTCAGCCTCGACCGCTGGCCCTCCCTCGGCCTCGTCCTCCTTCAACGCCTCCACCTCGTCGGCCATCTCCCCATCGACCCGCAGCGTGAACCCACCCTCCGCTCCCAGCTCCCGGCCTCCGCCCCGGCCGTCTTCTCCGAGGAGCTGCTCAACACCACCCCCGCCAGCGCCTCCTTCCGCCCCATCTACGCCCTCCATTATCTGCACACCCGCAGCCTGATCGGCGACCTTCGCAGCCTCGGACGCACCCTCCTCCGGCGCCTCCTCCAACGTTGTGCCCAGGAGCCCACCGCCCATGATTGACGTCACCCTCCACATCCTCAACTACCGCACCCCCGGCCTCACCATCGACTGCCTCCGCAGTCTCGCCTTCGAACGCGTCTCCTGCCCCTCCTTCGACGTCATCCTCATCGACAACGCCTCCGGCGACGACTCCGTCCCCCGCATCCGCGAGGCCATCGACGCCGAAGGCTGGGCCTCCTGGGTTCGTTTCCTCCCCCTCGACAAAAACCTCGGTTTCGCCGGCGGCAACAACCACTCCCTCCGCTTGCGCCTCGACGAACCCGACTGCCCCCCCTTCCAACTCCTGCTCAATTCCGACACCATCGTCCACCCCGGCTGCCTCGCCACCTCCCTCGCCTGGATGCGCGAACACACGGACTGCGGTGCCTTCTCCTGCATGCTCCGCAACAAAGACGGTTCCGTGCAGAATGTATGCCGCAAATTTCCCCGCCCCGACCGGGAAACCGTCCGCGCCCTCGGCCTCCCCTACGTCGCTCCCCGCGCTTTCGCCTGGGCCGACCTCGAAGACATGGCCTGGGACCGCGAATCCGCCCGCGACCGCGAAGTCGAATGGATCGGCGGGGCCTTCATGCTCCTCCGCAGCGATGCCATCCGCAGCGCCGGGGTCATGGACGAAACCTTTTTCTTTTACGGCGAAGACACCGAATGGTGCTACCGCCTCCGCCGCCACGGATGGAAAATCTGCTTTGACCCCCGTGCCAGCATCACCCATTTCGGCGGGGCTTCCTCCGATTCCACCCGCATGTTGGACAAACGCCGCGAAATCCTCATCTGGAAAGCCCGTTTCCTCGTGCAACGCCGCTGCTACGGCTCACTCTCCGCCCTCTGGATCCGCGCCGTGTACATCTACGCCTTCGCCATGCGCGTCCTCTGGCTCGCCGCCACCGGCCAGCGCAAGACCCTTAAATACCAGAGCATCCGCTCCGGCCTCCACACCCTCACACACCCCCTCGACCCCAGCCGCGTGTGAAACCCCTCCGCGTCCTCTTTGCACTCCCCGGCCTGCACCGCGTCGCCCGCGGGGCAGAGGCCGCGTTTGAAAACATCGCCATCGGGCTCGTCCGCGAAGGCTTCGACGTCACCCTCATCGGCACCGGCCCGCAAATTCCAGACCGCCCCTACCGCTATCTTCAGGGCAAAATCCGTACCCGCGAAACGTTCCTGAAATGGCCCCGCTTCCCGCCCTTCCGCTCCGAATACCGCTGGGAAGAACTCAGCTTCTGCCCCTCCCTCTGGAAACTCTACCGGCCCGCCGACTACGATTTCACCGTCACCTGCAGCTACCCCTTCGTCAACTGGCTCCTGCGCGCCAAACGCCGGAAACAGCAAAACCAGCACGTCTACATCACCGAAAACGGCGACTGGGCCGCCCACGCCCGCAAAAGTGAATACCGCTTGTTCGGCTGCGAAGCCCTCGTCTGCACCAATCCCGAGTATTTTGAACGCAACCGCAAGCGCTGGCGCTCCACCCTCATCCCCAACGGCGTCGACACATCGCGTTTCACCCCCGCCCCCCCAAAACGCGCCGAATTCGGACTTCCCGACAACGCCCGCGTCGTCTGCATGGTCAGCGCCCTCATCCCCTCCAAGTTCCCCCTCGACGGCATCCGCGCCGTCGCCGCCCTTCCCGATGTCCACCTTCTCCTCGCCGGCGACGGCCCCCTGCGCGCCGAGGCCGACGCCCTCGGCGCCCAGCTTCTCGGCGAACGGTATCACCGCCTCACCGTCCCCATGGAACGCATGCCCGACGTCTACCGCTGCGGCGATGTTTTCCTCCACCTCAGCCGCGACGAAGCCTTCGGCAACATCTACATCGAAGCCGCCGCCTGCGGCCTCCCCGTCGTCGCCCACCGCTATCCCACCACCGAATGGATTCTCGGGGACAACGCCGATCTGATCGACGGCTCCGACGCCGCCGCCCTCATCGACACCCTTCGCCGACGCCTCGCCGAGCCCCCGCCCAGCGCCCTCCGCGACTCCCGCCGCGACAGCATCGTCCAACGCTTCGACTGGTCCGT
>CAZCFM010000020.1:0-25744 GCA_964497855.1 uncultured Verrucomicrobiota bacterium | reverse complement strand
GCATTTTCTCCTATCTCGCCAAACCCTTCAGCATGGCCGAAATCCGGCAAAGCGTCGCCGATGCCCTCAGCGAATTTCAACGCATCGAAAACCGTCATGTGCAAACACAAAACGAAGAGAAACAGGGCCTCAGACATGAGAAAAGTTTCCGCCGTTCCTGCCAGATCGTCTTCGGGGTCGCCAGCCTGGCCCTGGGAACCCTCGTGCTGTTGGTTCTCGCCGCCGTTGTCGTGGGGGCCATTGGCTTTGTGATCCTTTACCTCCTTAAATCCTTTTTAGGTATCGACATCTTCAAGGACAGTCATCTGCGTGACTGGCTCTGAATTCCCTTTCGTTTTTACCCCACATCCTGCTACACTCCGCTCCCGTGTGCCATGAATAAAAAAATCATTGTCCCTCCCCTTGCCATTCTCTTCTGTGGACTGCTCTTCATCGGGCAGGCCATTCGCAACGAAGACCAGCGGCTCCGTTCCAAATTGCTCACCGAAACCCAGCATCTGGCCTCCGCCCTCCCCGCGGAGGTCATCGCCTCTCTTCAGCCAGATCGGGCCCAACTGGAGCGTCCCGAATACCAAACCCTCCACAGACAATTTCGGGATATCCTGCTCGCCCACCCCAAGGCAAACTACATTTACCTCATGCAGCGCAAGGCGGACGGCACTGTGGTTTTCCTGATGGACGCCGAACGCGACCTCAATCCCGAAAACCCCTCCTTTCCCGGCGACACCTACGACGCCCCCTCCCCTGAACTGATCGCCGCCTTTGATTACTCCACGCCCTTCACCGAAGGACCCCTTCCCGACGAATGGGGCGTTTGGATCAGCGCCATCGTCCCGCTTGTCGATGAGGAAAGCGGTCGGGTCATCGCCGTTCTGGGCATGGATGTGGATGCCCAACGCTGGAAAAAAGCAGTCTACAGCGCGGCTCGCATCCCTCTGATTTTAACTACCCTCGGCTTACTCTGTTGGATCCTGGGCCAACGACTCCTCCTGCGGCGCCGTCGTGAGCTCGCCTGCCCCGGCTGCTGGATACTGGAAACATCCCTCACCTTGGTGCTGGGGCTCATCCTCAGCGCCGGCGTCCACCACGCAGTCGCCTCCTACGAACAAAAAATCCGTGAACTTGAAATGGTGGCCAACAGCAGCCACCGCGGAGAAACCGTTGCCCACGCCCTCCATCATTTGGAACATGTGGACCTGCCCAGCCTGAATGATCTCTATCATTCCAATCGGGAGGTTCCTGCCTCCGAATTCGATCTTTTTGCCAAACGCCTCCTGCAGCAACATCACTATTTGGCGGTGGGTCGCTACATCCTGCCCGGAGATGGCTCTCCCCTGATCATCGCGAATCTTGCCCAAAACGAACCCGACATGCATCTTCCCCTTGGACTGGATGCCTCGTTGGCCACCCAAAAAAGAGAAAAACCCAACTCCCCACTGGTGTGGACCCGTCCGGATCCCCGCCGCAGCGATGCCCACCTCCTGCATGTCGCCTTGCCGGGTTCGCCCGATGAAAACGGAAATATCCCCTATGCCTTCGTCATTCTGGATACCCACATCCTCCTCCGCCTCTCCCCCTACACCACTCCCATCACCACACCCGTGTGGCTGGGAATTTTCCTGCAGGAGGAGGATCGTCTGCTCCCGATTTCCGTGAGCACGCCTTTCCCCTCCGACGTTCCCCACGCGAACATCCAGCGCGTCCCCCTCCTCGCTTTCGGCCGGAGTTTTTTCCTGCACACCCTCGACCTCACCCCGCAGGCCGCCGCAAATCCCCTCGCTTTTACAACCCTTCTTTTCGGCATCGTCCTCAGTATCACCGCCGCCCTTCTCGCCGGCCTGATCCTCCACCGCCGCGACCAGTTGCAAAGCCAGGTCCAGGACCGGACCCTCACCCTCCGCTTCAGCGAACAACGCCTCAGCCGCATCAACGAATGCCTGCTCGGTTTCACCGCCGATCCCACTGCAAATATACGCCAGCTCACCTCCCTCGTCGGCGATGTCCTCGGTGCCACCGCCGCCCTCTACAACCGCCTCGAAAATGGAAGACTCCGCGCCCTCGGCATGTGGAAAACCCCTCCCGATTTCAAGGCGGACGATTCGCCCGAAGGCCATCTCTGCACCGCTGTGATCCAGCAGAATCTCAAAAGCCCCCTCGTGTTCCGCGATCTCCAAAACAGCCCCTGGGCGGACAGCGACCCCAACGTCAAACCCTACGGCCTCAAAACCTACATGGGACAGGCCGTGGAAATCGGCAACGCCGCGGTGGGCTCCCTCGCCGTCGTGTTCGGCCACGATTTCGAGCCCTCCGCCGGCGACAAGGAATTCCTCTCCGCCGCCGCCGCCGCCATTCAGGTCGAAGAAAAACGCCGCGATGCCGAACAAGGCCTTCGCCGCCGCGACCGCCTCCTCGAAGCCGCCGCCTTCTCCTCCAACAGCCTCATCACCGAAAACGACCTCGCCGAAGCCATCAGCCAGGCCCTGCGCCTCATCGGCATGGCCTCCGATCAGGACCGCGCCTACATCTTCCACTTCCACGACGATCCCGGGGGCGGCCCCCACCAGCTCCTCAGCCAGCGTTTCGAATGGGTGCGCGACGGCGTCAGCGTGCAGCTCGACAACCCCGAACTCCAAAACATCCCCTTCTACCAAAGTTTCCCCCGCTGGATTTCACGCCTCAGCGACGGACGTTTTGTGGAAGGTGCCGTCCGCGACTTCCCCGAATCCGAACGCGGCCTTCTGGAAATGCAAAACATCATCTCCCTTCTCGTCGTTCCCATCAACCTGCAAGGGAAACTCTGGGGCTTCATCGGATTCGACAACTGCCACTGCGAGTACTCCTGGAGCAGCGGTGAACGTTCCATCCTCGTGGCCGTCGCCTCCGCCATCGGTGCCGCCATCGAACGCCACAGCGCCGAAAGCGAACTCCAGCGAAGCAACCTCGACCTGCAGGCCGCCATCGAACGAGCCCGCCGCCTCGTCATCGAAGCCGAACGCGCCAACACCGCCAAGAGCGAATTCCTCGCCCGTATGAGCCATGAAATCCGCACCCCCATGAATGGCATCCTTGGAATGGCCCAGCTCCTGCGCCAACAGGCCCTCACCATCGAGCAAAAAGAGTACACCGACATCATCATGCACAGCGGTGAAGTGCTCCTGCACATCATCAACGACATTCTCGACTTCTCCAAAATCGAGGCCGGACGCGTCACCCTCGCCCGCGAGGATTTCGATCTGCACCTCATGCTCGAAAGTGTCCACAATCTGCTCTCCATCAAAGCCCGCGAGAAAAAACTGCGTTATATTCCCAGCACCGCCCCCGACCTGCCAACGCTGGTCAACGGCGATCCGCTGCGCATCCGGCAGATTCTCATGAATCTCATCGGCAACGCCCTCAAATTCACCGAAAACGGCAGCGTCGAAGTCCGCGTCTCCGTCTTTGACCCCCACCCCGAAAGCCCCGGCATTGAATTTGCCGTCATCGACAGCGGCATGGGCATCCCCCCCGACCGCCTGAGTTCCATCTTTGAAGAATTCACCCAGCTCGACGGCTCTGCGGCCCGCCGCCATGAAGGCACCGGTCTGGGACTGGCGATTGCCCAGCGTCTTGCCGATCTCATGGATGGCGAACTCATCGTGCAAAGTGAGCTCGGCAAAGGCAGCTGCTTCTCCCTGCGCATCCACCTCCCTCTCGTCAGCGCCAGCCCCCAGCCACCCACTCCCGAAGTCAACCTCTCCAATCATCGTTTCCTGGTTGTCGACGACAACCCCACCAACCTCACCCTCATGTCCCGGCTGCTGGACCGCTGGAAATGCGTCCACACCGAGTGCAGCAACCCCAACGAAGTGATCGAACGCCTCCTGGAAGCCAATCGCGAAGGAAAACCCTACACCTGCGGAATCATCGACATGATGATGCCCGACCTCGACGGCGTTCAACTCGCGGAACGCATCCGGCGCGTCCCCGGACTCCGCGACACCCTCCTGCTCGTGATGCTCTCCTCCTCCAATATCATCGACGAAGAAGAAGGACTCCGCAAAGTCGGCTACAAAGCCGTCCTGCAAAAACCCATCCGCGCCTCCCATCTCCACGACATCATCATGAATTTGCTGCAACCCGCCATCCCCGATGTCAAGGCCTCCCGCAGCCACGAAGGTGTACACGTTCTCATCGCCGAAGACAACCTCGTCAACCAGAAAGTCGCCAGCCAGTTCCTCAAAAAACTCGGCGCGACCTGCGAAGTCGTGGACAACGGCAAAGCCGCCGTCGAGGCCATGAAGGAAAAATCCTACACCCTCGTTCTCATGGACGTCCACATGCCCGAAATGGACGGACTGGAAGCAACCCGTATGCGCCGCGCCCAGGAGTCGGTCGAGGGCCTTCCCCGCAGGACGATCATTGCCCTGACCGCCGACGCGATCAAGGGCGACCGCGAAAAATGCATCGCCGCCGGCATGGACGACTACCTGACCAAGCCCATCCACTTCAACGCCCTCTCCGAAATGATCGCCCGCTACTCCGGCCGTTCCTGATCCCCGTTGCGTCCCACCAGCGCACCCATCACCCCCAGCCGCGTGCCGATGCGGCGCAAGTCCTCCTTGCCCCTGCGCAGCCTCCGCCACAGCCGCACCCGGAGGCCCGGCTTGTCGTGCAGAAGCTTGAGATGCGGCAGCGCCTCCGCGCCGAGGTAGTCCTTGAAGTGCGACAGCGACATTCGCGGCGATCCCCCGAAGTTGGCCGTCATCGGCGCTCCCCAGAGCCCAAAGACGTGTCGGCAGGCATTCCAGTACAGCGCCGGAATCATCGTGTTGGCTCCGGGCTCCGGGTCGTAGGCGCAGCGCCAGAGGTAGACTGTCCGGTCCTCCGGACTGAGCAGCAGGATCACCGCCGCCCGCAACGCACCCTCCGCGTCCCGCGCCCCGTACACCAGCCCCGAGCCCTGCGTGCACAGCCACTCCAGGCGCTGCTGAAGTTCCCCGTCCCAGCGGCCCAGCGGCACCCAGTCGAATTTGCGGATCAGCCGCCGGTACAGGGCGATGAAATCCGCCGACACCTGCGGCCCCTCCTCCACCGCGAAGCGCAGCGTTTCCTCCGCGCGGCGGATCAGCCGACGCCGCTCCCGGTTCATGCCCGACCACACCGCGTCCGGATTTCCGAAGTCCCACACATGCGTGTACAACTGCCGCAGCGTCCAGCCTTCGTAGTGCAGCCCCCGCGCATCGTGCAGGCGCGGATGGCCCTCCATCTCGATAATCGGCAGGAAGTCCGACGCCGCACGCCCCAGCGCCGCCAGCGTTTCCATCCGCTCCTTCGCCTCGTGAACGCTGCCTTTTTCCAGCTCCGCGCACAGCATCGGCCCCGCGTAGAAAAAATCGAAATACGTCGAATAGCGCAGCCCCAGGTGCTCCCGATAGGGCAAGGCCCATCCACCGCGCAGGGTTCCGGCCTCCGAGAACACCCCCATGCGCACAAAACGCGTCCCATAGGCGTCCGTCCTCGCCAGCATCTCCAGGCAATCCCCCCGCAGAAACCGGTTCGCCGTGGGCGACTCCGACACCAACGCCTCCCAGGCCGCGGCATCCTGCTGCGATTCCGTTAGTTGCCGAACGATGGGTCCCGACGTGTTGGCTTCACTCATGGGGGAATTGTCCATTTTCTGGAACCAAACACCAGACAATTCGCGCCCGACTTCCCCCCTTTCCTTCTTGCCCGAGGCCCTGGTCCGGGTTAAGGACAATCCCATGGAAACCCGCCCCTCCTTCTTCACCCTGCCGGAACCCTTTCACTGTCGGGCCGATGGCCTCATTCCCCAGGTCACCCTCGCCTACGAAACCTACGGCACCCTCAACGCGGACCGCAGCAATGCCATTCTTGTGTTTCACGCCCTCAGCGGCAGCCAACACGCCGCAGGCATCTGCCGCTCCGTCCCCGAAGCCGGCTCCTTCTGGACCGAGGACTGCCACGAAGGATGGTGGGACAGCTTCATCGGCCCCAAACGCGCCCTCAACACCGATAAATTTTTCGTCATCTGCGCCAACTACCTCGGCGGCTGCTACGGCTCCACCGGACCCAGCTCCCCGCATCCCGACGACGGCAAACCCTACGGCAGCCGCTTCCCCTTCCTCAAAACCGAAGACATCGTCCGCAGCCAGGCCCTCCTCCTCGATCACCTCGGCATCCGCAAACTGCACGCCGTCACCGGCCCCTCCGTCGGCGGCCTCCTCTGCCTCACCTTTGCCACGCTGTATCCCGACCGCGTCGATATCGTGCTCCCCCTCGGCACCGGCGCACGCCTCACCTCCCTCCAGCGCCTGCACAACTTCGAGCAAATCACCGCCATCGAAAGCGACCAGAATTTCCGCGGCGGCGACTACTACGACGGCCCCCGCCCCGACAGCGGCCTCATGCTCGCCCGCATGATCGCCCACAAGACCTACGTCTCCCTCGCCACCATGGAATCCCGCGCCCACGGCGAACTCATCCAGCCCAGCGAAGGCTACTCCTTCTACAAACTCGGCCACAAGATCGAATCCTATATGTTCCACCACGGACGCAAGTTCGTGCAGCGCTTCGACGCCAACACCTACCTCCGCATCATGGCCATGTGGCAGCGCTTCAACCTCCGCCGCGCCGCCGGAGCCGCCACTCTGGAAGAAACCTTCTTCCCCTGCGCCCACCAACGCTACATGATCTTCAGCATCGACACCGATGTCTGCTTCTACCCAGAGGAACAGGCCGAACTCGAACGCCTCGTCAAACGCGCCGGTGCCCGCTGCCTGCGCATCACCGTCCACAGCGAAAAAGGCCACGACTCCTTCCTCCTCGAAACCGACCTCTTCGCCCCCCACATCCGCTACACCCTCGAAAACGAGTGGTGAGGGAAGAGGGAAGAGTTCCTGGTTCATGGTTTCTGGTTTCTGGTTGAAGAGGAAGAAGAAGAAGAAGAGTTCCAAGTTTCAGGTTTCAGGTTTCAGGTTGAAGAGGACTTCTTCTTCACTCCGCATTCCCCACTTCTTCCCCCACTCGACACTCGTCACTCTACACTCTACATTCTTCTTGACGTATATTCATTCTCATGTATTCTACGTCCATGAACAAGCTGGTGACCCTTTACAAATGTTTATGTGACGAAACCCGTCTGCGCATTCTGCATCTGCTGCAACACTCGCCGCTCTGCGTCTGCCATGTGCAGGAAATTCTGGGCATTTCACAGGTCAATGCCACCCGTCACCTCGCGTACCTGAAAAAAAACGGCATGATCCGCTCCACCCGTCATCAGAACTGGACCCTGCACGCCCTGCCGGCCACGATATCAACCGAGTTGGAGGTCAACCTCCGCTGCCTGCAGGATTTGGCGAACGAAATGCCCGTTTTCCGCAAAGACCGCAAAGCGCTCCAAGCCCTTCTCCGACGTCAGCGGCTGCGTGCCGACGGCTGCCCTCTGCCCCAGCCCCACACCAACGAAACTTCTCCGACATGATCAACCTCCTCTTCCTCTGCACCGGAAATTCCTGCCGCAGCCAAATGGCCGAGGGCTGGACCCGCGCCCTTAAAGGCGATTCCATCCAGGCCTTCAGCGCCGGTATTCAAACCCATGGACTCAATCCCAACGCCGTCAAGGTTATGGCCGAAGCGGGCGTGGACATCTCCGGCCAGAAGTCCCAGCACATCGACGAATTCAAGGACACCCGCCTCGACGTCATCGTCACCGTCTGCCACCACGCCCACGAGACCTGCCCCTGGTTTCCGGCGGAGTGCAAGGTCCTGCACGTCGGCTTTGAAGACCCGCCGCGGATGGCCCGCGAACTCGCCGCACAGGGCGCTTCGGAAGAAGCTCAACTCGACGCCTACCGCCGCGTGCGCGACCAAATCCGCGACTTTGTGATGACCCTTCCCGCCGCCCTCGGCCTCCATTCCCACCCGCACGCCACACGGAACCCCACGCCATGACCCAGCCCGCCAACACCGGCATCAGCTTCTTCGAACGCAATCTCACCCTCTGGGTCCTGCTCTGCATGGTCGGCGGCGTGCTGCTCGGACGTTTCCTGCCCGCTGTTCCCGCCGCCCTTGCGAAGCTGGAAGTCGCCAAAGTCTCCATTCCGATTGCCGTCCTGATCTGGCTGATGATCTATCCGATGATGATGAAAGTGGACTTCGCCAGCATCCGCAACGTGGGGAAAAATCCGCGCGGACTCTACGTCACCTGGACCGTCAATTGGCTGATCAAACCCTTCACCATGTTTGGCATCGCCTGGTTGTTCTTCTTTGTGATTTTCCGTTCCCTGATCCCGGCGGACCTCGCCAAAGACTACCTCGCCGGCGCGATTTTGCTGGGTGCGGCCCCCTGCACGGCCATGGTGTTTGTGTGGAGCCACCTCACCCAGGGCAATCCCGCCTACACCGTGGTGCAGGTCGCCACCAACGACCTGATCATTCTCGTGGCCTTCACGCCGATTGTCGCCCTGCTGCTCGGGGTGGGCGGCATCAGCATTCCCTGGAGCACACTCCTGATGTCCGTTCTGCTCTTCGTGGTCATTCCTCTCGTCGGCGGCATCCTCACCCGGCACTTCATCCTCACCCGCAAGGGACTGGACTACTTCAACACGCAGTTTCTGCCCAAATTCAATCATGTGACCATCGGCGGACTTCTGCTGACCCTCGTGCTGATTTTTTCCTTTCAGGGAAAAGTCATCCTCGCAAATCCCCTGCACATCGTCCTCATTGCCGTTCCCCTGATTCTGCAAACCCTGCTCATCTTTTTCATCGCCTACGGAAGTTGTAAAACCCTGCGGTTATCGCACGACATTGCCGCGCCCGCTGGCATGATCGGGGCATCCAACTTTTTCGAACTCTCCGTCGCCGTGGCCATCACCCTCTTCGGAGCATCATCGCCCGCCGTTTTGGCGACCATCGTCGGTGTGCTCGTGGAAGTTCCGGTCATGCTCTTCCTCGTGCAGGTCGCCAAACGCACCCGCCACTGTTTCCCGTCCTGAGGGATGGGCACATTTCGATCTCATGACCATCCACCGCGATCCAGGCTCCGGTATTGGATCGCTTCGGCGAGATGATTGGACTGGATGGTTTCCTCTCCAGCCAGATCGGCGATCGTGCGGGCCACTTTGAGGATGCGATCGTAGGCGCGGGCGCTGAGATTGAGACTGTCCATCGCGATGCGCAGCATCTGGTGCCCCTCCGCATCGAGTCGGCAATGTTTCGTCAACTCGCGCGTTCCCATGCCGGCATTGCAGTGGACACGGGGCGTCTCCGCAAAACGCTTCTGCTGGAGTTCGCGGGCGCGCACGACCCGGGCACGAATGGCGTTCGACGGCTCGCCCGGCTGCAACGAAGTCAGGTCCTCGTAGCGAACCGACGGCACATCGATCTGGATGTCGATGCGGTCCAGCAGTGGACCGCTCACCCGGTTGCGGTAGCGCTGAATCTGCGTGGAACTGCACTCGCATTTGTGTTTGGGATCGCCGTAATACCCGCAGGGACAGGGGTTCATCGCGGCCACCAACATAAAGCGACACGGAAAAGTGACCGAGGCCACCGCGCGGCTGATCGTCACCTGACCATCCTCCAGCGGCTGACGCATCACCTCCAGAACATTGCGCGCAAATTCCGGCAATTCGTCGAGAAACAAGACGCCATGATGGGCAAGACTGACCTCGCCAGGCATCGGATGCGTTCCCCCGCCCAATAGTCCGGCGTCGGACACGGTGTGGTGAGGCGAACGGAATGCGCGCTGCGCCACCAGCGCCTGATGCGGTGGCAACGAACCGGCGATGGAATGGATTTTGGTCGCCTCCAGCGCTTCCCGCAGCGTCAGCGGCGGCAGAATCGTGGGAATGCGTTTCGCGATCATGCTTTTGCCGGTGCCCGGACTTCCAATCATCAGCAGATTGTGTCCCCCCGCCACGGCAACCTCCAACGCGCGGCGGGCCCCCTCCTGACCTTTCACCTCCTCAAAATCGACGTGATACTTCTGAAAGGACTCAAACAACTGTTCCACATCGACGACCATCGGAATCATGGCAAATTCGCCGCGAAGAAAACCGACCACATCCATCAGATGTTTGACTGGAAACACGTTGAGTCCCTCAACAACGCCAGCCTCTTCCCCATTGTCAAAGGGCACAAAAAGGCGGCGGATGCCCATTTCGCGGGCGCGAAGGGCGATGGGCAACACGCCCCGGACACGGCGGAGGTCGCCCGACAACGCGAGTTCGCCCACGGCCATGCAACCGGCGAGGGCCGCTTTGTCAATGTAGCCAAGAGCCGTCAGCGTTGTCAGGGCGATCGGCAGGTCAAAACTGGGGCCTTCTTTGCGTAAATCCGCGGGGGCGAGGTTGATGAGCCAGCGGCAATTCAGCGGCGCGGGCAGT
The DNA here is from genome assembly GCA_964497855.1 of uncultured Verrucomicrobiota bacterium. Lineage (GTDB taxonomy): Bacteria > Verrucomicrobiota > Kiritimatiellia > SS1-B-03-39 > UBA6053 > CAYLNG01. The sequence continues at coordinate 15,359 of CAZCFM010000020.1, read as the reverse complement.
TTGCTGTTCACCAGAGCGGTGGTGACGCGGTCCAGACTTTCACGCACCGCGGCGTCGGGGAGTCCGACGATGCTGGGCATGAATTTGTCTTCCTTGGTTTTATTGGTGTGGACTTCGATCTCCACCGGAACCGCATCCACGCCGACCACGGCGGCGGAGTGCATCCGTGCCAACGACTCAGGCCCCGCATAGATCGCATTCAGATCCAGCATCCCGTCGTCTTCGTCGGAATCGCCAAACAAGTCCGCGTCGTTGATCATGGTTTTACCCCAAACGGCGATATGTCAACCACGCTGGCTGCCGAAATGTCTTTCCCAATGGCTTCGGATTTCGTTTTCATGAAGGCGTATTTGTTGCTCGATCCATTTGATTTCTTTATCGCGGAATCCACGGCGAAGAGCCAGCTCAATCTGGGGATCCATCCAAAATTTCTGTGGTTTCCGCCTTTGTTCGCCAGCGGCGGTGCATCCAGATCCACTGGTCCGGATGCTTCCGGATGAAGTCCTCGACGGTTTTCGTACAGGCGGCGGTGACGCGGTGAATCTCCTCCGGGCTGCGGTCCTTCGGCCCCGGAACCTCTTCGCCCACCGTCACCAGCAAGTGATGGTCGGGCAAACGCCGACAGAACACCGGAAAAATCGGATTGCCGCTGAGCGCCGCCATCTGGGCCAATCCATCGCTGGTGCAGGCGGGCTTGCCAAAAAAATCCACAAACACACCCCAGTTCCGTTTGGCGTTTTGGTCGAGGATGTAGGCCAGGTTTTCCCCGCGTTTGATCACCTTCAGGAGTTCGCGGAACGAACCCTTCCGGTCGTGGATGCGCACACCCCAGTGCGTTCGCACGCGGGTGATCCAGTTGTTGAGCGACTCCGGACGCAGGGATTTCACCACCACGTTCAGCGGACGCGATATATACAGGCGGGAGGCCGCCGCCTGCAGCTCGAAATTGCCCGTGTGGGTAATGATCGCAATGGTGCCGCAGTCGAGGGGCAATCGTTCGAGGTTCTCAAAGCGCACGTGGGACCGCATTTCCTCCTCGCTCATACGCTCCATGCGGAAGAACTCCGCAATCGTCATGCCCAGGTTGCTGTACATGCCCCGTTCGATGCGGCGCGCTTCCGCAACGTCCACATCGAGTGACTCCCGGATTCGCGCACGGATTTCACGTTTGCGCCGGCTGAATACGTGGGCAACGCGTCCAATCCCCCGACCAATCCAAAGCGCCACAGGCAGGGGCACACTCCCGAAAAACCGGCTCAGAATGTTCAGCAGCAGCGTCAATTCTTCCCGGCCAGTTGCTGTTCAAATCGCAGGTGGTCGTCCTCGACGGTCACCTCAATAATCTCATCCGGCGTGAAGCGTCCCCGCAGCAGTTCCTCCGCCAACGGGTCTTCGATGAAGCGTTCGATGGATCGGCGCAAAGGACGGGCACCATACTCGGGGCTGAAGCCTTTGTTGATGAGAAACTCGGTGGCCGCAGGGTCCAGACGAATGCTGAGATGTTTGGCCGCGAGCCGTCCACGAATTTTGATCAGTTCCACATCGAGAATGCGGGCGACATCTTCGCGGTTGAGCTGGCGGAACACGATGATCTCGTCCATGCGGTTGAGCAGTTCCGGCTTGTACACCAGTTTGGCCGCTTCCGTCATTTTGTCTTTGAGGTGTTTGTAGCCGTCCGCCGTGCGGTCGGAGGTTCCGAAACCCAGGCTGATGTTTTTGCGCGTGAACTCCGCGCCCACGTTGCTGGTCATGATGATGATGGTGTTGCGGAAATCCACCACGCGTCCCATGCTGTCGGTGAGCTTGCCCTCTTCCAGAATCTGGAGCAGGAGGTTCATCACGTCAGGATGCGCCTTTTCGATTTCATCAAACAACACCACGGAATAGGGACGCCGGCGCACCTGTTCGGTGAGCTGACCGCCCTCGCCGTGTCCAATGTATCCGGGCGGCGAACCAATCATGCGCGAAGACGCGAATTTTTCCATGTACTCCGACATGTCGATCTGGATCAGGGCCTCGGCACTGTTGAACATGAATTCAGCCAGCGATTTGGCAAGCATCGTCTTGCCCACCCCGGTGGGACCGAGGAAAATAAAGGAACCGATCGGGCGTTTGGGATCTTTGAGGTCCGCGCGGGAGCGGCGCAGGGCTTTGGCAATGACGCCAACCGCTTCGTCCTGTCCAATGACCTGATTCGACAGCACGGTTTCCATGTCCAGCAGACGCGCCATTTCCGTCTCTTCCATGCGGGTCAGCGGCACACCCGTCCATTTCGACACCACATGCATGATGTCGTCCGGACCCACCTCGACCACGTGCTCATCGCGTTTCTGTTTCCAGGCGTTGAGGGCGGTTTCGAGCTTCTCGCGGGCTTCACGCTCCTGGTCACGCAACGAGGCGGCTTCTTCAAATTTCTGCTGCGCGATGGCCGCATCTTTCCGCGTCTTGATGTTCTCGATCTCGATTTCCATTTCCTTAAGTTCGACCGGACGGGTCATGCAGGAAATGCGGGCGCGCGAACCGGCCTCGTCCATCACATCGATCGCTTTATCGGGAAGGAATCGGTCGCTCAAATAGCGCGAAGAAAGCTCCACGGCCTCGCGGATCGCCTCGTCGGTGATGCGGGCATGGTGATGCTCCTCGTACTTCCGCCGCAATCCCATGAGAATCTGCACCGCCTCCTCCTTCGAGGGCTCCTTCACGATGACCGACTGGAAACGGCGTTCGAGAGCTGAATCTTTTTCGATGAATTTGCGGTATTCATTGAGGGTCGTGGCCCCGATGCACTGCATTTCCCCGCGGGCGAGCGCCGGCTTGATGATGTTGGAGGCGTCCATCGCCCCCTCCGCGCTTCCGGCGCCGACGATGGTGTGCAGCTCGTCAATAAACAGAATCACATTTTTGGATCGGCGGATTTCGTCCATCACCGCCTTGATGCGCTCCTCAAACTGTCCGCGGTATTTGGTGCCCGCGACCATGAGGGCGAGGTCGAGCGTGATCACGCGTTTGTCGGCGAGCAATTCAGGCACTTCGCCGTTGAGAATGGCCTGCGCCAAGCCTTCGGCAATGGCCGTTTTTCCCACGCCGGCTTCCCCGAGCAACACGGGATTGTTTTTCGTGCGGCGACACAGAATCTGAATCACGCGTTCGATCTCCGACGTGCGCCCAATCACCGGGTCCAACTCGCCACGGCGGGCCATTTCCGTCAAATCCCGACCAAAAGCCGCCAGCGCGGGATTTTTCGGCTGCTGCGGATTTTCCGGAGCGGGACTGCCCTTGTTTCCCGCAGTCGCTGCGGCAGGCCCCTCTTCCGTCGGGTCGTAACTCGGATCGAGCTCCTTCATGATCTCGATGCGGGTTTTTTCCAGATCGACGTTCAAATTTTTGAGCACGCGGGCGGCCACGCCTTCGCCTTCGCGGAGAAGTCCCAGCAAAATATGCTCGGTTCCCACGTAGGAGTGGTTCAGCGCGCGGGCTTCACTGCCGGCCAGGGCCAGCACCTTTTTCACGCGGGGCGTGAAAGGCACATTGCCCATGGTTTTGGTTTCCGGACCCACGCCAACCGCTTTTTCCACTTCACTGCGCACGGTTTCGAGATCAATTCCCATGCGCTGCAAGACGTTGACGGCCACACCCTGGCCAAGGGCGATCAGCCCCAATAGGAGGTGTTCGGTGCCGACGTAGCCGTGATTAAAACGGTCCGCCTCTTTGCGGGCGAGCTGGAGAACCTGTTGTGCGCGGGGGGTGAAATTGTTCATGATGGATAGAGTTTACTGCCTTTCCGCAAATCGGCAAGCTTTGATCGCACCCACTCTGCACGGAAAATATCGCGGGCATCCGGGGCGAGTTCACGTCCGGCAAGGTGTTGCATGTGGGCCGGACGCACCTCCACCATCAACTGTTCCACACCGTGCGGGCGGTCCAGGGCCAACAATTCCAACGCCAAACCCAGTCGGAGAAGGGCAAGCTGGTCCATCGCCTCCTTCGAGGGGAGAATCCAGGCCGAAGTCAGCGTGCCCACCGCCCGGCCCACCCGGTCCCGCAGCCAGGCGGGTTTGGCTTCCGCCAGGCGCAGACGCGCGTTCGCCTCGTGTTCCACCAACTCAGCGACCACGTCGCGGATGCCGGCAATGATCGTCTCCTCGTCGGCTCCCAGCGTGATCTGGTTGGACACCTGGTACAAAAAACCATCGGCATCGCTGCCTTCGCCGCCCAGTCCCCGCACCGCCAGTCCGATTTTACTGAGACCGCGCATCACCGGCGTGATTTCCTCCAGAAGCGCCAGGCCCGGCAGGTGCAACATGACGCCCGCCCGCAAACCGGTGCCCGTATTCGTGGGGCAACAGGTCAGATAGCCAAAGGTCTCCGAAAACGCATAAGGCAGGCAGGCGTCCAGTGCATCGTCGATCTGCTTCATTTCTTCCCAGGCGGCGTCCAATCCCAGACCGGGACGAATCACCTGCAGCCGCAAATGATCCTCCTCGTTGATCATGATCACGTCCTGGCTGTCGGCACTCACCGCAAGTCCACCTTCGCGTTCTCCCTCCGCGAGATCCTTGCTGATCAAACTGCGCTCAAACAGCAACATACGGCGCAGGGGGTCCAGGTCGTCCATTTCGATCAGACAGCCCTCGGCAAAGGCGGGCAGCGTGTGCACATGCTCCAGCACGCGCCCTCGAAGTTCCGCACGCTGGGCTGGCTTGGCGCGGGCCGGAAAAGGATAGCCCTCCAGGTTTCGCGCCAGACGAATGCGCGAACTGATCGCAATCTCCCCCGGATCGTGATCCACAAACCAGGCACAGGGCTGTTCCAACAGATGCTCCAGATTCACAGTCTCCCCTCCGCATGTTCTTCCCGCAACACCCGCATGGCGTCGCGCAAACGTGCCGCGTCTTCGAAGGCTTCCGCCGCCACCGCCTCGGACAGTCGCAGCTCCAGCGCTTCCAACTCGGCCAGCCAGGCTCCCGACGCCTTCCGCGGATGTCGCCCCCGATGCTGCGCCGCTCCATGCGTCGATTCCAAAATCCGCGCAAGCTCCTCCGCAAAGGTTTCATAACAATCCGGACACCCCAGACGCCCCTCCTTGCGCAGACGCGTGAGGGTCATCCGACAACGCGGACAGACCTTGTTTGATGACAGCGGACCCGAAGAAACACCCCCCTGTCCCAACAGATAATCGGCCACCGACGCCACGGCCTCCGTGCCCAGCCCCGCCGCCTTCGCGCAGGAGGCGCAGAGGTGTTTTTTGGTGACCTTTCCATTGACCACCTGGGTCAGATGCAAGGTTGCCGGCTGGTCACAGTGGTCGCATTTCATGGGCCCGTGATGGGGGTGCCGTGTTCTTTGACGTATTCCTTGAATCGCCGCTGCAAATCGCGCGTGATCGGCCCCGGCTGGCCCGTGCCGACGTCGCGGCGGTCGACATTGGTCACCGCGATGACCTCCGCCGCTGTTCCCGTGAGAAACATCTCATCCGACGTGAACAGGTCATAGCGTTGCATCGGCTCCTCGCGCACCGTCAGGCCCGCCTCGGCGGCAATGTTCATCACCGCGCGGCGTGTAATGCCGTCCAGCGCCCCGCACCACACCGGCGGGGTTTTCAACACGCCTTTTTTGATCACAAATATGTTGTCGCCGGAGGCTTCCGCCACCTGGCCCTGGGGATTGAGCATGATGCACTCCAACACGCCCGAATTGATCGCCTCGATCTTGGCCATCACATTGTTGAGGTAGTTGAGGCTCTTGATGCGCGGGTTCAGCGCTTCCGGATGGTTGCGGACGGTTCCAACCGTGACCACCCGCATGCCGGTCTCGTAGAGTTCCGGCGGGTATAGTTGAATTCCAGCCGCGATAATGATGACTTCCGGCGTTTTGCAGACGTAGGGATTCAGGCCCAGCGTGCCCGCGCCGCGCGTGATCACCAGGCGGATATAGCCGTTTTCCATGCCGTTGGCATGACAGGTCCGCACCACCGCCGCCGCCATTTCCGCCTGCGTCATGGGGATGTTCAGCGCGATCGCCTTGGCGGAATCGTAGAGACGCTCCACATGCTCGTCCAGCAGGAACACCTTGCCGTGATAGGCCCGAATGCCCTCGAACACCCCGTCGCCATACAACAGGCCGTGGTCAAACACCGACACTTTGGCATCGGCTTCGTCAACAAGTTTTCCGCTCAGATAGATCTTCATGCAGGTCTTTCACAAAAGGGTTGCCGGGGAAACCCGGAGTCCTCCCCCTTTACGACAAGCCCGCATTCTTTCAAGTGTTTCCTGTAAGGGATGTCTTTGTCTGAATTCAACGTCAAACAAAAGCTTGGTATCGATAGACAGGTTGCCCGTCCCGGAACTGCGGGCCCACCTTGCTCCCGGCTTTTCCTTGCCAAAACGCCTCCCATCAGGCAAAACCGTAACTCTTCACTCTTCACTCGTCACTCGTCACTCTTCACTCCCCCCCTCCCATGTCCTTCTACCCCTTTTCCGACATCGAACCCAAATGGCAGCGCTTCTGGCTGGAGCGTCAAACCTTCCGCACCCCGGACGACCTCGACCTCTCCAAGCCGAAATACTACGTGCTCGACATGTTCCCCTACCCCTCCGGCGCCGGCCTGCACGTCGGCCATCCCGAAGGCTACACCGCCACCGATATTCTCGCGCGCTACAAACGCATGAAGGGCTTCAACGTCCTGCACCCCATGGGCTGGGACGCCTTCGGTCTTCCCGCCGAACAGTACGCCCTCCAAACCGGTACCCACCCGGCCATCACCACCGAACGCAACATCAACCGCTTCCGCGAACAGCTCCAGGCCCTCGGCTTCTCCTACGACTGGTCCCGCGAAGTCTCCACCACCGATCCGAACTACTACAAGTGGACGCAGTGGATTTTCCTCCAGCTTTTCAACAAGGGCCTCGCCTACGAGGCCGAAGCGCCCGTCAACTGGTGCCCGGCCCTCGGCACCGTGCTCGCCAATGAGGAAGTCATCAACGGACGCTCCGAGCGCGGCAACCACCCCGTCGTCCGCAAACCCATGCGCCAGTGGATGCTCCGCATCACCGCCTACGCCGAACGCCTGCTCGCCGACCTCGACCTCGTCGACTGGCCCGAAAGCATCAAGGAAATGCAGCGCAACTGGATCGGCAAATCCGAAGGCGCGGAAGTCGATTTCGCCGTTCAGGGACTCGACGCGAAACTGCGCGTCTACACCACCCGTCCCGACACCCTCTTCGGCGCGACCTACATGGTCGTCTCGCCCGAACACCCGCTGCTCGACGCGCTGACCACCGCCGACACCCGCGCCGCCGTCGAAGCCTACCGCACAAACGCCACCAAAAAGTCGGACCTCGAACGCACCGAACTCGCCAAGACCAAAACCGGCGTGTTCACCGGCAGTTTCGCCATCAATCCCGTTAACGGACAGCCTATTCCGATCTGGACCTCCGACTACGTGCTCATCTCCTACGGCACCGGCGCGATCATGGCCGTCCCCGCCCACGACGAGCGCGACTACGCCTTCGCCAAGACCTTCGACCTGCCCATCGTCGAGGTCATCTCCGGCGGCGACATTTCCAAAGAGGCCTTCACCGGCAACGGAGTGCTGGTCAACTCCGCCAACGCTGAAATCTCCCTCAACGGCATGGAAGTCGCCGAATCCAAAGCCGCCATCAGCGCCTGGCTCGAAGGCAAAGGCCTCGGCACGAAAAAAATCAACTTCAAGCTGCGCGACTGGCTCTTCAGCCGACAGCGCTACTGGGGCGAACCCTTCCCGCTGCTGCACATCGAAGGCAAGGTCGTGCCCCTCTCGCTCGAAGACCTGCCCCTCACTCCCCCCGTGGTCGACGAATACCGCCCCAGCGAAGAAGGCGATCCTCCCTTCTCCCGCAATCCCGACTGGGTCAACATCATCGACCCCGCAACCGGCAAGGCCGCGCGCCGCGAGACCAACACCATGCCGCAGTGGGCCGGCAGCTGTTGGTATTACCTGCGCTACATCGATCCGAACAACGACAACGCCGCCATCGATCCCGCCAAGGAAAAATACTGGATGCCGGTCGACCTCTACGTCGGCGGCGCCGAACACGCGGTGCTGCATCTGCTCTACGCACGTTTCTGGCACAAAGTTCTCTTCGACTGCGGCGTCGTCAGCCAGCCCGAGCCCTTCCACCGCCTCGTCAACCAAGGCATGATCCTCGGCGAAGTCGAGGTCACTCTTTTCCGAAACCCGGAAGGCAAACCCGTCAGCGATTCCGAGGTTCGGAACGAAGACGATTTCCAGGCCGAACGCGTCGCCGAGGAGGACACGGTCAAAAAACCCGACGGACTCTATTGGAAACAGGACGAGAGCATCCGCCTGCGTTCCCGCGCCCACAAAATGTCCAAGTCGCGCGGCAATGTCATCAATCCCGACGACGTGGTCAAGCAGTACGGTGCCGACTCGCTGCGCCTCTACGAAATGTTCATGGGACCGCTTGAGCAGGTCAAACCCTGGTCGATGAAAGGCGTGGAAGGCGTCTTCCGTTTCCTCAACAAAGTGTGGCGGCTCTACGAAACCCCGCTCACGGATGCGGTCTGCGACAAAGAGCAGCGCCGCGCCCTGCACGCCGTCATCAAGAAAGTCAGCCAGGACATCGAAGGACTCGGCTTCAACACCGCGATTGCCGCGATGATGGAATTTGTAAACGCCGCGCAGAAGTGGGAGAAACTGCCCCGCGAGGCGGCGGAGGCCTTTGCGCTGCTGCTCAGTCCTTTCGCGCCGCACGTGGGCGAGGAACTATGGTCCAAACTCGGCCACGCGGAAAGCCTGGCCTATACGCCCTGGCCGGTCTGGGACGAAAGCGCGCTGACCGTCGAGGAAGTCGAAATCCTCGTGCAGCTCACCGGCAAACCCAAAGCCCGCTTCATGGCCCCGCCCAGCGCCACAATCGAAGAACTCATTGCCGCCGCCAAAGCCCTTCCCGAGATCCAGGCCGCGCTCGCCGGCAAAACGATCCGCAAGGAAATCGCCGTCCCCGGCCGCCTCGTGAACCTCGTGGCGACCTGAGCGGGGGGCGGGTCCCGGGAACCCTCGTGGAAAAGTCCCCTCACAGACACAACTGTCTGTGTCACGTTGCGCTGCCCCCGTTCCAACTCCGTTTCCAAGGTTAGAGCGGAGGCGGCACGACCTCCAGACGGGCGGCGCGGGGAAAGGGGCCGCCGGCCTGCGTTTCCGCGATACTGTAGTTGGGATGAACCTCCACCACCCGCAATTGGCCCAGCTCCGGACCCGGCAGACGGGTCAGCACATCGCCGGTGGCGGGATCGGTGATCACCCGGGCCGGACCCACGACCCGGTAGAGATCCCCGAGCCGCAGCCCATGGTCGCCTCCGCCGTTGAGGATGACGCGTCCCGCTCCGACATGGTCCGCAATCATGAGGCTCCATTCATCCCGGGGAATGCCGCGCGTGAGTTTCCGAACTCCGGAGCGGATCGCCTCGGTGGTGGCGGTGCCGAGGGGCGTTTTCGAAAAAGTGTCGCCCCCGAAATCCACTCCATTGTAAGAGGCCGCCCCGTAGGCGGAGCGTGCGGAGGCGGTCGCGGTACTGCGAACCGAGGCCAGAATTTGACCGCTCTCCACCTCGACAACTGTCATAACAATGGACACCCGCGCCGTGGCGCCGGAACTCCGGAAGAAAAAGCGGCGGAGCCTCACCCAGAATCCGCCACCGCTGACCTGGGAAAAATCGGTGATGGTGCCGCGAATTTGATAGCGGGCGTTTTTCAGACGTCCGCTGTCCACTCTCCCCTCCCGTCGGAAGAGGGGCTGTTCCTGCAGACCGATTTCACCGATCACGCCGCCGAGCTGCTGCCGCTCGAGCACGGTGAACTTCCCGCTGTCCATCAACTCCGCCACCAGCAGATCAGCCATGCCGGAGCCGAGATTCCACTGACCTGTAAAGCCGGATCGGTTTTCAAAGTTCGTCACCGCCACTACCGGCAGCACTCCGTTCCGCGAGGAGGAGGGGGCCGGGTGACGCGAGGGACGGGTTGCGCAGCCCGTCAGGCCCAAGGCCAGGAGCAGCGAAAAGAGCAGAAGCCTGTTCATGCCGGAGGGCCTATCACTCTTTCGAAGCGCGGGCAAGCACATCCGCATGGGCCTTGAAATAGGTCGGAGCTTGGCGAGCCAAGCCGTAGCTCGGAGCGGGAAATGAAGTGGCTGCCCGCCGTCGCGGGGGGCAAGCCCCGCTATGGCGCGGCACCATCCTTCACTCTCCGCACCGCTCCGAGCGAAGGATGGTGGAGGCGGGGGGATTCGAACCCCCGTCCGAATGCGAATTACGCCGGCGTCTACGTGTGTAGCTTCTGCTTGAATCTCGCGCGTGAGCTGCCCAGAAACCGGCCACCCTCGCACCAGCCGTCTGTTGGATCTCGATCGTCAACCCGCCGGCGCGGTATCAGACCCAGCCTGCTGTCGTCGCCCCGAATCCGCCTAGCAGGTGTTGGCGGTGGGACGCGTTGCGTTACTTACGCAGCGAGTGCGAACTCTTCGTTGGCACTTGTGTTTTTCCTGAGTGGGATTTACGAGGTCTTTCAGGACCCTCGGCACGCAGCCGTCGCTTCAACGCACCCGTCGAAACCTGTCGCCCCCGAAAGGAGTGTCATGTCACGCATGGTGTTTCAAAGTTGACCAACCCTATCCCTTCGTTCGAATTTGTCAAGCAATGACCGGTCCCACCCAGCCACTACCACACTTTTTATCCTTCTTCAGCGATGGGGCCGGCCCTCAGCAGCGTGTAGGCCAACACGGCGGCGGCGGCGTTAATGGAGTAGGAGTCGACACCTTCGGGCATGGGGATGGTCACCCGACGTCTCATGCGCGCGGCGACGGCGTCGCTGAGTCCAAAGGCCTCGGACCCGAGTACGAGCGCAATTCGCTCGCTGCGGAGGCGTACATCCGGGAGGACCTCGGCGTCACGGCAGACGGTGGCGAAGGTCTCGAATCCAAGCCCGTGCAGCGCGTCGATCCAGCCTTCATCGTCCTCTACCCGTCGGATGGGCAGCGCAAAGAGGCTCCCCATGCTGGTGCGCACGGATTTGGGATGCCAGGGATCGGTGGTGCCGACGGCAACAAAACCCCGCGCTCCGGCGGCGAGAGCACTGCGGATCACAGCCCCGGTGTTGCCGGGGTCCCCAAGGTTCCAGCCCACCAGCACCAGACTGCGGCCCTGCGGCGCGCAGAAATCGTCCCAGTCCGCCGCCGGGGGCATACGAAGGGTCGCAAACACATCCCCAAGTCCGCGCCCCTGCGTCAGCTCATCGATCACCGCATCCGGCGCGATGTGCAGCGGCAATCCCCGCACGGCAACATCGGCCAGAATCCGCGTATTGCGGACGGCGCTGGAGGCGGCAAAACGTTCGGATACCACGACATCCTGGATCGGTGCTTGATTGCGCAAGGCGCGTTCGATGCTGCGGAAGCCTTCAAGACTGAACAGGCCCAGCTCCTGGCGATGCCGGGGCAGCGCGAGGCGGCGGATGGTTTCGACAGTGAGTCTCCAGAGGGGTGCGGGCATGTGAAAAGGGGGTCAGGGCGTTCGGGAATGCGCCAGGGCAAGCGCGGCGAGGGTGGCGGTGTCGGAGCGGAGAATCCGGGGGCCCATCGACAACATCCGGAAACCGCCCTGCGCAAACAACTCCAGTTCGTGCGGAACCCAGCCGCCTTCGGGTCCGATGGCGAGGAGTTGGCGGGAACAGAACACGGGGGCGGACGACAAGGGTTCGGGCGCGGATGGATGAAGCAGCCAGCGGTCCATGTCCGCGCAGAGAGCGGGCAGTTCATCCTGGAGAAAGGGCTGCAGGCGGCGGACAATCCGCAGCTCCGGCAGACGCGTGTCGCCACACTGTGTCAGGCCCTCCAGCAAGGACGCGCGGAGGGCCTGCGGATCGAGAACATGGGTGTCGAAATAAAAGCGCTCCACCCGCGCCGCCGTGCAGAGAAAAAGACGTCCAACGCCCATCGCCGCAATTTGGGGCAGCAGACGGTGCAGGACTTTGGGACGCGGCAGGGCCAGCAGCAGGTCCACCGGCGGAATCGGAGGAATAGGGCCGTCTTGAAGCCGCAACCACACCTCCTGCCCGGGCGAATCCGGCAGCACCACGCCCTCCGCCAGGGGGCCGTCGATCTGCCCCAGACGAAGCACCTGGCCCGGCTCCGCCTTCAGCACCCGGCGGATGTGCTCCGCGCGTCCATCGCGCAGTACCAGCAGGTCCCCTGCCCGCTCGCAAGCGTCAAAGAGAATCCGGTTCATAATACTCCACACCCCGGTCGTGTTCGCGGTCCATTTCAGCCTTCGGATCGTGCCCCGCCTCTGGTTTCGGGCTGTGGTCGGCGTAGCGCGGCAAATCCGCCGGCAGCGTGTCCGCATAGCGCTGAATGCGTTCGCGGCACTCCTGCATCGACTGCACCAGCCCCAACTCGCCGCGCAGATGCCGGCTGCCCGGAAATCCGGCGACATACCAGAGCAGATGTTTGCGGAATCGCACCGCCGCGTAGGTTCTTTCTCCGTAGAACTCCTCGTGGTAGTCGATGTGGCGCAGCACCCATTCCGCCCATTCCGACGCGCTGGGCTGACGCGGATCGTCCAACAAGATTTGCCGGAAAATCCAGGGATTCCCCAGCGAACCGCGGCTGATGAGAATCCCGTCGCAGCCCGTCTCCTCCACCATCCGTTTCGCCGACGGAATGTCGAAAATATTTCCGTTGCCGATTTTCCAGACCTTCCGTCCGCCCGCCGCCGCCTCCAGCGCGCGGAACCCGTCGCGAATCCGCTCGTAATTCACCGGATCGCTGTAGCTGTCCTCGCGGGTGCGCCCGTGAATGGTCAACATCGCCACGCCCGCCCGGCCCAGCTCGTCGCAGACCGCCTCCACCGTGTGGTCCCCGCGGGTGAACCCGATGCGGATTTTCGCCGTCACCGGCACCGGCAGCGTGTCACGACAGGCCCGCACGATATCGCCCGCGAGTTTGGGATTACGGACAATGGCGCTGCCGCAGCCCTTGCTCACGATTTTTTTTACCGGACAGCCCATGTTGATGTCGAAGGTGTCCGTAGGCAGGGCGATATCCATCAAAATTCTGGCTCCAATGGCCATCACCTCCGGCGTGGCCCCCGTCATCTGCACCCCCAAAACCGGCTCCGCCGGATGACGGGCGATCAGTTCCCCGATTTTCCGATTGGCATAGGGCATCCCCGCCGCCGAAAGCATCTCCACATAGGTCAATCCAGCCCCCATCTCCTGACAAATCCGACGAAACGGCACATCGCTGACCCCCGCCAAGGGCGAGAGCAGCACGCGATTGGGCAGCACAAGCGACCCTAACGAAAACGGTTCATTCAGCATACGTCGCTGTTACCCGGAAAATGAAATTTTCCCAATAAAAAACGCGACCGCACTGCGGCCGCGTTTCCAGGAAAGAGAGAGAAAACCTTATTCGGCTTTCTTTTCTTCCGCAACGACGGGTTTGGCTTCTTCCGTCTTTTCGGCTTTTTTCTCAGCCTTGCACTCGGTGGCGCAGTCTTTCTTGTCAGCCGTGCAGGTTTCGCCGCAGGCTTTTTTGGCTTCGGCGGTTACTTCTTTTTTGGCGCCATCTTTTGCACCGGCAACGGGGCAGCAGGCGGCACCGGCATACAGAGCGCCGGCGAATCCAAGGGTCAACAGGGAGAGAAGTGCATTCTTCATAACAATACCTCAGGAGGTTTGGGTTGGGGTTGAAACTATTGGTAGTCTGACATGAAAACTTCTTACGTCAAAGATATTTTTTTTCTCAGATCGTTTTCCAAGGGCTTTCCCTCTCTCCGACGTGCTTGACAGCCGCCCTCGGCTCCCCCATAGTCCGTCTTCCGACCTTCGGAAATCATCGCCCCCATCCCTTCCGAACCTCGGAACCCCCTTTCACATGGCCCCATCCCGTCTTTGTCCACTTATTTTGCTTCTGGCAGTGTTGCTGGGTCTGAGCGCGCTTGTCTTCGCGCCTCTGAATCAGGATGAAGGCTGGTATCTCCTTGCCGCCCAACGCGTTTCGCAAGGACAACTGCCCTACCGCGACTTCGCCTTCACGCAGGCGCCACTTCTTCCTTTCGTCTACCAAGGTGCCCTGCCGTTGGTGGATTCTTTTGGACTCGCCGGTGGAAGAATGTTCAGTTTGGGGCTCGCGTTGGCGGCTCTTGCCGTGACTGTCATCACTGCGAAACGCGAAGGCGGATCCTTTTCAGGCTGCATTGCCGCTGCCCTGCTCGGACTCAATCTTTTTCAGGCTCAATACACCGCCACCGTCAAAACCTATGGATTCGCCGGCCTGGCCCTCGCCCTCGCCGTCAGTGCATGGCTCCGTTACCAAACAACGCGGCGCATGACGCCCCTCGTACTCTGTGCTCTGGCCCTCAGCCTCGCGGCGGCAACACGCTTTTCCCTGATCCTCTTTTTCGTCCCCCTCGGCCTGTCCCTCCTGCCTTTCGCTTCGAATCGCAACCCCCGCCCCGCCGTCGCCTTCGCCGTTGCCGGATTCGCCGGTCTTCTCCTGCTTTACGGCCCCTTCCTCATCACGGCGCGCGAAGGCCTGTGGTTCGGACTCGTCGAGTTCCACGCCGGGCGTCAGGTGACGTCCCCCCTGCTCCTCAAAGCCGGATTCCTCTCCCGCGTCCTGCAATCCTACTTTCCCGCCGCGCTCGCGATGGGCGTTCTCCTCCTCCGTCGCAAGCCCCTCCTTCCCGGCATGACCGCCCTCGCCGCCGCCATCGGCTGCGTCAGCCTCCTCCATTTTCTCGCCCCCTTCCCCTACGACGACTACCAGGCCGCCCTCTACCCCGCGCTGGCCCTCCTGTTGGCGATCGAACTTCCCCGCCGTTTCCCCGAATCCGAACACCCCCGCCTCGCCATCGCCTGCGTCTGCGTCTGCCTCGCCTCCACCCTGTCCTCCGCCCAACTCATGACCTGGTTTTCCCACCGACAGGACCGCATCTGGTGGCGCATGAAAACCACACCCGACCTCCTCCGCCTCCGCGAAGTGGCCGCCGACCTCCGCGAACTGGCCCCCGAGGCCGACGTCCTGTTCACCTTCGACCCCTACCTGGCCGTCGAAGCCCGCATGGACGTTCCACCCGGCCTGGAAATGGGGCCGTTCTCGTATTTTCCCGACATGGACGATGACCGAGCCACCCGCCTTCACGTCCTGAATTCAAAACTCCTCCAGCAGCGCATCGATCAAAGCGCCGCCCCCCTTGCCGCCATCAGCGGCTACGCCTTCAGCATCGCCTCCCCCGGCATCACCGAAATCCAGCCCAGCCACGACGAAGCCCACGCCGCCGCCCTCCGCGCCTTCCGACGACGC
>CAZCFM010000019.1:0-37178 GCA_964497855.1 uncultured Verrucomicrobiota bacterium | reverse complement strand
GCCGGATTTGATCCTCATGGATCTGGAAATGCCGGGCATGGATGGATGCGAGACCACCCGCCTCATCCGAGGCCGGGAGCGCGAACATGGCGGGCAAGCCCCCCCCATTCCAATTCTGGCTATGACCGCACATGATCTCCCGCTTTTCCAGGAGCGCTGCAAGGAGGCAGGCATGGATGACATTCTGCCCAAACCCATCGACCCGTGCGTGCTTTTCCCCGTGCTGCACCGTTTTTTGGAGTTCAATTCCCCCACATATTGTTCTACCCCCGAACCCCCATGAAAATTCTTGTCGCCGATGATGACATCGTCTCCCGCACCCTGGTAGAGAAACTTCTCGAAAAAATGGGCTATACTGTGCTCGTCTGCGTGGACGGACACAGCGCCCTGCAACACATGCTCGAAGCGGACGCGCCACGTCTGGCCATCCTGGATTGGATGATGCCCGGACTGGACGGCCCCGACGTCATCCGCCGCATCCGCGCTGAATCGGAGGCGTATCCCTACCTCATTCTTCTCACCAACCGCACCGAAACCACCGATAAAGTGGAAGGCCTGGAATCCGGTGCCGACGATTATCTGGTGAAACCCCTCAACGCGGGCGAACTCCAGGCCCGCGTCCACGTCGGCATACGCTTTCTCAATCTGCAAGACCTTCTCGATCAAAAATCCAAGACCCTGATTCGTCTGGAACGGGAGCAACGCCAGGCGAGCCTCGCCAAAATGGCGGGGGGAGTCGCCCATCTTTTAAACAACAAACTGCAGGCCGTGATATCGTTTTTGGATTTGATGCGCATGCAGTTTCACGAGTCGAATCTGCTGGATCCTGAACAGGAGAGTATCCTGTTCCGCACACGCGTTTCCGCGATGGAGGCGGCAGACATCGGTAAAAAGATGTTGGCCTACCTCAGTAAAAACATCGGAAAACCGGAACCCGTCAACGTGAAACAGGTCTGTGAGGGGGCGAGGCAGGATTTGTCCGATGAGTTTCCGGTCATGTGCACGTGGAAACCCAACGACGAGTTGAATGTGCGGACGATGGCGAATCCAGAGGATCTGCGGCAGGTTTTTTATCAGGTCCTGCTCAATGCGCTGGAAGCCAATCCGCGCCAAGTGCCCGACGTGACCCTGGTCATTCGCGATGAGCCTCTGGCCCAGGACGCGCCGGGCTCTCAGGCTTCCCTGTTTCCTGTCCCGGAGGGAAAACAGAAGCTCCGGATGGCGCATGTCCGCATTCGGGACCATGGGCCAGGCATTCCCTACGAAAACTTGGGGAAGATTTTTGAACCCTTTTTCTCGACCAAATTCACCGGTCGGGGCTTGGGGCTGCCTGTAGCCATGGGTATCCTGAAGAAAATCGGAGGGCGTATCCGCGTGGAATGCCCCGCCGAGGGTGGAACCTGCGTGGAAATCAGCCTGCCCTTGCTTCCCTGATCCTCAATAAAAAACAACCCCGCGCGTTGCGCGGGGTTGGTATGCAATCGCACCTGTGGTGCTCAGTTCAAACGTAGTAGCTGACCATTTGGGCCAAGCTCTTCGATTTGATTTTGTCGGCCCAGCCGGCCTGGCCGAAGGCGACCATGCGGGCGATGCAGACTTTCTTCATGGCTTCGCGCGCGGGCTTCAGATAGTCGCGGGGATCGAATTTCTCGGGGGATTCGGCGAAGACTTTGCGGATGGCGGCGGTGATGGCCATGCGGTTGTCGGTGTCGACGTTGACTTTGCGCACGCCGTTTTTGATGCCTTCCTGAATTTCTTCGACGGGCACGCCGAAGGTCTGTTTCATTTTGCCACCGTAGGCGTTGATCATGTCCTGCAGTTCCTGGGGGACGCTGGAGGAACCGTGCATCACCAGGTGGGTGTTGGGCAGTTTGGCGTGGATTTTCTTGATGGTGTCGATGGAGAGCACCGCGCCGGTAGGCTTGGAGGTGAACTTGTAGGCGCCGTGCGAGGTGCCGATGGCCACCGCAAGGGCGTCGACTTTGGTGGAAGCCACGAATTCGGCGGCCTGCACGGGATCGGTCAGAAGCTGGTCGTGGGTGAGCACGCCGACGGCGCCGTGGCCGTCTTCCTGTTCGCCTTCGCCGTGTTCGAGGGAGCCGAGGCAGCCCAGTTCGCCTTCGACGGACACGCCCTGCTTGTGGGCGGCGATGCTGACTTTGCGGGTGACGTCGACGTTGTATTCGTAGGAGGCGGGGCTTTTGCCGTCTTCCATGAGCGAGCCGTCCATCATCACGGAGGTGAAGCCGGCGTCAATCGCGTCCTGGCAGGAGGCGGCGCTGTTGCCGTGATCCAGGTGCATGCAGACGGGGATTTTGGGGTAGAGTTCGGAGGCGGCGAGAATCAGGTGGCGGAGGTAGTTGCTCTGCGCGTAGCTGCGGGCGCCGCGGGAGGCCTGGATGATCACCGGGGAATTGGTTTCTTCCGCGGCCATCATGATGGCCTGGATTTGTTCCATGTTGTTGACGTTCAAGGCGGCCAGACCGTAGTTGTTTTCGGCGGCGTGGTCCAAAAGGATGCGCAGGGGGACGAGGGACATGACGTTCTCCAAGGTTGGATGTGTTGTTAGGTGAAAGGCCGCTGTCTTTACGGATTTTTCAAAACAAGACAAGTCCTGTCTTAGTTATCACAAAATTTCCGAGAAACGTGTTTGACCATCGGGGGGCTGTGGGGTAAAGACCGCGCGGCTTGGTGAACAGGCCTCCTTGGATTCCTCCAAACTTCTAACCCCCTAAACAGGACTCCCGCACATGGCAGCAACAGTTGGTATCAACGGTTTCGGACGCATCGGACGCCTCGTCTTCCGCGCCTCCATCGACAATCCCGCCGTCCAAGTGGTCGGCATCAACGACCCCTTCATCGATCTCGAATACATGGTCTACATGATCAAGTACGACTCGATTCACGGACGTTTTAACGGCGACGTCGCCGTGGTCGACGGCAAACTCGTCGTCAACGGCAAGAAAATCGCCGTCTTCAACGAAAAAGACCCCGCCAACATCGCCTGGGGTTCCTGCGGTGCCGACTACATCGTCGAATCCACCGGCGTGTTCACCACCATTGACAAAGCCGCGGCCCACTTCAAGGGCGGCGCCAAGAAAGTGGTCATCTCCGCTCCCTCCGCCGACGCCCCCATGTTCGTCATGGGCGTGAACCAGAACACGTACAAGACCGACATGAAGGTCATTTCCAACGCCTCCTGCACCACCAACTGCCTGGCCCCGCTGGCCAAGGTCATTCACGACGCCTACGGCATCGTCGAAGGCCTGATGACCACCGTGCACGCGGTGACCGCGACCCAGAAGACCCAGGACGGCCCCTCCAACAAGGACTGGCGCGGCGGACGCGCGGCGGGATACAACATCATCCCGTCCTCCACCGGCGCCGCCAAGGCCGTGGGCAAAGTCATCCCCTCCCTCAACGGCAAACTGACCGGCATGGCCTTCCGCGTGCCCACCTCCACGGTCTCCGTGGTCGACCTGACCTGCCGTCTGGAAAAGGGTGCCTCCTACGCCGACATCTGCAAGACGATCAAAGCCGCCTCCGAAGGCCCCATGAAGGGCATCCTCGGCTACACCGAAGATGAAGTGGTCTCCACCGACTTCATCCACCACGTCGAAACCTCCGTGTTCGACGCCAAGGCCGGTATCGCGCTGAACGACAACTTCGTCAAGCTCGTGTCCTGGTACGACAACGAGTGGGGCTACTCCTGCAAGCTGCTCGACCTCATCGTGCATGTCTCCAAGCAGGGCTGATTGAACCCCCATCCCTTGTGAAAAACCACGCATCCCGGAGTCCCCTGGCAACAGGTCGGCTTCGGGATGCCTCGTAAAAAGGAATCAACTCCATGAACAAAAAAACCATCTCCGACATCAACGTCACCTCCAAAAAAGTCCTCATGCGCGTGGACTTCAACGTGCCGATCGAAAACGGCATTGTGGAAGACGACACCCGCATCGACGCGGCCCTTCCCTCCGTCCGCTACGTGCTCGACCGCGGCGGTTCCGTGATCCTGATGAGCCACCTGGGACGCCCCAAGGCCGGCAAACGGGAACCCGAATTCAGCATGAAGCCCCTCGTGGCCGTGCTCGCCGCCAAGCTCGGCGTGCCCGTGCAATTTGCCTCCGACTGCGTGGGCCCCGAAGCCAGCGCCAAAGCCGCCGCCCTCAAGGCCGGCCAGGTTCTCCTGCTCGAAAACCTCCGCTACCACGCGGAAGAAGAAGGCAAGGGCGCCACGACCGAACAGCAGGAGGCGTTTGCCAAAGCCCTCGCCAGCCTCGGTGAAGTCTATGTGAACGACGCCTTCGGCACCGCGCACCGCGCCCACGCCTCCGTGGCGGTCGTGAACAAGTACTTCAAAGAAAGCGCCGCCGGCTTCCTGCTCGAAAAGGAAATCACCTATCTGGCCAAGACCCTCGAAAGCCCCTCGCGTCCCTTCGTCGCCATCATCGGCGGCGCCAAGATCTCCGGCAAAATCGATGTGGTCACCAACCTGCTGAACAAAGTCGACACGCTGCTCATCGGCGGCGGCATGGCCTACACCTTCTTCAAGGCGCAGGGCTTCACCATCGGCGGTTCCATTCACGAAGACGACAAACTCGACCTCGCGAAACAGATTCTGGCCGACGCGAAAGCCAAAGGCGTGAAGCTGCTTCTGCCCTTGGACAACGTGATCGCCGACGCCTTCAGCGAAACCGCGAACACGCAGGTGACCAGCGGCAACATTCCCGACGGCTGGGAAGGTCTCGACATCGGACCCAAAACCCGTGCGCTGTTCTCCGCCGAAATCGCCAAGGCCAAAACCGTGGTCTGGAACGGCCCGATGGGCTGCTTTGAAATGGCCCCCTTCGCCGCCGGCACCAACGCCGTGGCCCAGGCTGTGGCCGACAATTCCCTCTGCGTCAGCGTCATTGGCGGCGGTGACTCCGTCAGCGCCATCAAAAAAGCCGGCCTGGACGACAAAATCACCCACATCAGCACCGGTGGCGGTGCGAGTCTCGAACTGATGGAAGGCAAAGTCCTTCCCGGACTGGCCGCCCTCTCCGACAAATAATTCAAAGGAAATACGGATATGCGAAAAAAAATCATTGCCGGCAACTGGAAGATGAACAAGAACGTTGCCGAGGCCAAAGCCCTCGTCGAGGCCATCAAACGCGACCTCGCGCAGGAAACCAAAGTGGACGTGGTCCTCTGCCCGCCCTTCACCGCGATTGACGGGGTGAGCCAGGCGGTTTCCGGATCCCAGATCGCCGTGGGGGCCCAGAACATGCACTGGGAAGCCTCCGGCGCTTTCACCGGTGAAGTCTCCGCCGCCATGCTGCGCGAGCTGCACTGCCGTTACGTCATTCTCGGACACAGCGAACGACGCCAGTTTTTTGGCGAAACCGATGCGGGCGTCAACAAAAAGACCCTGGCCGCGCTCAACGCCGGGCTCAAGCCCATCGTATGTGTGGGTGAGACGCTGGCAGAACGCGACGGCGGCAAGATCGAATCCGTGATCACCACCCAGGTGAACGGCAGCCTCGCGGGAATGACCGCCGCCCAGATCAAGAGTGTGGTCATCGCCTACGAACCCGTCTGGGCGATTGGCACCGGACGCACCGCCACGCCCGAACAGGCGCAGGAAGTACACGCCCTCATCCGCGGATTGCTGGTGAAACTCAGCGACAAAGCCACGGCGGAGTCGGTGCGCATCCAGTACGGCGGCAGCATGAAGCCCGACAACGCGGCGGAACTGCTGGCCAAGCCGGACATCGATGGCGGACTCATTGGCGGCGCCGCCCTCAACGCGGCCTCGTTTATTGAGATTGTCAAAGCCGCGGCAAACGCGTAAGGTCCGCGACCTTTTCATCTCTGGAGAACATCGTCATGAACATTCTGATCGGCTTTTTAATTGTTGTTGAAGTGATTGTCAGCCTGCTGCTGATTCTCATCATCCTGGTCCAACCCTCCAAAGGGAGTGGGGGCCTGGGCGGTGCGTTTGGTGGCGGAATGGGCGAACAGCTCTTCGGCGCACGGGCCGGCAACGTACTCACCAAGGGCACGATCTTGTTTGCGACGATTTTCGTCCTGAACACGCTGGCGCTGGCGTGGTTGTATTCCCGCCTGGCCAGATCCGGGTTCGAAGCCCCGGCGCCGGTTGCGGCCAGTGCCGCACAAACGCCCTCGGGACTTCCCCCCGTCGAAGAACCCGCTCCTGTGCAAGAAGTTCCGGTGGCCCCGACTGCGGAAGCCGCTCCCGCTGCGGAAGCCCCTGCGGCCCCCGCTGCGGAAGCTCCTGTGGCAGAAGAAACCCCCTAATTCCTCTTTTCCAGGAAAACCCCACAACGGACGCCTCCCGGCGTCCGTTTTTTTTTTAACGACAAGCCAAAGCATCAGAAGGGTTCGGTGCCTTCGTTGAGGATGGCGAGGTAGTCGGAGTAGGCAAAGACACGGTTGCGGCGTTGTCCGGTGAGTTCACGGAGGATGCCGAGGTTGCAGAGGTGGTCGAGGGAGCGGTTGACGGTGAGGGCGGTGAGGCCGGTGCGGCGGGCGAGTTCGGGGGAGGTGGCGAGGGGGCGGGAGAGGAGTTCGTGGTGGAGGCGCATTGCGGAACCGGCGGGGCGTCCGAGGGATCGGATGCGGTCACGGTCCCGCCGGGCCATGGCCTCCAGACGCTGGACGGTGGCGAAGGCTTGTCCGGCGGTGACGGTTACGGCTTCGGCGAAGTAGTCGAGCCAGGCCTCCCAGTCGCCATGGGTGCGGACGCGGTTGAGGAGGTCGTAGTAGGTTTGCCGGTGGGTTTTAAAGAAGAGGCTGAGGTAGAGCATGGGCTCGCGGAGGACCCCGCGCTCGCAGAGGAGGAGCGTAATGAGGAGGCGCCCCATGCGTCCGTTGCCATCGAGAAAGGGGTGAATGGTTTCGAACTGGACGTGGGCAAGCGCGGCCTTGAGGAGTGGAGTTGTGGGTTCAGGCTGGTCGTGGAGGAAGAGTTCGAGAGATCCCAGGCATTCCATGAGCCGCTCGGGGGGCGGGGGGACAAAAATGGCATTGCCGGGGCGGGTGCCTCCGATCCAGTTTTGGCTGCGGCGGAATTGGCCGGGCTGCTTGTCGCCGCCGCGTCCACCGCGAAGGAGGAGCGCGTGAATCTCGCGGATGAGGCGGAGCGAGAGAGGGAAACCGTCCCGGATGCGGGCGAGTCCGTGTTCGAGGGCGGCGACGTAGTTGCTGACCTCGGTGACGTCGTCCACGGGGGAACCGGGCTGCTCGTGGAGTTCGAAGAGGAGGAGGTCGGCCAGAGAGGACTGGGTGCCCTCGATCATGGAGGAGAGCACGGCCTCCTTGCGAACGTAGCTGTAGAGGAAGAGGGATACATCCGGCAGAAGGGTGGAGACACTGTCCACACGGCCCAAGGCCACGAGGGCCTCCTCAAAGCGGCTTCGGAGCGCCGGATGCCAGTCGATGGGCGGCTGGGGAGGCAGCGGGGCAGGGACAAAGGCCCTAACCGCCTCCCCGAGGGTGGTTGTGGTCTGGTAGTGGCCTGGCTGTTTCCGTTGCATGAGGGTAATGTAAGTGTGAATTATATTATACTATATGAAGAAATGCTATAACAAAGATATCTCTTGTTATACGTTTATACGTTGTGTGGGACGCAAGGAAAAAAAACGCCTCCAGGAAAAAAAATCCTGATACTCGGCAGCACCAGCAGACACATCACGGAGCTTAGCGATCCTCGTGGAACATCCAGGTGAGATGGTCGTTGTCCCAATCGAGAAGGAACGAAAACAGGAATGCGGCGGTCCAGCCGAAGCCACGGGCGGCCAGGCCCTGGCCTGTTTTGGGCTCGTAGTATTCGTAGAGGCTTGTGGGGTCGTTGGCGACCCAGCCCAGCAGGGTGGAGCGCATCTGTTCGGCGAGGCCGGTGTGGCCGTACTCCCGCAATCCTTTGAGGGCAAAGAAGGAGGTGTTGAGCCAGGCCGGCCCGCGCCACATTTGCGTGGGACTGAAGTCGGGCGTGTCGTAGGCGGCGGTGGGCATGCCGGGGAAAAATTTCTCCGGATCGGCGGCAAGCCGGGCCATTCGCGCGGCGCGCTCCGGCGGGGCCAGGTGGAGGAACAGGGGCATAAACGCCGCGACGGAAAGCACGGGGCTGGGCGCACCGGTTTTGCGGTCCACATCCACATAAAATCCGCGGGATTCATCCCACAAGGTTTTTTCGATGCGCGCGGAAAGGGCGGCGGCTTCGTCCAGCCATCGGGTTTGCTCCGTTGACAGCCCGAGGCGGCCAGCGATATACGCCAGGGCGCGGTAATGGGACACCATGTAACAATTCAGATCAATGGCCCAGAGCCGTTTGTCGTCGGACTCGGAAAGAAGGTACCCGTTGTCAAAACGAATCGAGTTGTCCCAGCCGGAATCATAGCCGGTGTGTTTTCCCGCATAGAAAAACAGCCCGTCCGTTTCGCCCCCGCGCTCCTTGAGCCAGAAGGTGCCGAGATGGACGAGTTTCGGGTAGATTTTGCCTAGATAGTCGAGGTCCGGCGCGCGGCGGTCCACCACCGCGACGGCCCAGGCCATCACCGGGGGTTTGGTGACGGTGACCACCATTTTTCCGTCTTCGTAGATGACGTCGGGCAACATGCCGTTGGGTTGTTGTTTATCAAACAGGATGTCGAACTGCTCGCGGGCCAGAACCGGGTCCCAGTGTGAAATGGCCATCGCATGGAACGCTGAATCCCAGTTCCAGACGCCGCGATACGTGCCGAGGGACGGCATGATCCCGCGCAGCGGTTTCCAGGCGGCGCCATCGATGAGGTTTCCCAACAACGTGGATTTCGCGCGTTCCAACAGGTGCGCGTCGCGGTCAGAGAGCGTTTTCATCGGGCAAGTCCGGATCTGTTTTCGGGTGGAGTTGTGGAGCGTGAATGGCGTCAGCCGCCGGCGATTTCGGCGCCGAGTTCCTGCGTGAGGCGCTGCACGATGCGTCCGTGCATTTTTTCGACGACTTCGTCGGTGAGCGTTTTCTTCGCGTTGCGGTAGGTGAAGCGGTAGGCGAGGCTCTTGCGGTTTTCGCCGAGTTTTTTGCCTTCGAAGACGTCGAAGATATCGACGCTCTCCAGATCGCCGGGGCGCTGGGCGTTGATCACGGCCATGACGTCGGCGTGGGTGCGGGCGCGGTCGACAATGAGGGCGACATCGCGGGTGACGCTGGGGAAACTCGGCACGGGTTTCATCACCGGCATCGCGCCTTTGGGCGGCAGCAGGGGCGGCAATTGGACTTCGGCAAGGGCCACGGGCTCGTGGAATTTCCACTCCGTTTTCCATTTCGCGCAGAGCAGTCCGATGCGGCCGACGGGCGTTTTGTCGAGGAGAATGCGCGCGGCCTGTCCGGGACAGAAGGCCTTGTCTTCGAGGACTTCAAAACGGATGCGGGAGGCGCAACCGAGGGATTCGAAGAGCGATTCGAGTTCGCCTTTGAGACTGAAAAAGGCTTCGGCATCGCCGACGGGACGCTGTTTGTCGAGGCGGGGACGGTGCACGGGTCCGATTTGTCCGAAGGCGATGGCGGTGGCTTCGTTGACGCCCTTCGTGGCCTGGAGATAGGTGGCTCCGACTTCGAAGAGCAGGAGTTCGTCGGTTTGACGCGATTTGTTGCGGGCCAGGGTCTCGGCCATGTGCGGCAGCAGCGACGTGCGGAGTACGGACTGATCCTGGCTGATGGGATTTGGCAGGCGAACGATCTGCTCCGCGTGGGCGGCGTCCAGCTCGGCGAGCAGCTCGGGCGCGGTCAGGCTGTAGTTCATGATTTCGAGGAAACCACGGTGGGCGAGATGCTGCCAGATGCGTCGCTTTTGAAAGCGGACCTGATAGTCGTCGGCGGTGGGTATCAACTCCGCGCGCGGGGTCGGGGCGGGGATTTGATCGAGGCCGTTGAGGCGCGCGATTTCCTCGGTGAGGTCCACCGGACGTGTCAGGTCGCCGCGGAATCCGGGGATGCGCAGCGTGCAGCCCTCGTCGTCTTCGGAGAGAATGTCGAGTCCGAGGCGCTGGAAATAACCGCGCATTTTTTCGACGGGGATGTCGATGCCGATGAGGGCGGTGATTTTGGCCCATCGGCAGGAGAGCGTGCGGAGTTCGCGGCGTCCGGGCCAGTTGTCGGTCATGGGACCAAGCGGCGTGGCACCGGCGTGTGCACAGAACAGGGCGGCGGCGCGGAGGCTGACCCAATCGCAGTTGAACGTGTCGCAGCCGCGCGCGAAGCGGTGGGAGGATTCGCTGTGCAGGTGCAGGCGTTTGGCGGTGGCGCGGACGCCGGAGGATTCGAAGGCGGCGCTTTCGAGCAGCACGGTGGAGGTGGTGTCGCGGATTTCGCTGCCCGCGCCGCCCATGACACCCGCGAGGGCGAGGGCGCGCTCGGCGTCGGCAATCACCAGGTCGGTGGTCAGGAGTTTGCGTTCCTGTCCGTCGAGCGTGTGCAGGATTTCGCCTTCCACCGCGTGGCGGACGATGATGGAATCGCCGTGGACCTGCGCGCGGTCGAAGGCGTGGAGCGGCTGGCCGCTTTCGAGCATGACGTAGTTCGTGATGTCGACGAGATTGTTGATGGGGCGGACGCCGCAGAGGCGCAGGCGTTTTTGCATCCATTCCGGAGCGGGGCCGACGGTTGCGCCGCCGAGCAGCAGGGCGGTGTAGCGGGGGCAGGCTCCCGAGCTTCGGATATCGACCTGCATCGCGGTTCCGTGCTTCGGAAGGTCCAGAGTGATGTCGGGAAGGCGCAGGGGACGTCCGGTGAGGGCGGCGAGTTCGCGGGCGACGCCGATGATGCTCAGGCAATCGGGACGGTTGGGCGTGATTTCGAGTTCGAAGACCACTTCGGGTCCGCCGAGCACCTGCGGCGCGGGCGTGCCGGCGGCGAGGGACGGGTCGAGTTCCATGATGCCACTGTGGTCGGTGGAGAGACCGAGTTCATCCTCCGCGCACAACATGCCGAGGCTTTCGACGCCGCGGATTTTGGCGGGTTTGAGGGTGAGGCCGTTGGGCAGGGTCGCGCCGACGGGGGCGTAGATGGTTTTGAGGCCGACGCGCACGTTGGGCGCGCCGCAGACGACGCTGCGGGTTTCGCCGCCGAGCGCCACGTCGCAGATCGTGAGACGGTCGGCGTTGGGGTGCGGATGCACGGCGAGAATTTCGGCGACGGCGAGGGCGGAGAAATCCGCGCCGTGGGTTTCCACGCCTTCGACCTCCAGACCGGAAAAGGTCAGCAGATCGCGCAGGGTGTTCACGTCTTCGGGGAGATCAACGTAGTCTTGAAGCCAGCTTAGAGGGACGTACATGGGGGCCTTTGTAAAATGGGAACAGGGAGAATGGTTAAAAATGAAGATTGAATCACCAAAATGCGTTTGGTGCGTTTGCAAGGAGGTTGCGGTCTTTTGTGAGAAGTTTTCCAGCACCGAGGCGGGACTGAGCGACAATCAAACGGTCGAAAGGGTCACGTGTCCAGCGCAGATGCACACTCTCGGCCACAACGTCACCAAAGGGAAGCGTACATTCGCGAAGACCCAATGTCCTCATCAGAAAATCCATAATCTCCGATGGAGCAACGGAAATTTTTTTGATTTCGTGGAGGTAGTGGAGTTCGAGGCGGACCATGGGGGAAACCAGGAGAGGTTCGTGCTCGATGTGGTAGAGACCGGCGGGGGTGAATTGTTTCTGCTCGTTGGCGAAGAGCCAAACCAGAACGTGTGTATCAAGGTAGATCATGTTTCCATTCGCCCGACCAGTCGGTATGCACCAACTCTTCGGGATCCACATTCATGCAGGTGTGTGTGACCAGGCGGCTGAGCTTGCCGGGGGGGGGCTCGCAGACGACTTTCAGCAAATGCCCGTTGCGTTCGATCCACAGGGGTTCCTGTTGCTCGATAACCTGGTCCAGCAGGTTGTATAAGTTGTTGCGAAAAGCGGAGGGGGTGACTTTCATAGGGTGCAGAATACACGGATGGCGTACGTGTTGTCAATATAAAGCGTACGATCACGCGAACTGCCGCAGGAAGCGGGCGTCGTTTTCGTAGAGGCGGCGGATGTCGTCGATTTCGAGGAGGATCATGGCGATGCGTTCGATGCCCATGCCGAAGGCGTAGCCGGTGACGGCTTCGGGGTCGTAGCCGACGGCTTTGAAGACTTCGGGATCGACCATGCCCGCGCCGGCGATTTCGATCCAGCCGGAGTTTTTGCAGACGCGGCAGCCTTTGCCTTTGCAGACGTGGCAGGTGAAATCGACTTCGACGCTGGGTTCGGTGAAGGGGAAAAAGTGGGGGCGGAAACGGGTCTGCACGCCGGGGCCGAGAATTTCGCGGGCGAAGTGGGTGAGGTCGCCCTTGAGGTCGGCCATGGACACTTTTTCGGCGACGTAGAGGCCTTCGACCTGGTGGAAGTTGGCGCTGTGGGTGGCGTCGGGCGTGTCGCGGCGGTAGGCGCGTCCGGGGGCGATGATGCGCAGGGGCGGCGGGTTGTTGAGCATGTGCCGGATCTGGATGGGGCTGGTCTGAGTGCGCAGCAGGGAGCCGTCGGCGAGGTAGAAGGTGTCCTGCTCGTCGCGCGAGGGGTGGTCGGCGGGCGTGTTGAGGGCGTCGAAGTTGTTGAAGACGCTTTCGACGTCGGGGCCGACGGCGACGGTGAAGCCGATGCGGTCGAAGATCTCGATGATGCGCATCATGATCTGGCGGATGGGGTGGTTGCCGCCGCGCGGGGGCAGGTCGCCGGGCAGGGACACGTCGAGGGCGTTGGCGGGGGTTGCGCTGGCGGCGAAGGCGTTCTTTTTGTCGTCGAGGGCGGCGGTGACGTTGACCTTGAAGGTGTTGGCGGCTTGTCCGAAGGCGGGGCGCAGTTCCGGGGGAACGGATTTGAGCTGGGCCATGATGTCGGGGAGTTTGCCTTTGCGTCCGAGGTATTTGACGCGCAGGGCCTCCACCGCGTCGGCGGAGGCGGTGGTGGCGATGTCGGCGAGGGCGTCGTCGGTGAGGCGGGCGAGGTCATCCAGGTGCATGGGGGCGGTTCCTTAGAGAAAAAAGCGGGGGAAATCAGGAGGATTTGGCGGCTTTCTCGGCGAGTTTCTGGCGCATGTCGGGGTGCAGGACATCGTCGAGGTTGTGTCCGGTGCTTTCCTCGATGCCGCGGGTGAGGCGGACGAGGGCGACCATCATCACGAGGGTGGTGGGCAGGGCGATGACGGGCCAGCTCAGGGCGGTCATTTTGCCGACTTCCTGATTGAAGGCCTCGGTGCCAGAAGGACTGCGCACGAGCCAGGCGGCGAGGATGTAGTTGAGGATGGCGCTGAGCACGAAGGAGCCCACCATCCAGAGCTGGCAGCCGTCGATGACCTTGTTGAAGGCGGGGCGGGTGCCGCGGGCGTCGAGCGAGGCTTCGATCAGGTCCACGTCGAAGAGTTCCGGCGAATAGAGCAGGCTGCGCACGAGCGGTTTTTTGGATTTGGCGGAGGCGAGGATGGCGACGGCGAAGAGCAGCGGAACGGCGGCCTCCTTGATGGCGATCCACTGGGTGGGCACGTTTTTCAGCAGGCCGACCGCGCCGGTGATGAGCACGCTGACAAAGCCGATGACGGAGAAGAGGTTGATTTTCTTGCGCGCGATGCGGTCGTAGATGCCGTAGGCGATGGGGAAGGAGAGGGAGATCACCAGCACCGGAGCGGGAGGCAGCCCAAACCACGTGCCGCCCTTGGAGAGCAGCAGCGAGGGCAGGATGACGTTCAGGATCAGATTAAGCCAGAGATTTTCGCGTTTGGCGGGAGGCATGGGGGCAGAGGGATTATAATTTAGGTTTTTTGCCCAGCATCATAAAACCGCGGGCGGAGGAAATACAGCCGGCCACGAAGATAAAACCCCATCCGAGCAGTTGCGGACGGGCCAGGGCCTGGGTTTTCAGAATCCAGCCCGCGCCGAGGGCGAGCAGCAGCGATGCAAGGGTCAGAAGATACAATTTGTTACGGAGGTTCATAGAACTCTCCCTTTATCGGTTGTAACGGCGCGGGCAATGCGAAACGATGATCAATTATTCCGACCAAAGTCCCTGTTTCGCGGCTTTGGCTTCGGCTTCGGCTTTGGCGTATTCGGCGGCGTGAAGATGCGGGCGCGTCGTGTCGTGCAGCGCCAGCCCGTGTTTGAGTTGTTTGATGCCCACATGCGAGCCGGACACAAAGAGATGCACGGGCGTGCCGTCTTCGATTCGCGCCGAGACGGGCTGGCCGTCGGCCCGTTCGAGGATCATGTTTTGTTTGCGGACGAAGGCGCGCAGGGCCTGGACGGCGGAGTTGCCCATGCGGGCGGCGTGTTCCGGCGTGGCGCTGTGTTCGCGGGCCCAGGCGCGCAGGGCCTCGTTCTCCGGATCGTCGGAAGGAGGGGACGTGAGGCCGGCGAGGGTGACGCGGATCATGGCGTTGGTGTTGGGCCGCTGCCAGGAGCGCTGCTGGATTTCAATCGTGTTCGCGTCGAGAATGTTCTGGCATTTGAAGAGCAGTTTGCCCTCCTCCACGCTGTCCCGGAGGGCCATCATGCGCGGGCCGTAGTAAAAGGTCATGAGGCCGGTGAAGGCGACGGTGGAGAGGAGGAAGAGGGAGACAAACAGGCGATTGCGGTTGCGGGGAGTCATGGGAGGGCCCTGGGCGGTGATAAAAAACGCGGGAGGATATCCTTGTGACGAAAGCGGGGAGGCGTCAAGTCTTTCCAAACATCGCTTGACAAGCCGGACGCGGGTGAGTATTTCCGCTTCCCTGTTGGCGGAGTAGCTCAGTTGGCCAGAGCAGAGGAATCATAATCCTTTGGTCGTGGGTTCGAATCCCTCCTTCGCCACCATTTTCCCCCTCGTTTCGAGGGGTTTTTTATTGCCTGCTGCGGGAAGTACCCAGAAGCACCCTTCGATCGCGATTATTTGGGGCTTGCACACGCTGGGTAATGCGTGTGATACTTTGGTTCTATGATTTCCGGGATTGTTTTCAATCTTTCGATGCTGGTGGCGTTATGCGCCTGCTCCGGTCTTGTGATGGAGAAGTGGCCGCGTCAGCATCGTTTGGGGCTCTGGATACAGGGGCTGCTGTTTGGATGCACGGCGATGGCGGGGATGCTGTCGCCCGTGCGAATGGAATCAGGGGTGATCTACGACGGGCGCTCGGTGGTGCTTTGTTTGGCGGCCTGGTATTTTGGATGGCGGGCGGCGTTGCTGGCGGGCGGGATTGCGGTGTGGGTTCGCCTCTGGCTGGGTGGGGCGGGTGCCGTAGCCGGCACTTGGGTGATTGTGGGAGCGTGCGTGGTTGGACTTGTATTTCGGTGCTGGGTGCAGCCGGAGAATCGGAGGGCCCGGCTGCATCATGTGGCGCTGTTGGGGCTTGTCACGCATCTGCTCATGCTGCTGATTTTGGTGACCCTGCTCCGAGCAATGGACAGGACTTATTTCACACACAATCTGGCGATTCCGGTCCTGTTGATTTACCCACTTGCAACCGTGTTGGCGGGGAGGATTCTCGGCGATCAGCATGCCGGGGTGCGACTGGTTGAGGATTTGCGGGAGAGTGAATCGCGGTTTCGGCGTCTTTTCGAGGAAAGTCAGGCCACGATGCTCCTGGTGGATCCCGCCGACGGGTCCATTGTCGAGGCCAACAGCTCTGCCATCTCGTTTTACGGATGGACGGCCGACGAGTTGCGGGGGATGAAGGTTTTTCAAATCAACAAGTTGCCGAAAGAGGAACTCCAGCAGAAGATCCGGGACGCCGGCAGCAAAAAACAGAATCGTTTTTCGTTTCAGCATCTTCTCGCGAATGGGGAAATTCGCGATGTGGAGGTGTACAGTGGTCCCATCCGGCAGAGCGGACGGGATCTGTTGTATTCCATCGTGTTTGACGTCACGGAGCGGGCCTCCTACGAACGCAATCTCCAGGCCGCGTTGCAGGAAAAAGAAGCGGTTCTTACCACGGCGATTGACGGTTTCTGGATTGTGGATGAAAGCGGACGCATTCTGGAGGTAAACGACGCTTACTGCCGGATGTCGGGGCATACACGAGACGACGTGTTGAACCTGAGGGTATGGGAGTTGGATGCTGACGAGAAGGAGTCCGATTTTCAACGCACGTTTAGAGAGGTTGTGGAAAATCCGGGTGTTCGAATTGAGCGGAAGCATCGCCGGAAGGATGGAGGGACTTGCACGCTGGAAATCAGTGCCCGGGCCCTGCAGGTGACCCATGGGACACGCATCTGTGCCTTTTTCCGGGATGTGACTGTTGAGCGGGAACAGAACGCGTTGATGCGTTTGCACAGTGCGGCGCTGGCTGCGGCGGCAAATGCGATTGTCATCACGAATGAGAAAGGACGGATTGAGTGGGTAAATGAGGCCTTTATTCGCAATACGGGCTATTGCATTGACGAAGCGAAAGGAAGGGCACCTGGAGAGCTGTTGCGCTCGGGAAAACAGGACGTAGCTTTTTATGAAAAGATGTGGAGTGTCATCTCCAAAGGCGAGGTGTGGAGTGGTGAACTCTTTAACCGCCGCAAAAACGGGGAAATCTATCCGGAGCGAATGACGATCACCCCGTTGCTCGGTCCGAAGGGGCAGATAACGCATTACATTTCGATTAAACAGGATCTTACGGAGCAGAAAAAGCTGGAAAAGATGTTTTTGCGTGCGCAGCGGATGGACAGCATCGGAACCCTGTCCAGTGGGGTCGCACATGATTTGAACAACATTCTGGCTCCGATTGTCATGTCGGCGGACCTTCTCGGGACAGAGCTGCCGGAGGGGCCGCACCAGGACATGGCCCGGCTGATCTCGGACAGTGCGCAACGCGGAGCGGGGATCATCCGGCAGTTGTTGACCTTTGCGCGGGGAGGGGAGGGCGAGCATCGTGAGGTGCAGTTGCGACAAATCCTCCGGGAAACGGCCCGGGTATGTCGAGAGACCTTTCCCCGAAATATTCGGATTGAGGAGGAATTGGATGCCGAACTGCCTTTGGTGATGGCGGATGCAACACAACTTCATCAGGTGGTGACGAATTTGATGATCAACGCCCGGGATGCGATGCCCGAGGGCGGCGTGCTTCGCCTCAGGGCTTCCATCCGGGATGTTTCCGAAGAGTGGGCGAAATCTCATCCCCCGGCAACGGCGGGTTCGTTTGTTGTGTTTTCAGTGGCGGACACCGGATGCGGAATCAGCGAGGAGAATCTCGAAAAGATATTCGACCCGTTTTTCAGCACCAAAGCCGCAGGGAAGGGGACCGGCCTGGGGCTCTTCACGAGTTTGGGAATTATGCAGAATCACCGCGGGTTTATCCATGTGGATACCCAGGTGGGCCGTGGAACGTGTTTTGACGTATTTGTGCCGGTCCGTGGGGAGGTGAGTGAGACTAAAACCCCTGAAAAAACGCTTAAAATACCACATGGGAACGGGGAGCGCGTTCTGGTGGTGGACGATGAATCCTCGATTCGTTTCATGCTGCAGGGGACCCTGAACAAATTGGGGTATGAGGTTGAACTTGCGGAAGGGGGCCGCGAGGCCTTGCTTCGCATGGAATCGGGGCCAAACGTCGATTTGCTTTTGTTGGATGTCATGATGCCGGATGTGGATGGAATCAAGGTGTTGCAGGTGCTGCGGGACCGGGGTTCGACAACTCCGGTGTTGTTAATGAGCGGGTTATGGCCGTCGGATGGAGTCGTTGGAACAGTGTTGTCAGACTACCCTTTCCTGGCCAAGCCCTTCAGCATTGACGACTTGGCGAAGAGCGTGAGGCACGCAATACGGGGTGGCCGCGAATGAAAAAAAAAGTGAAAATACATTTTGACAAGCGGGAGGGGGCGTGGTTATTGTGCTCGCCCATTTCCGAAAACCGCTGTTAGCGCCCCCAGAGGTCGCTTGCGGAGTTGAGGAAAAGGCAAGCGTCAACACCGCATGTCACCGGCTCGATCCCTTCGGGGATGCGCGACCGGGAGGTCGCGAAGCTGGAATCTAAGCCCACGTAGCTCAGTTGGTAGAGCACATCCTTGGTAAGGATGAGGTCAGCGGTTCGATTCCGCTCGTGGGCTCCATTCTCGCAACGGGCCGTGATATTGTGGTGTTGGGATTGCCGGCGGACCTTTTTTTCATCTGAACCTTCACTGACAACCCCCCAACACCCACCGAGGAGAATCTCCCCATGGCCAAGGAAAAATTCGAGCGTACCAAACCCCACGTCAACGTCGGCACCATCGGCCACGTTGACCATGGCAAGACCACCCTGACGGCTGCCATCACCCACGTGCAATCCCTGAAGGGACTTGCCACCGACGTTGCCTACGACCAAGTGGCGAAAGCCTCCGAGTCCCAGGGCCGCCGCGACGCCAGCAAGATCGTGACCATTGCGACCTCCCACGTGGAATACTCCACCGCGAGCCGTCACTATGCCCACGTTGACTGCCCCGGCCACGCCGACTATGTCAAGAACATGATCACCGGTGCCGCGCAGATGGACGGAGCGATTCTGGTCGTTTCCGCTGTGGACGGTCCGATGCCCCAGACCCGCGAACACATTCTTCTGGCCCGCCAGGTCGGTGTGCCCGCGATTGTGGTGTTCATGAACAAAGTCGACCTCGTGGACGATTCCGAACTTCTCGACCTCGTCGAAATGGAAGTCCGCGAACTGCTTTCCAAATACGAATTCCCCGGTGACGACCTTCCCGTCGTCCGCGGTTCCGCGTTGGCTGGCCTGAAAGCCGCTGCCGCCACCGATGCCGGATGCAGCTCCATCACCGAACTGATGGAAGCTCTGGATTCCTACATTCAGGAACCCGTGCGTGACACCGACAAACCCTTCCTGATGCCGATTGAAGACGTGTTCTCCATCGAAGGCCGTGGCACCGTGGTGACCGGTCGTATCGAACGCGGTATGATCAAGGTGCAGGAAGAAGTCGAAATCGTCGGCTTCAAAGACACCGCCAAGACCATCGTCACGGGCGTGGAAATGTTCCGCAAGGAACTGGGACAGGGCCAGGCCGGCGACAACGTCGGATGCCTGCTCCGCAGCGTCAAGAAAGAAGATGTCGAGCGTGGCCAGGTTTTGGCCAAGCCCGGCACGATCAAGCCGCACACCCAGTTCAAGGCCGAAGTGTACGTTCTGTCCAAAGAAGAAGGTGGACGTCACACCCCGTTCTTCAAGGGCTATCGTCCCCAGTTCTACTTCCGCACCACAGACGTGACCGGTGACATTGAGTTGCCGGAAGGCGTGGAAATGGTCATGCCCGGCGACAACGTCTCCGTGGGTGTCACCCTGATCCAGCCGATCGCCATGGAACAGCACATGCGCTTCGCGATTCGCGAAGGCGGACGCACCGTCGGTGCGGGTCGCGTCACCGAAGTCATCAAGTAATGCGCAGCGGGAGCCCTGCTGAACAAACAGCAGGGACTTCCCAACGCAGCGGGTGGGCGGGCCGTCCGCCTCCCCACCTCACTTTCTAGGCAGGTCAGTAGCTCAATTGGCAGAGCACCGGTCTCCAAAACCGGGGGTTGGGGGTTCGAGGCCCTCCTGACCTGCCACCTTCCCCCTCCGAGTTTAGCCCCGTTCATCCCCTCACACACACCATGGCAGCCAGCAATCTTATCACCCGCGCGACCACGTTCCTCAAGGACGTGCAAGCTGAGTTGTTGAAATGCAGCTGGCCCACCTGGCGGGAGCTGATTCAGTCCACGATTGTCGTGGTTGTCAGTTTCCTGATTCTGGGAGTGTTTGTTTCGGTGGCAGATGCCGTTCTCCGCCAACTGGTGCGGGTGTTGTTCTGAGTGCGTTTGCACCAAGAGATCTCACGACATGAAAATGCAATGGTTTGTTTTGCACGCCCTTTCCGGGCAGGAATTCAAGGTGAAGGAAAACATCCTTCGCCGGATTCAGCTTGAGGAAATGGATGACTTGATCGAAGAGGTCCTGGTTCCCACGGAAAAAGTGACGGAAGTCAAGTTGGGAAAGAAGCGGGAAACCACCCGCAAATTCTATCCTGGCTACGTGCTGATCCGCATGGCCTTGTATGACGACAATCATCAAGTGGTCGAGCGCACCTGGCATTTCATTCAACAGACCAATGGCGTGATTGGCTTTATTGGCGGCGAAAAACCGGCTCCCCTTCGCCAGAGTGAAGTGGACCTGATTCTGAATCAGATTCAGGACAAGAAGGAAAAGGCGACCCCGAAGATCAATTTCACCACCGGAGAGACCATCAAGATCAACGATGGACCTTTCGAAAACTTCACAGGTGTGGTGGAAGAGATTGAACCCGAACGCGGCAAACTCAAAGTCTCCGTGTCCATTTTTGGCCGTACCGCTCCTGTGGAGCTCGAGTACTGGCAAGTCGAAAAAATCAGCTAGTTTGGAAATTCCCCGATGGCAAAAAAAATAACAGGATACATCAAGCTGCAGATTCCCGCCGGTCAGGCGAATCCGGCGCCCCCGATCGGACCCGCCCTGGGTTCGAAGGGCGTCAACATTATGGAATTCTGCAAAGCCTACAATGCGGCAACGCAAGACAAGGCTGGACTCGTGGTCCCCGTGGTGATCACGGTGTATCAGGATCGTTCCTTCACCTTCGAACTGAAGAGCCCCCCCGCCTCCGTGCTGCTCAAAAAAGCGGCCGGCATTGGCAAAGGGAGCGCCGTGCCCAACCGCACCAAGGTGGGCAAGGTCACCCGCGACCATCTGGTTGCGATCGCCAAAGAAAAACAGCAGGATTTGAACGCGGCCAGCATGGATGCTGCCGTGGCGATGATCGCCGGCACTGCCCGCAGCATGGGCATCGAGGTTGAATAATCATGGCTAAACACGGAAAAAAATACCGCAAAGTCTCCGCAAATCTCGCCCCGGGCAAGTTGTTTGCTCTGGTGGAAGCGCTCGACTTTCTGAAGAAAAACTCCTTTACCCGCTTTGACGAGACCGCCGAATTGGCTTTCCGTCTGGGTGTGGACCCCTCCAAGTCCGACCAGTCCGTCCGCGGAACGGTCTCTCTTCCCCACGGCACCGGTAAAAACGTACGCGTCATTGTGTTCGCCAGTGGACCGGCAGCGGATGCTGCGGTCGCGGCGGGTGCCGATGAAGTGGGTTTTGCCGAACTGGTGGAAAAAGTCAAAAACGGATGGACCGATTTTGACATTGCGATTGCGACCACCGAGGCGATGACCGAAGTCCGCAAACTGGGTAAAGTGCTGGGTCCGCGTGGCCTGATGCCCAACCCCCGCACGGGAACGGTTGCCGATGACACCGCTACCGCCGTGAAGCAGTTCAAAGCTGGTCGTGTTGAATTCAAGATGGACAAAGCCGGCAACGTCAACGTGCCCTTTGGAAAACTGAGTTTTGACACCAGTCGTCTGGCGGAAAACGCGAAAGCGGTGATGGCTTCGGTCCTTGCGGCCAAACCCCAGGCTGTCAAAGGCATCTACATCAAGAAGTGCACGGTGAGCAGCACCATGGGTCCGGGGCTTCCCCTGGAAAACCGTGAAGTGACCGCCTGAACCGGAGAATTCCTATCATGAGACCCGAAAAAATATCGATGTTGTCCGAGCTCCGCCAAAAGGTGGAAGCCTCCTCGTACGTGATTCTCACGGACTTCGCCACGATGAATGTGGAAACCATGCAGGCCCTGCGCAAACGGTTGCGCGAGGTGGATGCGGAATTCCATGTGGTGAAGAATCGCCTCTTCCAGCACCTGGCTCCTGAAATCGGAACCACCAAAGTCAACGCGGGCCTGAGTGGCCGCACGGCAGTGGTGACCGGCACAGGGGAAGTGACGGAAGTAGCCCGCGTGCTTCGCGAGTTTATCAAAGAAAAACAGGTTCCCGCCATGAAGATGGGTGCACTCGATGGTGCATTCCTCAGTGGCGAGGATCTGGTGAATCTGGCGAACCTGCCCTCGAAAGACATCATGCGCGCCACCCTGCTGGGAACCCTGGCCGCTCCGATGTCCCAGCTTGTGGGTGTTTTCAGCCAGAAAATGTCTTCCCTCTTGTATGTGTTGAAGGCCGCCGAAGCCAAAAAGGCGGAAGGCTGAGACACACCCATACCCCAACCCCGTAGTTTCCAACCCGAGTCAAGTACTTATCCTCAAGGAGAACTGTCATGTCCGAAGATGTTAAAACCGCAGAAGCCCCTCAGCTCGAAGGCAAAATGGCTGAGTTCGTGGCCTGGATCGAATCCATTTCCGTGCTCGAACTTTCCAAGCTTGTGAAAGCCCTGGAAGTCCGTCTGGGCGTATCCGCCGCCGCCCCCGTGGCAGCGGCTGCCGCTCCCGCAGGCGGAGCTGCTGCTCCCGCCGTTGAAGAGAAGACCGAATTCGACGTCATTCTCACCAGCGCCGGAAGCCAGAAGATCGCCGTCATTAAAGAACTGCGCGCCATCACCGGCGCCGGTCTGAAAGAAGCCAAAGAAATGTCCGAAGCGGCCAATGCGGTCGTCAAAGCGGGCGTCTCCAAGGCCGAAGCGGCGGAAATCAAAGCCAAGCTCGAAGCGGCGGGTGCCTCTGTCACCGTCAAGTAAAAAGTTATCTGAAATACTTGAAATCGTCACCACCGTCCCTATTATCGGTGGTGACCTTTTCGCTTGCCTGCATGGATTCCGCGCGTCCATGCAGGCGATACCCATTCCTCCCCCCCGCCGCGTGAAGGTGCAGCATGGTTGAACGAACGAACTACGGTAGCATTGAAGAGGTTATCCAACCTCCCAACCTGATTGACATCCAAAAGAAGTCCTTTGTGGACTTTCTCCAGGCGGATGTTGACCCCCTGAAACGGGAGCCGATTGGCTTCCAGGCGGTCTTCAAAGAGATTTTCCCCATCGAAAGTTACGATGGACAATGTGTGCTGGACTTCGTGAAGTACGATATCCAAGCCCCAAAATTGACCGAAGTGGAATGCATCAAGGAGGGAGTGACCTTTGCGGCCCCCCTTTATGTCACCTTCCGTCTCAAAGATGGCGACGAAGTCCGCGAAGAAGATATCTTCATGGGCGACATTCCGCTGATGACCGAAAACGGTTCCTTTGTGGTGAACGGAGCCGAACGTGTCATTGTCAGCCAGCTCCACCGTTCGCCGGGCATCTGCTTTGAGCAGTCGACCCATGCCAACGGTTCGATTTTGTACTCCTTCCGCATCATCCCGGACCGGGGTTCCTGGATCGAAGTCCAGTTTGACACCAACAAGCTGATCAACATTTACCTGGACCGCAAGCGCCGTCGCCGCAAATTCCTGGCCCCGACCCTGTTCCGCGCAATGGGATACGGCACGGACGAGGAATTGTTGGGTCTCTACTACACCTTTAAGAAGTTCGCCGTCTCCAAGAAAGTCAAAGAGACGGATCTGGCGAATCTGGTGTTGAAATCCGACATCGTCGACAGCGACTCCGGCAATATGCTGGCCCGCCGCTATGACAAGCTGACGCTTGATCTGATTTCGCAAATTGCCGTTTCCGGGCACACGTCGATTGACGTGGTGGACATTTCGTTTGACGAAGGTTTGTTCCTGGACTCGGTGAAAAAGGACCCCAGCCGCGATACGGAAGAGGCCTTGAAAGACATCTACGCGAAACTTCGCCCGGGCGATCCCCCCTCCGTGGCCAATGCCAAGCAGATGTTGAAGCGCATTTTCGGCGACCCCCGCCGCTACGACCTTGGTCGTGTGGGCCGCTACAAAATCCAGCAGAAACTGAATCTGCACGACAACCCGGACTCCCGCGTTCTCGAACGCGAAGACCTCGTTGCCGCTGTTCGTTACCTGCTCAAATTGCAGCGCGGCGAAGGCTCGATTGACGACATTGACCATTTGGGCAGCCGCCGTGTGCGCACGGTGGGTGAACTGATGGAAGGTCAGGTCCGCGTCGGTCTGGCGCGCACAGAGCGTCTGGCCCGCGAGCGCATGACGATGATCGATGCAACTGTGGAAAAACTCACGCCGCAGCGTTTGGTCAATCCCAAAGCGCTGTCTGCGGTGATCAAGGATTTCTTTGGTCGTTCCCAGTTGTCGCAGTTTATGGATCAGACGAACCCGCTGTCCGAACTGACCCACAAGCGCCGCATGTCCGCGCTGGGTCCGGGAGGCCTGAGCCGCGAGCGCGCTGGTTTTGAAGTCCGCGACGTGCATACCTCGCACTATGGCCGCATTTGCCCGATTGAAACGCCGGAAGGTCCGAACATCGGTCTCATCAGCTCGTTGTCCACCTATGCGCGTGTCAACGAATTTGGCTTTATCGAAAGCCCCTACCGTGTGGTGAAAAACCGCGTGGTGTCGAAAAACGTGCTCTTCTTGTCTGCGGACGATGAAGAGCGCTACGTGATCGCCCAAGCCAACGCGCCCCTGGATGAAAGTGGTCGTTTCATCAACGAAACGGTCTCTGTCCGCAAAGCGGGTGAGTTTGAGTTGGTTCCGGCCGATCAGGTGACCCACATGGACGTTTCGCCGCTGCAAATGGTGTCGGTGGCGACCTCGCTGATTCCCTTTTTGGAGCACGACGACGCCAACCGCGCGTTGATGGGTTCCAACATGCAGCGCCAGGCCGTTCCGCTGTTGGTGACCGAGCGTCCCTACGTCGGCACCGGCGTGGAAGGCCGTGTGGCCCGCGACTCCGGTGTGGTGGTGGTTTCCGACCGTGCGGGCATTGTTGCCCGGGCCACGGCCAAAGAAATCGTCATCAGCAAGGATGGTTCCGTGCCCACGCGCAAGACGCCGGCCGATGAATTCCGCCGCTTTGAGCTGCGAAAATTCATGCGGACGAACGCGGGCACCTGCGCCAACCAGAAGCCGATTGTCCGTGTCGGACAGAAGGTGAAAGCCGGCGATGTGCTGGCCGACGGCGCGGCGACGGATCAGGGCGAACTGGCCCTCGGTCGCAACGTGCTGGTGGCCTTCATGCCCTGGTGCGGATACAACTTCGAAGACGCCATTCTGCTCAACGAGCGTATCGCCAAGGAGGACGTCTACACCTCCATTCACATCGAAGAATTCGAGTGTGATGCGCGCGACACGAAACTGGGCCCCGAAGAAATCACCCGCGACATTCCGAACGTGGGCGAAGAAGCGCTTAAGAATCTCGACCACGACGGTATCATCCGTGTGGGTGCGGAAGTCAAACCCGGCGACATTCTTGTCGGCAAGATCACGCCCAAGAGTGAGACCGAGCTGGCACCCGAAGAGCGTTTGTTGCGTGCGATTTTTGGTGAAAAAGCCGCGGATGTCCGTGACACCTCCCTGAAAATTCCCTCCGGCACCTATGGGATTGTGATGGACGTGAAAATCGCGTCCCGCAACTCCACGCAGAAGAACAAACTCACTCCCGGTGAGAAACGTCGTCAGGCCAAGTCGATTCAGGAAGACTACAAAAACAAGAACGCTGAAATCACCGAAGCGCTGACCGAAGCCCTGAGCAACATTCTTCTGGGTGAAAAGATTCCGCTGGACGTGGTGAACGCCAAGACCGACGAAATCATCATTCCCGCGAACCGCAAAATCACCAAGACCCTGCTTCGCAAACTGGCGGCTGCCCACAAGAACGTGGAAATCGACCCCAGTCCGATTCAGATCAAGATCCAAGGCATCATTTCAGACTTCAACAGCAAGTTTGAAGAGCTGGAAACCGAATATGACCGGAACATGGACCGCCTCGAAAGTGGCGACGACATTGATCCGGGCATGGTCAAAAAGGTCAAGGTATACGTCGCCAGCAAGAAGAAGCTGTCCGTCGGGGACAAGATGGCCGGACGCCACGGTAACAAAGGTGTTGTGGCCAAGATCGTTCCCGAAGAAGACATGCCTTTCCTTCCGGATGGAACTCCGGTGGACATCGTTCTCAATCCGCTGGGCGTGCCCAGTCGTATGAACGTCGGACAGGTGTTGGAAACGCACTTGGGCTGGGCCTGCCGTTTGCTCGGCACCCACGCCGCCACGCCGGTGTTCGACGGCATGAAGGAATCTGAAATCTGGAACCTCATGGAAAAAGCCGGTCTTCCCAACACGGGCAAGACGGACCTTTTCGATGGACGCACCGG
Organism: uncultured Verrucomicrobiota bacterium; assembly: GCA_964497855.1. GTDB lineage: Bacteria > Verrucomicrobiota > Kiritimatiellia > SS1-B-03-39 > UBA6053 > CAYLNG01. The sequence goes on along the minus strand of CAZCFM010000019.1, from coordinate 11,157 downwards.
GGATAAATTCGACCAGAAGGTGGTTGTGGGCGTGATTTACATGCTCAAACTCCACCACCTTGTCAGCGAAAAAATCCACGCCCGCGCGGTGGGTCCCTACTCCCTGGTCACACAGCAACCGCTGGGCGGCAAGGCGCAGTACGGCGGACAGCGTTTCGGCGAAATGGAAGTCTGGGCGCTGGAAGCGTACGGAGCCGCCTATTCGCTGCAGGAAGTGTTGACCGTCAAGAGCGATGACCTCACGGGCCGCACGGCCATTTATGAGGCCATCGTCAAGGGCGAAAACTCCCTCAACGCCGGTACGCCAGAATCCTTCAACGTGCTGATGAAAGAAATGATGGCGTTGGGCCTGGACATCCAGGTGAAACACGCCGAAGCCTGATCCCCCCCTGTCCAGGGCGCTTGGCGCCCTGGACGATCCCCCACGATTTACCCCGAAAACGGAGAACAGCAGCAGTGGAAGCCACCGACACCTCTTTAGCCCCCGGTCTGGAAACAGATCGCGGCCATGATTTTGCCACCATCTCGATCGCCTCTCCGGAGACGATCCGTTCCTGGGCGCGCCGCAACGGCGAAATCCAGGAAGTTAAAAATCCGGAAACCATCAACTACCGCACCTTCAAACCTGAAAAAGGTGGTTTGTTTTGCGAGCGCATTTTCGGCCCGACCAAGGACTGGGAATGTGCCTGCGGAAAATACAAGCGTATCAAACACAAGGGCGTGATCTGCGACCGTTGTGGCGTGGAAGTGACCCTGTCCAGCGTGCGTCGCCATCAGATGGGCGCGATTGAGCTGGCCGTGCCGGTCTCGCACATTTGGTTCTTCAAGTGCACGCCGTCGCGTCTGGGCATGGTGCTCGACATGAGCAGCCGTGCGCTGGAGCGCGTGATTTATTACGAAGACTATATCGTGGTGGATCCGGGCGAAAACACCGCCTTGCAGAAAAAGCAGTTGCTCAGCGAACTGGAACTCCGTGAGTGTGAAGAGAAATACGGGGAACACGGTTTTGTGGCCAAAATGGGCGCGGAAGGCATTCGCGACCTGATGGCCGAGCTGGATATCGCCGAAGAAATCACGAAAATTGAAGAAGAACTCGCCTCCACCGGCAGCAAGCAGAACATGAAGAAGCTGGTGAAGCGCCTGAAAACCATGCAGGCCTTCCTGGACACGAATACGCGTCCGGAGTGGATGATTCTGGAAGTTCTTCCCGTGATTCCTCCGGACCTCCGCCCGCTGGTGCCCCTCGAAGGCGGCCGTTTTGCGACCTCGGATTTGAACGATCTGTACCGCCGCGTCATCAACCGCAACAACCGCTTGAAGAGCCTGCTGCAGTTGAAGACCCCGGACGTGATCATCCGCAACGAGAAGCGCATGTTGCAGGAGGCCGTGGATGCGATGCTGGACAACGGACGTCACGGACGTGCGGTGACCGGCGCCGGCAACCGCCCCCTCAAATCACTCAGCGACATGCTGAAAGGCAAACAAGGCCGTTTCCGCCAGAACCTTCTCGGCAAACGCGTCGACTATTCGGGCCGTTCCGTGATCGTTGTGGGTCCCGAGCTGAGCCTGCATCAATGCGGTCTTCCCAAAAAGATGGCGCTGGTGCTGTTCGAGCCCTTCATTATCCGCCGTCTGAAAGACCTGGGCATTGTCCATACCGTTCGTTCGGCCAAAAAGCTGATTGAGCGTCAATCGGACGAAGTCTGGGACATTCTGGAACAGGTCACCAAAGGTCACACCGTTCTGTTGAACCGCGCGCCCACGCTGCACCGTTTGTCGATGCAGGCCTTTGAGCCCGTGTTGATTGAAGGGGAGGCGATCCGCCTGCATCCGCTCGTCTGCACCGCGTACAACGCGGACTTTGACGGCGACCAGATGGCGGTGCACGTGCCCCTCTCGGTGGAAGCCCAGATGGAAACCCGCCTGCTCATGCTGGCGGCGAACAACATCTTCTCGCCTTCGAGCGGCAAGCCGATCACCACCCCGTCGCAAGACATTTGCTTGGGCGCGTACTACATCACCACGTCTTCCCAGCACGACCGCATTGCGGAACGCACGGGCACCGTGAAGACCGAAGAGCACCTGCCAATTCTGGCGGATTCGCACGAAGTCCATACCGCGTTCGACGAAGGCGTGCTCCAGATTCACACCCGCATCCGTTTCCGCAATCCCGACCATGGTCGTCAGACCATTTACGGCGATCAGACGAAATCGGTGATCACCACCACCGTGGGCCGTGTGTTCTTCAACGAAATCTGGCCCGAAGGCATGGGCTTTTTCAACGGTTCCGTGAACAAAAAGAAACTCGGTGAGTTGATCTGGCGCTGTTATCAGACCGCCGGACATCCGGAAACCGTGCTCATGCTCGACCGCCTCAAACTGCTCGGTTTTGACGTGGCCACGCGCTCCGGCATCTCGATCGGTATTGTCGACATGATCATCCCCGACGAGAAGAAGCGCGTGCTCGACGCCTCCCACAAGGAAGTGGCGGACATCGAAGCGCAGTACCGCAAAGGGGTTATCACCGACGGCGAACGCCACAACCGTGTGAAAGACATCTGGACCCACGCGACCGAACAGATCACCAACGTGATGTTCCAGGCGATGGAGTACAACAACAACCAGGCGCACATCAACCCCATTTTCGTGATGGTGGACTCCGGTGCCCGTGGTTCCAAACAGCAGATTCGTCAGTTGGCCGGTATGCGTGGTCTGATGGCCAAGCCCTCCGGTGAAATTATCGAACGCCCGATTTTGTCCAACTTCCGCGAAGGTCTCTCGGTGCTGGAGTACTTCATCAGTACCCACGGCGCCCGCAAGGGTCTGGCCGATACCGCGCTGAAAACGGCGGACTCCGGGTACCTTACACGCAAACTGGTGGACGTGGCCCACGACATCATCGTAAACGAAATCGATTGCGGCACCAGCAATGGTATTGAAGTCCGCGCGATTCGCGACGGTGACGAAGAGAAAGTCAGCGTTGGTGCCCGTTGCATTGGCCGCACGGCTCTGCAAAATATCCTTGATCCTCTGACGGGCAAAATTCTGGTGGCGGATGGCCAGCTCATTGATGAGCGGGTCGCTGCCTCCATTGACCATGCCGGCATTGAGGTCATGCGCATTCGCAGTGCGCTCACCTGCGAAAGCAAACGTGGCATTTGCGCGAAGTGTTACGGGATCAACCCCGCGACAGGCGCTCCGGGTGCTCTTGGCGAAGCGATTGGCATCATTGCCGCGCAGTCCATCGGCGAACCCGGCACCCAGCTCACCATGCGCACCTTCCACGTCGGCGGTGTGGCCAGCAGCGTGTTCAAGAACCCCGAGATTTCGGCCCGCAACAATGGTGTGCTTCGCTACACGGACATCCGCGCGGTGGCAGTGCCCCAGGAAGACGGTAGCACGTCCTACACGGTTCTGAACAAGAACGGCGCGGTTTGCATTTATGACGCCCAGGGTCGCGAGCTGGAACGGCACACGACCATGATTGGTGCGCAGGTTTCTGTGGCCGATGGTGATAAAGTCAAAAAAGGCCAGCCCTTCATGAAATGGGATCCGCACAACGTGCCGATCATTTCCGAGCACACCGGTTTGGTGAAGCTGCATGATTTCATTGAGGGTGTGACCATCCGCAAGGAACTCGATGCGCAGACCGACGTTGAAAACACGACGGTGATGGAACACAAGGAAGACTTGCACCCGCAGATCATCCTCGTGGATTCCCAGAATCCCGAACGCGTGCTCAGCGCCTACGCCATTCCCTCCGGCGCGCAGGTGACGGTGACGGAAGGTCTGCTGGTCAATGCCGGTACCGTGATCGCCAAAACCCCGCGCAAAGCGGCCCGCACCAACGACATCACCGGCGGTCTGCCCCGTGTGTCCGAACTGTTTGAAGCCCGCAAGCCCAAAGACGCCGCCGAAATCGCGCGGATCGACGGGGTTGTGGACTTTGAAGGTTCGACCCGCGGCAAACGCCGTCTCGTGGTCCGCGATGCGGAAACCGGTGAAGCGGAAGAGCATTTGATCCCGATGGGCAAACACGTCGTCGTGTTCCGCGGCGACTTTGTCCGCAAAGGACAGCAGTTGACGGAAGGTCCGGTGTCTCCCCAGGAACTGCTTGAGGTCTGCGGACCCCAGGCGTTGCAGGAGTATTTGGTCGACCAGGTCCAGGGCGTGTATCGCGTCCAGGGTGTGGAGATCAACGACAAACACATCGAGATCATTGTCCGCCAGATGCTTCGCAAAGTCCGGGTCGCCGAGCCGGGAGACACCCGTCTTCTGCCCGACGAGACCATGGACCGTCTGGAATTCGAGGAAGTCAATCGCGTGGCCGTCGCCGAAGGGCGTACGCCGTCGACCTCGACGCCCGTTCTGCTGGGCATCACCAAAGCCGCCCTGGAAACGGAAAGCTTCATCTCCGCCGCCAGCTTCCAGGACACCACCCGCGTGCTGACCGAAGCTGCCGCGCTTTCCAAACGCGATGAACTTCGCGGATTCAAGGAAAACGTCATCATGGGTCATCTGATCCCCGCCGGGACAGGGTTTGACCTCTATAAAAACATCCGCCTGAAGTACGGAGCCGAGCCGATTTCCGCAGACGAACTGCACGGTGACCGTACGAACGACGAGAAAAACTCTATCGAAAACTGAAAACAGGATTGCGGGGCCTCCGGGTGATGTGCTATGTCATCCGGCCCCGATTTTAACCCAGGACTGAAAACACATGCCGACCATCAATCAACTTGTACGCCAGGGCCGCAACCCGGTACTGAAGAAAAGCAAATCCCGCGCATTGCAAGGCTGCCCGCAACGCCGTGGCGTTTGCTTGCTCGTGAAGACCATGACCCCCAAGAAGCCGAACTCCGCGTTGCGTAAAATCGCCCGTGTGCGTCTGACCAATGGACAGGAAGTCACAGCCTATATTCCCGGTGAAGGCCACAACCTGCAGGAACACAGCATGGTGCTGGTCCGCGGCGGCCGCGTGCCTGACCTTCCCGGTGTTCGTTACCACATCATCCGCGGAGCCTTGGACTGCCTGGGTGTCGACAAACGTCGCCGCGGCCGTTCCAAGTACGGTGCGAAACGTCCGAAAGCCGGTCAGGCTGCTGCCACTGGCAAGAAAAAGTAATAATCTCAAGAGGAAACCAAGACCATGTCACGTCGTCACCGCTCTGTGAAACGGGATGTAATTCCCGACCCGAAATACGGCAATGTTGAAATCACGCGTTTTGTCAACCAGATCATGCGCGACGGTAAAAAAACCGTTGCCCAGAATGTGTTGTACACCGCGCTGGAACAGGTTGCTGAAAAAACCAATGTGGATGCATTGGAGGTTTTTGAGAACGCCATCGAAAACATTCGCCCCCAGCTTGAAGTGAAATCCCGCCGCGTTGGTGGTGCCACCTATCAGGTTCCGATGGAACTTTCCGCTCCCCGCAGCCGTTCGTTGGCCATGCGCTGGATCATCAACTACTCCAAAGCCCGCAAAGGTGTGCCGATGGCCAAAGCCCTCGCCGCTGAAATTGTGGATGCCTTCAACAACACGGGTTCCGCGATCAAAAAACGCGACGATACCCACAAGATGGCTCAGGCCAACCGCGCCTTTGCCCACTATCGTTGGTAAGCGCATTCGCGAAAGCGATTCCTCCAGAAGGCCGGCATCCGCCGGCCTTTTTCATGTCGCTTCGCTGTGATCAAGGGTGGAGTGAAGGATCCCGTGCTGGGTCAGGGTCTCGAGCTTTTGACCCGGGCGAAGCGTCTCGACGTTTTCAATCACGCCCCCGCCTTCGATGCGGGTGATGCTGTAGCCGCGGCGGAGAACCTGTTTGGGGTTGAGAGAGCGAAGTTGGGCGCACATCTGTTCCATCCGGGCATGGAGTTCGCGCTGGCGTTGATGCACGGGACGGGGGAGCGCCTGGCGGAGGTCATCGAGGTGGCGCTGACTGTCCCGAAGGCGACGTTCCAAATTGTGTCGGAGTTCCATGCGCATTTCCGTGAGGCGTTTCTGGGGGTCGCTGACCCGCCGTTGCAACGCGTTTCGGAGCCGTTCGTTGAGCCGTGTCACTTTCTGGCGTTGTGCCGCCGCGATGAGTCGGGGTTCATGGAAAAAGCGGTGACCGCGTGCGCGTTCCAGTCGATTGCGCAGTCGTAAACGCCGCTGATCCAGCGCGCTGCCAAGGCGTTGTTCCAGACGGGCGATTTGTTTTTGAAAATCCTCTTTGCGGCCAATCACCAACTCCGCGGCAGCCGATGGGGTGGGGGCACGCAAATCGGCGACAAAATCGCAGATGCTGAAATCCGTCTCGTGCCCGACGGCGGAAATGATCGGCAGAACGGAGGCGGCAACCGCGCGGGCCACGACTTCTTCGTTAAAACTCCACAAGTCTTCGAGGCTGCCCCCGCCGCGTCCGACGATGATCACGTCCACAAGCTGCTGGGTGTTGAAGAACTGGATCGCCCGGGCGATGCTGTCCGCAGCGGCGGCGCCCTGCACCGGAACAGGGGCCAGAAGAATGTGTCGGTCCGGAAATCGGCGTTCGAGCACGGTGAGAATGTCGCGGATGGCCGCGCCGGTGGGCGAGGTGACGATGCCGATGCGCCGTGGCAGCAGGGGAAGGGGCTTTTTACGGGAAGCCTCAAAGAGGCCTTCGGCTTTGAGTTTTGCTTTGAGTTCCTCAAAGCGCCGCATCAGGTCGCCGGCTCCGGCGTCTTCGGCCTGTTCGACAAGGATCTGGATTTGGGCACCGCGTTCGTAGGCGGTGATAAGTCCGTAGACCCGTACTTTCATCCCATCGCGGGGGAGGAGGGCTTCGGGACTGCGGCGGCCCTTAAACCAGGCGGCTTGAATCTGTCCGCCCTCGTCCTTCAGCGTGAAATAGAGATGCCCGGAACTCGGGGCCGACAGATTGGAAACTTCCCCTTCGATCCAGACCCGGCCAATGGATTTCTCCAGAAGTTGACGCACCCGGGTGGTCAACGCGTGAATCGAGAGAATGGTGCGGGCTTCAGGCATGGCGGGGAATGCGCAGACGCTCGCAGGAGGTGGCGCGACCGTTGCTTTCACATTCGACAAAAAATCCGTCGAGGGAGACGTTGTCTTTGCCAGGCTCGAAGCGGACGGGTAGTCCGGTGAGAAAACGTTTGAGCACGTCGGGGATTTCGGAGCCGATGACCGAATCTTTTGCACCTGTCATGCCGGTGTCGGTGATGTAGGCGGTGTGGCCCTTGAGAATGCGGTCGTCGGAGGTCTGCACATGGGTGTGGGTTCCGGCCACGGCGGTGACACGTCCGGCGAGGTGCCAGCCCATGGCCATTTTCTCGGAGGTGGCCTCGCAGTGCATGTCCACAAAGATGGGCTGGTTTCGCGGGGCCTTCGCGAGCAGGCTGTCGGCGCAGCGGAAAGGGCAGTCGTAGGGATTCATGAATACGCGGCCGATGAGGCTGATCACAGTCAGCGGTCCGGCCCCGGTCTGTACCGTGGTCCAGCCGCGGCCAGGGCATCCCGGGGCGAAATTTGCAGGGCGGATGACCCGGGTTTCCTCGTTCAAATAGGGCATCAGCTCTTTTTGGTCGTAGCTGTGGTCGCCCAGGGTGATGACATCCGCCCCGGCATCGAGAAACTCTTTGCAGAACTTGGGGCTGATCCCTTTCCCGGCGGCGGCGTTTTCTCCGTTGACCACCAGCGCGTCTATTTTGCGCTCCCGTTTCATCGGAATCGCGATTTCCAGAAAGGCTTCGCGGCCAGCGGCGCCCATGATATCACCAACAAACAGAATTTTCATGCATCAGACATAGCGGTGATTCCGGAGGAATGCAAGCTGCCGAAACAATCGCATCGAGGCCTTAGTGTTCGTGTTTGTCGCAGGAGCCCTGTTTATTGTTCTTGCAGCCGGTGTTGGCGCAGACGGGGCAATCGATCTTTTCGCCTTTATAGACCAAGGAGGAGTTTCCGCAGTGTTGGATGGGTTTGCGGCCGAAGAGCACACCGATGGCCATTCCCAAAACGCAGAGGAGGAGAACGGCAAGAATAATGAGGGCTGGGAGGATGAACAGAGACATGTTCTTTTTCTACGGCATCCCTTGGGAAAGTCAATGCAGCTTCGCCGTTCTGCCGAAAATGGAATGCCGTTTCCTGCGTTGTCAGGGACGTTTCTGGTGTCCAGCCTGCTTTCGATGTTCCCCTTTGTTTGCTTTTACTTCGGATAGGCCCAGCAAAATGCCAAACTGAACACTCGTCACCCAGAAACTGCTGCCTCCCTGACTGATGTACGGGAGTGTGATTCCCGTGATGGGGAGCAGGGTCACGACGCCTGCGATGTTGACGAGGGTTTGGACCGCCAATGAGGCGCAAATTCCGCAGGCGAGAAGATAGGAAAACGGTTGATGTTGATTGGATGCAATGCGAAATCCGCTGCGGAGAAGAAGTCCGTACAATCCCAGCAGCAGCAAACAGCCGATGTAACCTGTTTCTTCTCCGTAGACTGCGTAGACAAAATCCGAGCCAGCGATGGGCAAGCGGTCAGGCCGACCCGCGCCCAGTCCGGTTCCCGCCAGCCCGCCGGCGTAGAGCCCGCTCAACCCTTGTAGGACTTGCCATCCCGCACCCGTGGGGTCGGCAAATGGATTTTGCCAGGCCTCCAAACGCCGGGCCCCATGAGCGAAGACTTTTGCGGCCGCCCACAGACCACCCGCCCCTGCGGCCAGGGTCAATAGTCCCCAGCTCGAAGAGTGGGTCACCGCCATCAACATGAAGGCCAATGTGAGACTGAGCAAAACCAGCAGTCCCAGATCGCGCTGCAGGACCAGCAATCCACACAATACGATCCATGCAATACCCAGGAACAGAAAGGAAGCGAGGGGCGGGTTCCAGAAGGCGCGCCCTTTCCAGAGAGCCTCGCGATGGGAAAAGTAGCCGGCGAGCGCAAAAGGTACGGTGACTTTTAGCAGTTCTGTTGGCGTCATAGCGCCCGGACCATACATGGCACCGCGAAAACGTGAGCCCAATGCAAGCACGGCCCCGATCAATACAGGGCTGAGGAGTGCGGCCAGAGGCCAGAAGGATTTGAGGGCCTCCGCTCGATTTTTGCGAAAAAAAAGCCACGTAAAAAAGATCCAGGCAAAACCGAGCGGTTGGACCCAGAGAGCCATGTCGCCCACTCCTTCGACGGCTCCTGTCATTCGTGCCCGGACCAGAACCCCCAGTCCTGACAACAGGAGGATAGCGCTGACAAGTGAGGAAAAACCGGAAAAACCAAAAATATATAAAAACAGAATCAGCAGCAGTGAAGAGACTAGCCACACCCCAAAGGGCAAGACATCGCCCCAACTCAGAACCTGGCCCTCGCCTGCACGCGAACCCAATACAAGCATAACCCCGCAACACATGAGCAACAGTATCCCCAACAGTCCAGGAACACCCGTTTTTGCTTCAGACTTCGCGCTTGTAGTATGTTTGGGGCTCATGGGCGCAATATTCCTTCCTTCACCCCAAAGCGCAGGAGTTCACGTGCGACGGGAAGGGCCGAAACCGAACCGTAGCCCCCATGTTCGATCATGACGCAAAAGGCCCACTTCGGTCGAGTAGCCGGGGCAAAGCCGACGTACCAACTGTGGGATTCGCGCCCGGTACCGGTCTGCGCGGTTCCGGTTTTGCCGCCAGAGGAGATTTCCGGCATGCGCATGCCGCGTCCCGTCCCCTCCTCAACAACGCGCACCATCATTCGGCGCAGGGATTCCGCCTGGGGTGGGGGGCACAGGGAGCCGCCTTCACGTTGCGTCATGGTTGGATCCAGGCGGGGGAATACCACGCGACCCCCATTGGCGACAGCTGCGCTGATCATTGCCATGTGCAAAGGGCTGACAAGCACGTCTCCTTGTCCGATGCAGAATTGGCCCAGTCCGTACGCTTGGCTGTCCTGCAAAGAGGGAAGTCGTGCTGGCCGAAGTGTCAGCGTTCCCTCGGTTTTGTTCCAAAGCGGGATGGACTGAGTCAATCCTGATGTGTCCATGATTTTACCTAACGAGGCGGATCCAATTTTTGGTCCCAATTGCGCGAAATAGGTGTTGGACGATTTTGCAAGGGCTTGACCGAGTGAGAGGGGGCCGTGACCTTTCCAGCGCCGGCCTTCCTTTTGTGTACTGTAGTATTCATGGTCGCGAATGGGTGGGTTCCCCTTGCCTGCAGTCCATCCCTCCACCGGCGTATTCAGCGTTCCCGTAGTACCCGTATGGAGTGCGGCAGCTGCGATGAGAACCTTGAATACGGAGCCGGGGGGATATTGACCCGCTAAGGCCCGATTGACCAAAGGGGCATTTCCAGAGTTGAAAACGCGCGGATACAGGCGGTTGGGGTCAAAATCAGGAGAACTAAGTAAAACCAACAGATCTCCCGTTTCAACATCCATCAAGACCACTGCACCTGTGCGACCCTCCATGAGATCACGTGCCTTTCGCTGCAATCGAAGATCCAACGTGGTTTTCAAGGAGGGGCCTTCCGCGTGTGCCTTCCGGTCGAGTAGGGAGGTCCCAAATCGAGCCAAATCTTCTTTAGTTCGCAGGGGACCTCCGACAAGATCCGCACGTGCTGCCGATTCCACCCCGGATAAACCATATACGGGATTGTTGTAGCCGATGGCATGGCTGAACAGGGGGCCGTGGCGGTAGAGGCGTTGGATCCCCCGGGGTGTTACCCGACTTTCAGCCAGTACGGCTCCATTTCGATCCAAAATCTTTCCTGAGCGCACCAAATGCGCCGGATTAAACTCGCGGCGGTCGTATCGTTGCATGAATCCAACGAACTTTTCATTTCGGCTGCCAAGGAGTTGCCATACGGCCTGTCGACCCGCCAAGAGAAAAAGGATGAGAGGAACGGCCACCCAAACGGCAAAGGGCAATCTCTGCACCCCTCGCCCCCCTTCCTTTGATAACCTGAAGTGCATACGAATGAGTAACAACCCAAACAGCACAAAAAAAATCACGCGAAGCCCAAACGCAAGGGTTGGCCAAGCGTGGTGGGACATGAGGGATTGCAAAATGGGTGGATGTTCTGCGAGAAATGTCTGCATGTGGCTTTCATCCCAATACCACAATTGGAGAGGCTTTCAATCACCTTTGATTATAAATAATGCAACAGCTGTAATATAAATTTTACCTTGACACCCC